>DASWWL010000163.1:0-9831 GCA_036400975.1 Novosphingobium sp. | reverse complement strand
TTCCTCGTCGGATATGGCAAGGTTGATCGTGCGGCCCGGAATATCGATTTCGATCGTGTCGCCGTTTTCGACGAGCCCGATCGCACCGCCTTCCGCCGCCTCCGGGGAGGCGTGCCCGATCGACAGGCCTGAGGTGCCGCCCGAAAAACGTCCGTCGGTGATGAGTGCGCAGGCGGCGCCGAGACCTTTCGATTTGAGGTAGCTCGTCGGGTAAAGCATTTCCTGCATGCCAGGCCCGCCGCGCGGCCCTTCGTAGCGGATCACGACGACATCGCCCGCAACGACCTGACCGCCGAGGATGCCGGCAACCGCCGCGTCTTGGCTTTCGTAGACTCGCGCTGGTCCGGTGAACTTCAGGATCTTCTCGTCCACACCCGCGGTTTTCACAATGCAGCCGTCGAGCGCGATATTGCCCGACAACACGGCAAGCCCACCATCCTTGCTGAAGGCATGCTCCGCCGAACGGATCACACCGTTTTCACGGTCGATGTCGAGATCATCCCAGCGGCGCGACTGGCTGAACGCAACCTGCGTGGGCACGCCACCGGGCGCGGCCTTGAAAAACTCCTGCACCGAAGCGTCATTGGTGCGCTTGATATCCCAGCGGTTAAGCGCATCGCCGAGCGTCTTGCTGTGCACTGTCGGCAGGTGCGTGTGCAGAAGACCGGCACGATCCAGTTCCCCGAGGATCGCCATGATCCCGCCAGCGCGGTGCACGTCCTCCATATGGACATCCTGTTTGGCCGGCGCGACTTTGGACAGGCAAGGCACCTTGCGGGAAAGCCGGTCTATATCGGCCATCGTGAAGTCGATACCCGCCTCGTGCGCGGCTGCAAGCAGATGGAGTACGGTATTGGTCGACCCGCCCATCGCGATATCGAGGCTCATGGCGTTCTCGAAAGCACCGAAGCTGGCGATGGCGCGCGGCAAGGCGCTTTCGTCCTCCTGCTCGTAATAACGGTGACAGAGATCGACAACGAGGCGCCCAGCCTCGAGGAACAGCCGCTCACGATCCGCATGCGTCGCCAGCGTGGAACCGTTGCCCGGCAACGAAAGGCCCAGTGCTTCCGTCAGGCAGTTCATCGAGTTGGCCGTGAACATGCCCGAGCACGAACCGCAAGTCGGACAGGCCGAGCGCTCGATCGCCTTCACCTCCTCATCGGTATAGCGTTCGTCGGCGGCGGCAACCATCGCATCGACGAGATCGAGCGCAACCGCCTTGCCCTTGAGCACCACCTTGCCGGCCTCCATCGGCCCGCCGGAAACGAAGACCACCGGAATGTTGATCCGCAGCGCCGCCATCAACATGCCCGGCGTGATCTTGTCGCAATTTGAGATGCAGACCATCGCATCAGCGCAATGCGCGTTGACCATGTACTCGACGCTGTCGGCGATCAGGTCGCGGCTGGGCAGCGAGTAGAGCATGCCGTCGTGACCCATGGCGATGCCGTCATCTACCGCGATCGTATTGAACTCCTTGGCTACACCGCCTGCCGCCTCAATCTCGCGCGCGACGAGCTGGCCCAAGTCCTTCAAATGGACGTGACCAGGAACGAACTGGGTAAAGGAGTTCACCACCGCGATGATCGGCTTGCCGAAGTCGCTGTCCTTCATACCGGTGGCGCGCCAGAGACCACGCGCACCGGCCATGTTGCGGCCGTGGGTGGTGGTGCGGGAACGATAGGCAGGCATGGGTCGGCTCCGGTGGAAAATGCGTTCGATTGCCCCCTACTGCAGGTAGGGAATCATCCGAAGAAGAAAATAGGCTATTTGCCGATCGCGATGGCGACCTGATTGCAGATGCGGACGAGCCTTTCGGCCCATACCGCCTGCCCGGCGGCATCCCCTATCTGATCCTGCCTTATCTCAATACCCAGGTATGGACGCCCCTCGGCTTCGGCATGGCGGTTCATAGTCGCATTGAGCAGCTTACCCGAATAGGGCTGCTGATCACCGACGACGAGGCCTTCCGCTTCTAGCAGTGGAATGGCGACACGTGCGGCGCGGTCATCCCGATTGTAGAGCACCCCGACATGCCAGGGACGCTGCTGCGCAGGGTCACTGGCAAGCTGAGGTGTGAAACTGTGCAGCGACAGGATCAGCGAAACAGGGTTCCCATCTAGCCATTCGGCCAGTGCGGCGTGATAGGGACGAAAGAAACGATCCAGCCGCGCCTCGTGTTGATCGTGAGTCAGTTCGTTACCTGGAATCACGTGACCGTCGCTGGCAATGGGTATGATCGCTGGCGCGCCCTCATCACGGTTGCAATCGCAGACAAGACGACTCGTATTGGCGAGGAAGGCGGCAATGCCGGGGTTCACAACCATACGCTCGACAACGCCGCTGACCCCAATGTCCACAGCGATATGCTGGTAAAGCAACACCGGATCGATGTGGAGGTCAATGTCGTCCGGCACTCGATTCGAGGCATGGTCGGCAACCACGAAAATGCCCCCGAAGCGGGGCACGCCAAGCAGGCGGAAGACCGGCTCGCTCATCGCAGACGCCCCATCATTGACCACCATTCGGGATGACGGGCGGACAATCCCTCGGCGGCCACCCGCATCGCATCTTCGTTTTCATAGAGTCCGAAACAGGTTGCACCCGAGCCGGACATGCGCGCCAACCATGGAGAGGTCTCCTCCAGCGCTCTCAGGACATCCGCTATTGCGGGACAAAGCGCGATAGCTGGTACCTCAAGATCATTACGGCCCGCGAGCGTGATGGCGCGGACGTCCCCTTCAGGCAGTGCCCCTCGATCCCTACCATCCCACGCCTTGAACACCTGTCCGGTTGCGAGGGGTTTTCGGGGATTGATCAGCAGGACATGCGTTCCGGCCAAGGCATCGTCGGCAGGCTTCAGTTCCACCCCCGTACCGCGTCCAATACAGGTCCGGCTCTGCACGCAGGCCGGAACGTCGGCGCCGAGCGAGGTCGCTATCTCACGCCAATTTTCGGGCAGGCCACCCCAGCGCTCGATCATGCGGAATATCGCGCCGGCATCGGCCGAACCTCCACCCAGCCCCGCCGCCACCGGCAACCGTTTGTCGAGCGAAACCGTCCAACCGGGAACATGATTGAGCCTGGCCAGCGCCTTTGAGACGATATTCCCGAAAGGATCGTCCAGACCACCGGCGAACTCGCCCTTCACGTGGAGGATGTCACGCGAACTGGGCGAGGCCGTCAACCAGTCACCATCATCGACAAAGGCGAACAGCGTCTCCAATTCGTGATAGCCGTCCTCGCGCCGACGGCGAACGTGCAGCGCGAGGTTGATCTTGGCATAGGCGATTTCGGTATGGGCCACACGGCAGCATCACATGTTCGGGTAGTTCGGTCCGCCCCCGCCCTCCGGCGCGACCCATTCGATGTTCTGGGTCATGTCCTTGATATCGCAAGTTTTGCAGTGCACGCAATTCTGGGCGTTGATCTGGAGACGCGGTGTACCCTCTTCCACACCGATGAACTCATAGACGCCCGCCGGGCAATAACGCGCTTCGGGACCCGCGTAGAGCGGCAGGTTGATCTCAGTGGGAATTTCAGGATTCTTGAGCACGAGGTGACAGGGCTGATCCTCCTCGTGGTTGGTGCTCGACAGGAATACCGAAGACAAGCGATCGAAGCTGATGACATTATCCGGTTTCGGATACTGGATCGGCTGGTAGAGATCCGCACGCTCGGTGGACGAGGCGTCAGTGTGGTGCTTCATACTGAACGGCAGACCGATCTTCAGGAAACGCATCCACATGTCGATACCGGCAAGCGCGGTTCCGAGATCGCCGCCCCACTTGGCGACGAGCGGCTGAGCATTCTGGACAAGCTTCAGCTCCTCGGCGATCCAGCTTGAACGCACGGCGCTGTCGTATTCGTTCAGCGCATCATTCTCGCGCCCATCGGCGACGGCGGCGGCAATTGCATCGGCAGCGAGCATACCGCTCTTCATAGCGGTATGGCTGCCCTTGATGCGCGGAACGTTGACGAAACCGGCCGAGCATCCCGCCAGCACCCCGCCCGGAAACGCAAGCTGCGGCACCGACTGCCAGCCACCTTCATTGATCGCGCGCGCGCCATAAGCGACACGACGACCGCCTTCGAGGATCGCGCGGATTTCCGGATGCTGCTTCCAACGCTGGAATTCCTCGAACGGATAAACGTAGGGATTCTTGTAATCGAGCGCGGTAACGAACCCGAGCGCGATCTGATTGTTCGCCTGGTGATAGAGGAAACCACCCCCCCAGCTATCGCTTTCCGAAAGCGGCCAGCCTTGTGTATGAATGACCCGGCCGAGCACATGCTTGGCCGGATCGATATCCCACAGTTCCTTGATGCCGATGCCATATACTTGCGGCTGGCAATCGCGCTCGAGATCATACCGGGCTTTGAGGCGCTTGGTCAGATGGCCTCGCGCACCTTCGCAAAACACCGTGTATTTCGCGATCAATTCCATGCCCGGCTGATAGTCGGACTTATGACTGCCATCGCGCGCGACGCCCATATCACCGGTGGCAACGCCGCGCACGGCGCCCTTTTCATCGTAGAGAATCTCGGAGGCTGCGAAGCCCGGAAAGATTTCTACGCCAAGTTCTTCAGCCTTGCCCGCGAGCCAGCGGCAGAGATTGCCGAGAGACCCCGTATAGTTGCCATCGTTGGACAGGAAAGGAGGCATGACAATATGGGGCATGCCGAACTTCTTGTTCCTGGTAAGAATCCAGTGCCAATTGTCGGTGACAGGCACTTCGGCCATTGGGCAACCGTCGTCACGCCAGTCAGGCAACAGCTCGTCCAACGCACGCGGATCGACCACGGCACCCGAAAGAATGTGCGCGCCGATTTCCGACCCCTTCTCGAGGATGCACACGGAGATGTCGCCATTAAGCTGCTTCAGCCGGATGGCCGTGGCGAGGCCCGCCGGACCGCCGCCAACGATGACGACGTCATAGGGCATGGATTCCCGTTCGCTCATTTCATCCCGTCCTGTTCTTCCCCTGCCCGGGGCCCATATGAACCAAACGCCTTGATTGGTGGCGTGCGGCAGGTCAAGACCGGAGGATGGACAATCGGTCGAATCCGGGTCTCGAGGCCCAGATCGCCGCCGCCTTCGACTGGTGGCGCGAAGCAGGAGTCGATTGCGATTTCGCCAATACGCCAACGGACTGGCTGGCAAGGCCCGAAGAAACTGCGCCAGCACCGGCATTTCCGGAAATGGCAGTCGTTCCAACCCGTTCGCAGGCGCCAACCCCTGCCGCCCCAGTGATAGCGATGGACGGATCCGACCTGCCTGGCGATCTGGACGCTTTCAACCAATGGTGGCTTGAAGAGCCGAAACTCGACGCTGGACGCACCAGCGACCGAATTCCGCCACGGGGCGCCCTGCGACCCGAAATGATGGTTATCGTTCCCGAACCCGAAGCCGACGACGAGGATCGCCTGCTTTCAGGACCGCAAGGACAACTGCTTGACGCCATCCTTGCCGCACTGAATCTCGATCCGGCGCACACTTATATCGCCAGCATCCTGCCCCGGCACACCCCGATGGCAGATTGGGGAGAAGTCACCTCTCGTGGACTTGGCATTACGCTGCTGCAGCACATCACATTGGTAAGACCGCAGCGACTATTGGTGTTCGGAACGAACATCCCACCGCTCCTGCAAAACGATCCAGCGCATAATCGTGCCTCTTTAAGACTTTTTAACCATGAAGATCTCAGCATTCCGCTATTTGTTGCCCGAGGCTTGCCTGCTCTGCTCGAAAGACCGCGCTGGAAAGCCATGCTCTGGCAAGGATTGCTGGATTGGACCGGAACTGACCAGCCAGCTTAAGGACTATGGGATTCGGAACGTAGTGAGCAAAAGTGCCAAAGCTTGGCTGCTGGCGATTGGCGGCACGGCTGCCGCCCTGGCACTTGGTGCAGGGACCGCATCGGCCAACAGTGCCGCCGTCGATTACTTCCGCGCACGCGCGGACCGCACGGCCGTTCCCTCTCTGCTGAGCGCCGACGAACGCGAATATTATCGCGGCCTGTTCTCGGCGATCGATCGCAAGGACTGGACACAAGTCCAGACCCTTCTTTCTCAAAGGCAGGATGGACCGCTTCATCAGGAAGCGCTTGCCGAATACTACCTCGCCGCCGGTTCCCCCAAGGTCGAGCTTGACGCACTCAACGGCTGGCTGGCCAAAGGCGGTACGCAACTCCCGCAGGCCGAGCAGATTACACGTCTGGCAATGCGACGGGGCGCCCAAGCGCTGCCCTCACTACCCAGTCCGCAGTCCTTCGTCAGCCTTCCAATCAGTCCAAAACGCGTTCGTCCGCGCTCGATCAACGACGGCACGATGCCAGCGAACATAGCCAGCGGCATTCTCGACCGCATCAAGAACGACGATCCGCTGGGCGCGCGTACGCTTCTTGATGGGATCGAGGCCTCGCTTAGCGATAGCACCCGCTCCGAATGGCGCCAGCGCGTGGCCTGGAGTTTCTACATAGAGAACGACGACACTTCAGCCTACCAGCTGGCGCAACTCGCGGCGCAAGGCACCGGCCCATGGGTTGGCGAAGCTTGGTGGACGGCCGGCCTTTCCGCCTGGCGTCTCGGGGACTGTGAAGGCGCGGCCGATGCGTTCCGAAATACTGCTGCCCGCGCGGACAATCCCGAACTAGCCTCTGCCGCCTATTACTGGCAGAGCCGCGCACTCGTGCGTTGTCGCAAACCGGAACAGGCGGCCGCTCCACTACGTCTCGCCGCTGCGCGCGATGAAACGCTTTACGGCATGCTCGCCGCCGAGCAGCTCGGCATGAAGCTGTCGGAACAGCACGCCGAAGCCGACTTCACCCAGACGGACTGGCAGCGCCTGCGCGATGTCGGCAACGTACGCATCGCAGTACAGCTTGCCGAAGTAGGCCAGGACGGCCTGGCAGACGAAGTGCTTCGCCATCAGGCGCGCATTGGCGACGCCTCTCAATACCAGCCGCTGACACGTCTTGCGCGAGACCTCGGCCTGCCTTCAACCCAGCTATGGATGGCGTACAACGCGCCTTACGGCGGTAAGCCGGAACCCGCGACGCGCTTCCCCACACCCAAGTGGACTCCGGTTGGCGGATGGAAGATCGACCCCGCGCTCGTCTATGCTCACGCGTTGCAGGAATCTGTGTTCCGCGCCAATGCCGTCAGCCCCGCCGGTGCACGCGGGCTTATGCAAATCATGCCGGCAGCCGCGCAGGATCACGCCGGCACGCTGGGCGTTGCCGGAAACGTAAGCGATCTCAATAAGCCTGAGGTGAACCTTGCCTTCGGCCAGCGCCATCTCGACATGCTGCGCAACCAGCCTGGCACCCAAGGTCTGCTGCCGAAGGTCATGGCCGCATACAATGCCGGCATCCTGCCGATCAGCCGCTGGAACAGCGAGATCAAGGACCAAGGCGATCCGCTGCTGTGGATCGAAAGCGTACCCTATTGGGAAACGCGCGGCTACGTGAATATCGTCATGCGCAATTACTGGATGTACGAACGCCAGGCAGGTGGTCCTTCGGAAAGCCGCACGGCGCTGGTTCAAGGCATGTGGCCGACCTTTCCCGGCCTCACCGGCTCCGCGGGCGTACGCATGGGGACCAGCGGGGCGCTTCTGCGTGGCCATTGACCCGGACCGCACCTTCAAGCCGATCAATATCGCGCTGCTGACAATCTCGGATACGCGCGTCGCGGAAAACGATACCTCGGGCGATATTCTCGCCGATCGGATAAAGGGCGCGAGCCATCATCTCGTCGTCCGAGCAATCGAGAGGGACGATGTCACGACGCTCGTCAATCGGCTCAACAACTGGATCGACGATTCCGGCATCGACTGCATCATCACCACCGGCGGCACGGGGCTGACCGGACGTGACGTGACGCCTGAAGCGCTGGAACGCATCAAGGACAGGGACATTCCCGGATTCGGCGAACTGTTCCGCTGGGTCAGCTTCCAGACAATAGGAACCTCGACGATCCAGTCACGCGCCTGCGCCGTGCTTGCCCGCGGCACATACATCTTCGCTCTGCCCGGCTCGAACGGCGCAGTGAAGGACGGCTGGGACAATATCCTCGTGGAGCAGCTCGACAGCCGCAACCGGCCCTGCAACTTTGTCGAGCTGATGCCCCGGCTACGCGAAGTCTAGACGCCGCATTCCGGCGATCAGTCCAACAAATTCCGCACTTTGGCCAGTAGCCCGCCGATCCGTTCGGCAGCTTCGGTAAAGGTCTTCACGTCCTCACGCTGATTGTTGCCGCGCGCTTCCTTGGCGGCTTCCACATAGTTTTCCATATCTGCTTCGAGCGCGTCGGCGATGATCTCTGCCTCGTCCTCGGTCAGCGAAAGCTTGATAGCCATGGGGCGCTCCTATTGTTTCGGGAGCGCGCGATAGGGGACGCAGGCCAAAGGCACAACCTGGGTTTGCGCGCGAATGAATAAGTCGCCCGGATTGCATAGCCTGAACGAGAACACCTTGCCGTTTTGTTCTTATTATGTTCAATTTGCAAAATGCCTCTTCGTACTCCCATACACGGTCGTGGCGCGCAGTCAGGCGCAGTTCCACAACGCTTTGGACTAGCCGCGCGCGAGGCGAACGGAGACTGGCTCGACGTGCGGGATGATATCGACGGCCCCTCCTCCAAGCTGCGCACCACCGTAACGGAGGAACATCCTAAAACCATCATCACCTTCAACAAATCGCCCGATATTCCTTTCGACCGTTCGATCAACGCCTATCGCGGTTGCGAGCACGGCTGCATCTACTGCTTTGCAAGGCCTACACATGCCTACCATGACCTCTCGCCAGGTCTCGATTTCGAGACGAAGCTTTTCTCCAAGCCGGATGCGGCGAAGCTGCTGCGAGAGGCGTTGGCCAAGCCGCGCTACAAGCCTGCACCAATTGCAATGGGCACGAATACCGACCCCTACCAGCCGATCGAAGGGCGTTATGCGATCACCCGCTCGATCCTGGAAGTCTGCCTGGAAACGCGTCATCCGGTAACGATCACCACAAAATCCAATCGCGTACTGCGCGATTTGGATCTTCTCGCCGAGATGGCACGGTACAATCTTGTCGCGGTCGCTATATCCGTGACGAGCCTCGACACCCGTCTTTCCAGCCTGCTCGAACCACGCGCTTCCTCCCCCGCCAAGCGGATCACAGCGCTTGCCATGCTGGCCGCGGCGCAAGTGCCCGCGCATGTCTCCATTGCCCCGGTGATCCCGTCGATCACCGATGAGTTCATGGAGGGCATATTATCGGAAGCGGCGGGGAAAGGCGTGAGATCGGCAAGTTGGATAATGCTTCGCCTTCCACACGAAGTGGCTCCGTTGTTTCGCGAATGGCTGAACGTCCACTATCCCGATCGCGCCGGCAAGGTCATGACCATAGTACGCTCGATACGCAACGGACGCGACAACGATCCCGGTTTCTTCAGTCGCATGAAACCGGAAGGCGTATGGGCCAGTTTGTTTCGGGCACGATTTCACCTTGCCTGCAAGCGGCTCGGCCTCAATCGCGTGAAGTTGGAACTGGATTGCTCGGCATTTGTTCGTCCCGAAACCTGCGGACAGATGCGGTTGCTGTGAGTGCAAGAAATCTGCAGAGCAAATTCATCCCAGCGCTCAATCCTCCAGCTGATAGTCGCGAAACCGCTCGCGCAGATCCTTCTTGCTGATCTTGCCGCTAGAGCGTGATCTTGTTTGAGTGAATCGATGGGGGATTCACTTGGCGTGAATTTTCTGATTCAACCTGCTGGCTGGGCAGGAGGCCAGCAGGGATGGTCCGAGCCTATTCGATCGATCTTCGAGAGCGGGTTGTTGCGGCG
>DASWWL010000162.1:0-7117 GCA_036400975.1 Novosphingobium sp. | reverse complement strand
GTGGCGGGTGGCGATCTGCGGGGTCGGTTTCGGCGCGTTCATGTCTCCCAATGCCCGTCATATCATAGGCGCGGCACCGATGGAGCGGGCGGCGGCTGCCGGGGCCTTGTCGCAGACCACGCGCATGCTGGGGCAGGTTCTCGGGGCGACGCTTTGCTCGGCCCTGCTGGCCATGGGAGTAGGCGCCGGTTCTGTGCCGCCGCTTATCGCCGCCGGACTGCTGCTGATCGCCGGGCTCTTCGGCTTGATGGCTGTGGGGCGGCAATGGCGCCGTCCGGCGCTTGGCGAAGTGCCCGACTTGTAGGGGTTAGCGCCAGCTGTCGAGCCACATCCAGTGGACGTAGGACTTTTTTCCTTCGTGCAGCCTGGCCGCTGAAATGATCGGATAGAACCAGGCGAACATCGCCAGCGAGAGGACGATGGCGGCAGGCGCGCTCCAGCGCCAGCGATCGCGCCGTCGCCACAGCGCGTCCAGCGCCAGCGCAAGGCAGCAGAGCATGAAGGTGCCGGGCAGCAGGTAATGGTAATAGAACTGGATCGGCTTGGTCGAGACGATCCACATGCCAAGGCTGGCGACATACATGGCCGCGAAGGCGAGGGCGTCGTGGCGGCGGCGCCTGATTCCTGCCCGGAAGGCCCAGAGCACCGCCGGCAACCCGGCCAGCATGGTGAAGGGATTGCCGATCAGTAATACGCCGCGCTGCGCGCTGTCGACCACTTCATAGAGATACCAGATCGCCCGCCAGTTGATGATCCATTGATACCAGACGCTGCGGTAGGGGTGGAGCTTCTTCACGCTGTCCTGCAGCTGAAGCATGTAGAGATGGTGATCGATCGGGTGCCATGGGCTGACCGCGCGGTCGGCATAGAAGAATGCCGGCATGAACGTCGTCCAGTAGACGAGCAGGGGCACCGCGCCGAGCCATAAGCCGGCCTCGATCAGCGTTATTCCGGGAATGGGGCCGCCGTCGCGCGCGATCAGGAAACGCACACCGGCATAGCGCAGCTTGAGCGCCAGGAACAGCAGTCCCGGCAGCACGAGAACGGGGGCAATGCTCCACTTCGCCCCCAGCGCCAGGCCGAAGCAGATCCCGGTGATCGCCAGCCGCCAGCGCGCCTTCGCCGCGAGCAAGCGCAATGCGACGGCGAACTGCCACAGCGCGGTCATGCCGAAGCAGGCCATGAACATGTCGAGCATGGCGATGCGGCTCTGGATGAACCAGGCGAAACCGGTCGCCACCAGCAGCATCGCGGCGATCGTGGCGAAGCGCCGCAGGCTTGCCCACCATACCAGCCTGCCGACGGCGAAGAGGCCGAAGGCGCCGAACAGCGCCGAGGGGATGCGCCATACCAGTGGCCTGTCACCGCCCATGGCGATGGCGGCCGCGATGATCTCCTTGCCCAGCATCGGATGCTCGGGATTGGCCGAGACCATCTGCAACAGCTTGCGTGCGGAGATGACGTAGTGGACTTCGTCGAAATAGATTTTCGACGGGATGCCAAGCCGGTGCCAGGCGAGGATCAGGAAGCCGATGGCGATCAGGGCGCACCAGGCGAGGGGATCGCGTCGATCGTCGGCGGCATTCAGCATTGGCTGCGCGGATAGGACGCCGGGGAATCCCCCGCAAGGCGGAATCGGCGCGCCGTGCTTGCCCTTGCCGCGTCGCGCTCCTAAAGCCGCGCCCATGAAACGCTCTACCGGTCAGGACCGCTCGATCACCTCGAAATGGCGCTCCGCAACCCGCGCGGTCCGCGCGGGAAGCTGGCGCTCCGAACAGGGCGAGACGAGCGAGGCTATGTTCCTCACCTCCGGCTACAGCTATGACGACGCGGCGACCGCCGCCGCGCGCTTCGCCGGCGAGCGGCCGGGCATGACCTATTCGCGCGCGCAGAATCCCAGCCTGCAGATGCTGGAAGAGCGCATCGCCATGATGGAAGGCGCGGACGGCTGCCGCGTGCAGGCTTCCGGTATGGCCGCGATGACGGCCGCGCTGCTCTGCCAGCTTTCGCAGGGCGATCATATGGTCGCCGCCCGCGCGCTCTTCGGACCGTGCCGCTGGGTGATCGATAACGTGCTGGCGCGTTTCGGCATCACGACGACGCTTGTCGATTCCCGCGACAACGCCGCTTGGGAAGCCGCCATCCGGCCGAACACCAAAGTCTTCTTCTTCGAGACGCCCGCCAACCCGACGATGGATATCGCCGACATGGCATATATCTGCGGACTGGCGAAAGCGCATGGCATCACCTCGGTGGTCGACAACGCCTTCTGCACCAGCGCGCTGCAACGCCCGCTGGAGTTCGGCGCGGATGTCGTCGCCTACTCCGCGACCAAGCTGATGGACGGGCAGGGCCGCGTGCTGGCGGGCGCCGTCTGCGGTTCGGAGGCCTTCATCAATGAGAAGCTGCTGCCCTTCCAGCGCAACACCGGGCCTAGCCTGTCGCCGTTCAACGCCTGGGTGGTGCTGAAGGGCATGGAGACGCTCGACCTGCGCGCACAGCGCCAGAGCGAGAACGCGTTGAGGGTCGGACGCTTCCTCGAAACCCGCGTGCCGCGCATCCTGCATCCGGGCCTCGAAAGCCATCCGCAATACGATCTGGCGCAGAAGCAGATGATCGCAAGCGGAGCGATCTTCTCGATCATACTCGATGGCGGCCGCGAGCAGGCATGGACGCTGCTCGATTCGTTGGAGCTGATCGACATCTCGAACAACATTGGCGACTCGCGCTCGTTGATGTGCCATCCGGCGACGACGACGCATCATTCCGTCGGCGCCGAAGGCCGCGAGGCCATGGGCGTCTATGAAGGCATGGTGCGGATGAACGTCGGTCTGGAAGACCCGGACGACCTGATGGAAGATCTCGATCAGGCATTGCGGAAGGCCGGCCTGTAACGCGCTTCTGGCGATGACGATACGTATCGTTCCCGGTGTTGAAACCGGGATCGATCGTCGCTAGCCTTTGCTTATGAAGGAACTCTTCCAACACGCAGCGATCACTGAAGGCATCACCGTCCGCGTGGCGGTGAGCTTCCTGCCTGAGCAGTCGCGGATCGAAGCGGGCAAGTGGTTCTGGGTCTATCATATCCGCATCGAGAACGATTCGGATGAGACCGTACAGCTGCTGACCCGACACTGGCGCATCACCGACGGACGCGGCCAGGTGAATTTCGTCGATGGCGACGGGGTAGTGGGCGAACAGCCGGTCTTGCACCCCGGCGATAGTCATGACTACGTTTCGGGTTGCCCGCTGACGACCGCCCATGGCAGCATGGAAGGGCATTACACCTTCCGGCGGGAGGACGGTTCGGAATTGCATGCTGCGATTCCATTCTTCCCGCTTGCGGCTCCCGCCACGGCCGGCTGATAGTTCCGCGTTGGTTGCGCGCCGTCAGGCTTGGTCATAGGAAGGCGGCATGAAGCGTACGCATCTGCCCCTTAACGCGCTCCGCGTCTTCGATGCGGCGGCGCGCCATCTTTCCTTTACCCGCGCCGCCGACGAACTGGCGGTTACACCGGCCGCAGTCGGCCAGCAGATTCGCGCGCTGGAAGATCTGCTTGGTGTCGTGCTGTTCCGCCGCACCAGCAAGGGGCTGGAGCTGACCGACGAAGCTGGCGCGGGTCTGGAGGCGCTACGCGGCGGGTTCCTGCAATTCGAGGAAGCCGTGCAGGCGATGCAGGCGGGGCAATCGAGCCACGTCTATTCCATCGCCGCGCCCCGCGATTTCTTCGCCGTCTGGCTCGCGCCCCGGCTCGCCCGCTTCCGCGCAGACAATCCGCAGGTTCGTTTTGTCCTGATCGATGGCGAGCAGACCGATTTCACCGAGGCCAACCTCGATCTCGCCGTGCGCTGGACCGATGGGCCCGGCGAGCTTGAAGGCGTGCCGCTGGGGCCGGCCGAACGTGTGACGGTGGGCGAAGGAGACTGGATCGCCTGGCCCGGCGATCCCTCGCCATGGGGCGAGGAGCCGGAAACCGCGCAATTGATCGTGGGGGATGCCGGCCAGGCGATCGCCGCCGCAGCATCCGGAATGGGGCGTGCGCGCGTGCCTGTCACGCTTGCCCAAGGGTGGATCGAGCAGGGGCGCATCACCGCGGCCGGAGAGCCCGAGGCGATCCGCCGTGGCTATTGGCTGGTCGCACCGACGCCGCAATGGCGGCAGAAGAAGGTGAAGGCGCTGGTCGAGGCGTTGACGGCCGGGTGAGCTTGCGAAATCAGGTATATGTGCCTATTATGGTTGCATAAGCGAACATCCATGCAATGAACACCCGCCTCGCCGTAGCTACTCATATTCTGACGTTTCTGCAGACGCAGGCTGGCCAACCTGCCACCTCCGAACTCATTGCGTCGAGCGTCAACACCAATCCCTCGTTGATTCGCCGCTTGCTGTCTCAACTCGCCAGGGCGGGCTTGACTGTTTCGCAGATGGGCAGCGGGGGTGGGGCTCTGCTGGCGCGGCCTGCGGACCGAATAACGCTTCTCGACGTCTATAACGCCATTGATGACAAGGGTGAGGTCTTTGCGCTGCACGATCAGCCGAACCCGCAATGTCCTGTCGGCCGCTACGTCAACGCAGTCCTGAAGGCTCGTATCGTCGAGGCGGAGAAGGCTTTGCATGACCAGCTTGCCCAAACGTCGATCGCCGACATGGCGGAGGATGTGGTGGAGCAGGTCAGGCTAGGCGCAAGGACCGGATAGGCCTGCTCCAATATTTCTGATCCAGCCTCTTTACAGCAAAGTGTATCTAATATAGATACACATAGACAATTTTCTCGCGCCGTCGACTTTGTCCTTGCGGTGTTCCTCCTGCCTTTCAGGCCCCAGGAAATCCCCGCTTCGGTTGTCGATACCCATACGGAGGACCAGAAATTGACTACTCAGAAGCAACAGGTCGTTGATCTGCTCAAAGCTATCGAAACCGGCGCGGGTGAGCCTGTCGCGGTTATCAATCCGGATAGCTACACCCAGCACAACCTTGGCATTGCCGATGGCCTTGCAGGCTTTGGCGCGGCCTTGGCGGCGCTTCCCGCCGGTTCTGCCAGGGTCAATACCGTGCGTGTGTTTCAGGACGGCGACTATGTTTTTGCCCACACCGATTATGACTTCTTCGGTCCCAAGATCGGCTTCGATATCTTTCGTTTCGAGAATGGCCGGATCGTCGAGCACTGGGATAATCTGCAAGAGACCCCAGCCGCCGCGAACCCGAGCGGCAACACCATGGTCGATGGTCCGACGCAGGCGACCGATCAGGCCGGCACCGAAGAAAACAAGGCTCTTGTGCGCAGCTTCGTGGACGACATTCTCGTCCATGGCCGGATGGAGAAGCTGACCGGCTATTTCGACGACGACAACTACATCCAGCACAATCCGCAAATCGCCAATGGCCTATCCGGTCTGGGCGCCGCCCTGGAAGCGATGGCCGCCAACGGCGTGACCATGAAGTACGACACCGTCCACCAGGTGCTGGGTGAAGGCAATTTCGTGCTGGTCGTCAGCGAGGGCGCCTTTGCCGGCGCACCAACCTCTTTCTATGATCTGTTCCGCGTCGAAAACGGTAAGATCGCCGAGCATTGGGATGTGATCGAAACCGTTCCCCCGCAAGGCGAACGGAAGAATCAAAACGGCAAATTCGGATTTTGACCTCAAGAGGCACGAAAGCGCCTCTTGTCCTCACTCATCCTCCCTGTGGGAGGATGAGTGGCCGGGCCGGTCTTAGAGGTCCAGTTCCTTCAGCGGGCCGTCGAAGTTGCCGCCGAGCAGATGAGTAGCGCCGGCGAGTTTCTGCTGGGGCACTCCGGCGAGATAGCCGTCGATGATCCGCTGATAATTGCTGATCATTCCCTCCATGCTCTTCGACAGACGCATGAACTCGAAGCCCTTGGCATGCAGGCCAAGCTGCTGCAGCGGGATGTTCGAATAGTCCTGCCGCGGGATCGGCGGGAATTCCGGGCTGTCGTAGGGCAGCACGGTCGGCTCCATCACCGGCTCGGGCTCTTCCCCTTCGGGAAACGCGGTCAGTGACCACAGTTCGAAAATGCAGCTCTCGGGCCCCAGCGGACGAATGCGATAAGCCGAAACGCTGCTGAAGAACGGCAACAGGAAATAGTGCGGGAACAGGAACTCGACCGCGTGGACCGGGTCGGACACCGCGACCGCATTGAGGTCGGGAACGGGCTCTCCCTTGGCCTGGAGTTGCTTGGTGATCTGGTCCTGTACGATGCCGTACCACATTGGAATGGCTTCGGCGGGGTTATCGGGCAGATCGACGTCGAGGAGCTGCCGCGCGATCTCCACTTCCTTTTCGTGGATCATGCCGGCCATGCCTTCGCTCATCAGCTCGATGTGGCGGAAGTGTGAGCCGATCGCGGCGCGGATGAATTCCTTGTTGCTCATCCCCTCGGGGATCGGGCCGGGATTATATCCGGTCTCGTACATGCCGTCGTACAGCGGGCCGAGAGCCTGGTGGAGCTGCGGATGGGTGGCGCGCACGTGATAGCCTTCCATGAAGGCTTCCATGGCGATCTTCCAGTTCGCCGGCAGGACGGTGGAATACCACCATTCGGCGCGCAGCTTGTGGACGTTGTGCGCTTCCAGCCGATCCGCGACGGGACCCAGGCTCTCGCGCACGCTGGGGGCATCGTCGTCGAAATTGATGAAGGCGCAGCCGCCCCATTCCTCGACGCGGCAGGGGACGAGCGCGAGGTCCTTCGGATCGAGCTGATGCTCGGAGAACAGGTGGCTGCCGTAGACCAGCGTGTTTTCGCCATCCATGCTGAAGCGCCAGCCGTGGAACGGACAGACGAAGCCGTTGGCCTTGCAGTTGCCGTGGTCGCCGCCGGGACCGCCGGCAATGGGCACGCCGCGATGGCGGCAGGCGTTGTGGAAGGCCTTCACACCTTCTTCGGTGCGGACGACGATGATCGACTTGCCGAGGTTCGTGTAGACGAACCAGTCGCCTACGCTCGGAATCTGCTCGAGCCGGCAGGCCATCTGCCAGACGTGCGGCCACAAGTGCTCCACCTCGGCCTTGTAGAATTCCTCGTCGTAGTAACGCTGGGCCGGAATGCGCTCCGGGTCGCTGATCGGAAACGGCACGGCCCTGAGGCCACCATCGGCT
>DASWWL010000161.1:0-17568 GCA_036400975.1 Novosphingobium sp. | reverse complement strand
TTCCGGACCGCGCGGGCGCCGACCGCACTACGGGAGACAAGAGAAGCGAAGGCCTTTCGCGTCTCCCGTACCCGTCGCGGTGTGTCAGTCTGGGGCCTGACACACATGGAACATGTAAAGAACATTCCTACATGTCAAGCGCATGCACTTCAGGACAGCGCGCTAAAAAAAGCCGGCGCAAAAAAGCGCCGGCCGGAAGGTTGGGAGAGAATGCCCCGGAAGAGGCGTTCAAATCTCTACTAAAAAGATTGATATTGTGCGCGGCAGTGATTTTTGCTCGCCACGAAGATTTTCTTACAGGCTTCGGGATGCCGGTTTCCCAAAGTGACATCGTTCGGTTTTCCCTATAGTCCGCGCGAAAAATGCGCACCTTCCGAATGATGGGCGGATGCGGAAAAGGAGAGGTGACATGGACGCAGAGCTTGAGAAATTTGTTCATGATCAAAAAGATAAGGCGGAAATCCTTGAATGCATCATGACTTACGTCAAGGGGATCGACCGGCTTGACCGCGGGCTTCTCGAATCCGTCTATCATCCGGACGCACTGGATGATCATGGCGTTTTCGTTGGTCCGGCGGACCAATACATCGACTTCATCCTGGACTTCCATCTGAAGCACCAGCAACGCACGATGCACGCCATCACCACGCATTTCTGCGAGTTGGACGGCGATGTCGCCCATACCGAGACCTATTACACCTATCGCGCCCTGAATCGCGTGGCCCCGTTCTTCAACACGGCGACAGGGCGTTATCTGGATCGTTTCGAGAAGCGCGGCGGCGTATGGAAGATAGCGCACCGTATCTGTTTGACCGATATTCTCGACGAAATCTACGATCCCAATGGTGATACCGGCGACGCCAATCATCCGCATACGGCGCGCGACCGGAGCGATTCCTCTTTCGTTCGGCCCTATGCCGTCGATCGTGCTCGCTTTACGGTCTGAAAGGCGCATTGATGGCTTTCGACGGAACGATTCCCACTCCCGCCCAGCTTGCCGATATCGAGGCGGTGCGGCAGGTGAAGGCCCGCTATTTCCGCGGGATCGACGCGCCTGACGCAGAACTGGTGCGAAGCATCCTCGCCGAGGATTGCGTGCTCGATTACATGGGCTGCTTCACCGATCCGCAAACCGGGGAAGATTTCTTTCCGATGCTCAACGTCGTCATCCGTGGCCGGGCATCTTGGGTCGGCGGCGGGGTGTCGAGCCTTGGCGTGATATCGGTTCACCAAGGCTATCACCATGAGATCGCGATTACCGGCGAAAGCACGGCCGAGGCGATCTGGTCCATGACCGACCGGATGTTCATGCCCGAAGGGCATGCGTACCGCTTGCTGGAAGGCTTCGGCAATTATCACGACACGTATGAGAGGGTCGGCGGCCGCTGGTATATCAAGACTTCGCGCCTGCGGCGGCTGAAGGTCGTGGGACGCTGATTCCTCTTCAGAACCGGAACCAGGTTCCCGCAAGGAATCCGCGTTCCTTCAGCGCGTTTCTGCCGGCGACCGTGGCGATGCCGCCGATCTGCAGCGCCAGCCTGGGAGTTATATCGTAGGCGCCGCTGACATAGATATTGCTGTAGGCATGCTTGCCGAAGACGCCGGTGCCCCGGCCGTCGGAAATGACGTTGAAGCTTTGCGCCATCAACAGCAGCTTTTCCGCCGGCCGTACGCCGATCGTGGCGTCCAGGCGGAATTCGTTGGGCGGCCTCCCGTTGCGGAAACGGTAGCCGGCCTGAAAATCGACGAAGCCTTCCGCGGAGCCCAGCTTGAAGCTGCTGCCCACAAGTCCGCGCAAGTCGAACTCGGCATCGGTGGCGCCGATCTGCGCCTGATTGTCGCTCCGCTTCTTGCCCGGAATGCGGACGGTGCCCTGGAGGGAAAACGGTGTGCGGTCCCCCGCCACGCGATAGCGCGCGCCCAGTTCGGTATATCCGGGCCCCGTGCTGTCGCCGCGCCCGTCGACTTCGACATGGCTGAAACTTGGCGTCGCCATAAGCGTCAGGTCGTCAGTCACGCCATATTCGACAAGGGCATAGACCTCGGCCTTGGTATAGTCGTCGATATTCGTGCTGTCGCCCCGGCTGTCGAAGCCGTCGTCACTGTGCGAATAGATGGCGGTGACGGCCACCTGGCCCTGGCCTGCCGGTTGCGGCCAGGCGGAAGCATGCGCGGTTGTCGCGCCGCAGGCGAGCGCCAGAGCCGGCGCGGCAAGATATGCGATCGGTTTCATGCTGCTTGCTCCTCGTTGCCTTTTGGCGCGCTTTCTATCGTCCCGTCCGCATAGACCGCGCGGATCAGTTGCGCCGGAAGCGTCAACAGATCGGCGCCGCGTCCCTGGCCAACTGCTACCCTGAGCTCTATCGGCCTCATCCCTTCCGGATCGAGGTCGTCGAGCGGAACTTCGGCCACGCCGCGCCGCGCAGCGTCTCCGAACATCGCGAGCCGTTCGGTCGGCGTTCGCGGCGCGATGAGGAAGAACAGGCCGTCGCCGTGGCTGAACATCATCCAGCCCAGGGGCGCTTCCAGTCTGGCAAGGGTGATCCCGACGCGGCGTATCACATCCTCGAGGACCGATGCTCCATATTCACGGCGCAGAAGTTCGACTTCCGGTATGCGCAAAGCCAGCAGCCCATGTTCACCGTCGTGGCCGACGGCAAGGCGGATGGTCATCTCGAAGGCCGACCGGCTGGGGATGCCCAGATTCTTGTCCATGAAGGCGGTATCGTCGCCGGCTGCCCGGCGATTTTCCTCGCGCAACTGGTCCTCGCGGGCGCGCCGGCGATCGAGTTCGCGCTTCAGGCGCAAGCCGGAGCGCGCGCGGGCCAGCAGTTCCAGGCTCGTCGCGGGCTTGGTGAGGAAGTCGTTCGCGCCGGCCATAAAGGCCTGGTTGAGCGCTTCGACATCGTTCATGCCGGTGCACATCAGGATGGGTACGTCGCGATAGCGGCGGGTCGAGCGGATGCGGGCGCAGGCCTCTATGCCGTCGATGCCGGGCATCATGATGTCGAGCAGGATCACGTCGAAGCGGGGCGGGCCGGAATCCGCTGCGTCGAGTTCGAGCAAGTGAAAGGCCTCCTCGGCGGAAAGCGAGGAGGCGACTTCGCTGAAGCCGCCGCGTTCGAATATCAGCGACATGGCTTGCGCTACCGAGGGGTCGTCATCGACGATCAGGATACGGGATTGATAGATCATGGATGCGCCTTTCTCGGCCGCTCCCTTTCCCACACCCGCCAGCCGCCACGGTCGTAGGCAAGGCGAAAACCGGGAGCGCCCTGGGAATAGAGATCGGGAAATGTACGGGTTATCAGGTCTGCGTTGCGCGATGGATCGGGCGCCTGCACGACGACCGCGTCTGTTTCGATCCGGCGGCGTAGAATGGATAGGGTGAACGCGACATCAGTGTCGGTCACCAATCCTCGTGCGGAACCGCGCGCCGCGATCAGCCGCGGATGCGCTTCGGCGTCCATGAGCACGCCGGTGCGCCCGGCAAGGAACCGTCCGGCTTCCTGCTCCGCCGCCCGTGCGATAATCTGATCCGCATCTATGGGGCTGGATTCGTGCAACTGGCGGGGCCACGCGCGGGATTCCGCGAGCATGATCGAGCCGCTGCCGGCCATGCCGAGCGCGAGCAACAGCGCGGCATGGCGCACGCGTGCTTCATGCAAGGGCAACCGCATTGCGGCAGCCGCGGCGATGGGCACGACCGGGGCTAGCGCAGTGGTGATCGAACCTGCCGCTCCGGTCCGGATTGCTGCGACCGTGGCGAGCATCGCCGTTCCCAGAAGAGCAAAGGCTGATGCCTGGATCGAGCGGCGGCCGCGCGCGAGGATGAAGAGGGCAAGCAGGATGGGCACGCATGCAACCGTGGAGACGATTTCCAGCGCGATCGTCGACCAGTCGCCGGCATCCCAGACGTGCGCCACTTCAAGGTTGCGGAGGAAGGCGAAGGGATCGTGCAGCATCATCCAGTTGACGAGAATGAAACCGCCGAAGCCGAAAAATACCGGGAACAACAGGACCAGATATACGTCAGCATAGTTTCCGGGGCGGATGTCCCCGGGGATCGCCATCGCCAGAAATGGCAGTGATGCGACGGCGAAAACGGCGCCTATCGGCCCCGAGAAAGCAAGCAGCGCAAGCGTGGCGGAGCAAAGCATGACATCGTTCACGCTGCCGCGATGTCGGAGCGAAAAAATACTTATGGCGAAAGCCCATGTACCCCATAGCGTCAGTGCGCTGTCGGGGCCTTCGCTCACGGCTTGGAGGAACAGCGGATTGAAGGCGAGGAGCAGGGTGAGCAGCAGTGCTGACCAGGCCGAATACCCGCCGCGAACGAAGCTTTCGAACCATGCCCCGGCCAGGCTGGCGACTAGGACGGCCGACAGGATCCGGGAAGTGGTCAGGCCATCAAGCCCGAGGATGTCATGCAGTGTAATCAGCGGCAGGATGCCAAGCGGCGGATAGGCGGCGATCATCTCGCCCACGCCCATTTTTCCGGAAGCTCCCAGAAGAGCGCGGCCGATCAGCATGCTTTCGCTCTCGCTGTTTCCGGCGCCGACAAAGTGTCCGACCAGCGAGTAGGAAGCTAAAGCCACGAAAATGACGAGGATCAGCCGCAGCAGCCGCGCTCCGGTGAACGAGGTAGAGAGTGTGGAAGCAAGACTGCGCGCGATCACGATGCGATTTCCTCGGGCTGCAGCGCCTTGGCGACTTCGCTTGCCGTGAACTTCGAGAGGCCGTGATGGGTCTTTTCCCAATAGAACGGCTTGGTGATGAGCTGCCAGAAGCCCTTCCAGGCGGCGATCGACATCAGCACCCAGTACCAGGCTACCGTCAGGCTGTAGGGAATGAGCCTCAACCAGCGGCGGCGGAATGGCGCCAGCATCATCATGTAGATGAAAAGGCCATTGCCGAGCACGAGATTGAACAGGTTCAGGTACAGTAGCGCTGGCGGGAAGAAGCTGTCGAAGCCGCTGGTCTGCGTCACCACCCAGAAGGCGAAGATCGCCCAGAAGATCGGATTCAGCAGGCCGGACAGCATGGTGCCGCCGATGAAGAACACGAAGCCGAGCGTGCCCAGCGGACCGATCGTCCGGTAGAGATGCAGCGGTCGGCGCGTATGGACGAGGAAAGTCTGCATGTAGCCCTTGATCCAGCGCGAACGCTGCCGGATCCAGTTCGATTGCGAGACGTTGGCTTCCTCGAACGTCGTCGCGTCGATCACGCCGACACGATAGCCCTTCTGCGTCATGCGTATGCCGAGATCGGCATCCTCGGTCACGTTGAAGGGATCCCATGCGCGCAGCTCGCGCAGAACCTTCGTCTTGAAGTGGTTCGAAGTCCCGCCGAGCGGAATGGGAACTTTCAGCCTTTCCAGGCCGGGCAGCATCAGATCGAACCACAGCGAGTAATCGAGGGTGAACATGCGCGTCAGCCAGTTCTCCTCTGCGTTGTAGTAATTGAGCCGGCACTGGATGCAGGCAGTGTTTTCCGGCGACTGGCGGAACGCGACGACCACCTTTTTCAGCTGGTCTGGCTCGGGCTTGTCTTCGGCGTCGAAGATCACGAGGTATTCGCCACGCGCGTAGCGCAGCGCATAGTTGCAGGCTTTGGGCTTCGTTTGCGGCTGCGATGCCGGGACACGGACGATCTCGAAGATGCCTTCCAGGCCGAGCGCTTTGGCCGCGCCGATCGTTTCCTCGTCGCCTTCCTCCAGCACGATCTTGATGTCGAGTTTGGCTTGCGGATAGTCGAGCTTGCGCAGGGCCCCGGCAAGGATCGGGAGGACTTCCGGCTCCTTGAACATCGGAACCAGGATGGTGAAGACCGGCAGGTCTTCGTCGCGCAGAAGCCGAGCTTCGGCTTCGAGGGCCTTGACGCTGCCATGCTCGCGTCGCGCGCCGCACCAGACGAGCAGGATCTTGAATATGAAGTTGCCGAGATAGAAGGCGCTCATCACTGCGTTCAACGCGATCAGCGTGGCGAACGGCGCGAAACACAGGCCGATCGCGAACATGGTCAGCATTGCCCAGGCGGCGACGATCTGCTGCCGGGTAAAGACGGTGCGCGCCGACATTTCCGGATCGAGTTCGGCAAGCTCGTGAACGGCGCGGTTGGAATGGTGATCGCCGAAAGCCTGCTGCAGCGACCACAATATGTCGAACTTGGCGGTCAGCACGAGTTCGATGTCCCGGCCCCAGCGTCCGCGGGCATAGAGTATGGCTTCCGGGCCAGGGCGGGCCGTAGCGATGACCAGCTTGCCGTTGCGCCGCTGCCAGGGGAGTGTGAGTTCGCGGGCGTAGTCTTCGACTTCCCGGGATTCTAGCAGCTCGGGATCGGGCGGTTCGCTGCGCAGATCGACGAAGTTGATGCCGAAGCGGTTGGCCAGCGCACGATAGTATTGGATAGGCCGAACGAAATTACGCGCCATCAACACGTCCGAGAGCGACGCGTCCCAATTTTCGGCGAGTTGGCTTGCCTCGTCGAGTTGCGACAGCGAGATCAGCCCGCTCTCGACGAGATAATCGCCCGTCCAGATGTCAGTAGGTGAAAGCGCGGTCATGCGTCCGCGGCTTTCGGTACGAGCGGCGTCAATTTCCGCACGATCAGGATCGTGCCGAACGTGATCAGAAGCCATGCGGCGATCACCGCGAGCCGCCAATAGAGCCAAGAGCGGGCATCTGCTTCGGCAGCGGAGGCATAGGCGATCTTCAGATCGCCGTCCTGATCCGAGGAGAAGGCGATTTCCCTGCCTGTCGGGCCGAACAGGGTGACATTTCCGTAATCCAGTTCCATTCGCGGCGGGAGGCCGCCATCGGCGGCGGGACGCACCCAGACGATGGGGGTGTCACCGGTCCGGGCCATCTGGACAATGGTCATACGGTCGATCCTGGCCCGATCGTATAGTGTTCGGCCATTACGATCGGCGATGGTCACCGCGCCCTTGTCGAAACGAAGCGGTGGATTGGTGCCAAGCGGCGCATCGCGGCTGACGACGATCCGCGAAGGCGCGTTTTTGTCTTGCGGGGCATGTGGTGCAAGCGCTGCCACGGCCATGGCAGCCAGCGCATGGTCTCGCTGACTTTCGCTGACGACGGCCACTCCGCGCCGCAGCCGCGTGATGTGCTGTGAGAAGAGTATAGGTTTTTCCGCGGCTCGTGCGAGTTCAATTCTGGGAGTTTCCGCCAGTCGCGCGCCTTGCATCGAGCAGTCGGGGCAATTCGAAGCGGTGTCCGTGACCGCGATCTCGACGCGATTGCGGGTCGACACGAGCCTGTCCTCGATCGGCGCGCGCAGAATGGTAGGTGCGTCAGCCGAAGTCCAGGTGCGGCCGATCACCACGCCGTTGATGCTGATCGTAAGGCGCGGCGCGGCGCCATGGCGTTGCGGCGTGGTGGCGTCGATCCGGACGGTTATCGCGGATGGGCGCTTGCCAGGGGGCAGGGTGCGCAGGTCCAGCGTACCGACCCAGTTCTTCTGCATCGGCGCCGCATAGGTGACGGACGCGGACGTGCCGAATGCGATCAGCGCGCAAATACCGAGTGCATGAGGCTTCGCGAATTTCATTTGCCCGGCTCGTCTGGTGCGGTCGATCCGCTACCTTCCGATGCCCTAGATGCCAGGGGTAAATATCCTATTAAGTAATTTGATTCCCGCTAAATTGACCAATCTTAATGGTGGTCAATGGACATTATCGACCGCTGGGAAAGACGCTGCTTACCTGATTGAGCAATGCGGAGCGCATGGCTTCCTGGGATTTCATATCGCAATAGGCGCCCGATATGCGTTCGACGCGTTCTCCGCTGTTCATGAAGTAAACCATCGAGCCGATCAGGCAGTGATAGCTCCAGTGGACATATGCGGGGTCGCGATGCGCTTCCGCGCGTACGAGCGCGGCGACAAAATCCTTGGTGAAATCGTCGCCGGGCCAGTCGGCATCGCCTTTGGCATCGGGTTCGACGCGATTGCGCAGCACGATCAGGCTTGTGCGGTGCGGGGCGGGGCCGAAGCGGATCTCGAACCAGGCGGTGATCTGGAGGTCGAACAGTTCGACGGCGGTCGGATCGGGATTCCTGAGCCTGAGTTCTTCCAGCAGCTCGATGCGTCTGGCGTTGAAGTCATGCATCACGCGATTGATTACCGCGCGATAGAGCACGACCTTGGAATCGAAATGATAGAGCACGAGCGAGAGATCCACTCCCGCCGTCGCGGCGATCTGCCGCATCGACACACCAGCAAGGCCATGCGCCGCGAACATCGGTTCGGCTGCGTCAAGGATATTGGCGCGGGTACGTTCGGACTTCAGCTGATGCTTGTTCAGCCGCGGTGCTTCGCTGCTCAGAATATTGACCCCTCACGCTGCCCAAGACGCAAGCATCCAGCTTGTGCACTGCGTTCTCTCAAATGCGAACAATCTTCAACGTAAAAAAGATTTATCATACGATCAAAAAATGATTGCGCGGGTTGTCCGGCAGTGCATAGTGGTGTGATCGGAGCATCGGGGCCGCGTGGATTTTTTGCGCGGCAAAGCGTTGAGGGAAGGGCCGCCATGGCGATCGACAAGGACAATACTCTCCAGTGGGCTGGCCCCGGCGTGCCGCCGAGCGCTTCCGAACTGGCCGACCGTTACGCCATCGGGCAGCTTGCCAGAATCTATTGCCTTGGCGTGGACACCCGTAATTTCGAGCTTGCCCGCAGCATCTTCGCCGACGAGTGCGTAGCGGAGGGCAGCAGCGGCCTGGGCGGTCCCATCGACGAATATCTGCCCAACATCATCAAGGGCGTTTCGGCCTTCAAGGTCACGCAGCACAACATCACCAACCAGTATATCACCATCGATGGCGATGAGGCGCTGTGCTGGAACTATGCGATCGCGGTGCACAAGGTGCATCCCGATGCCGACCGTCCGCACTTCGACCTTGGCGTGACTTATCGCGATACCTGCCGCCGCTTCGCCGACGGCTGGAAGATCGTCCATCGCAAGGTCGTGCTTCACTGGAATCAGAGCTATCCGAAGGAGTCATGAGATGAGCCGTAAAGTCGCATTCATCACCGGCGCCAGCCGCGGTATCGGCAAGGCTTGCGCGGTCGAACTGGCCGAAGCGGGTTTCGATGTCGCCATCACCGCGCGTACCGTCAAGGAAGGTGAGGCGCGCGAGCATTCGTCGACCGTCAAGGCTTCCGATACCACGCCGCTGCCGGGCAGCCTCGATTCCACCGAGGAGCTTTGCAGGAAAGTGGGCGTCAACGTGATGTCGGTGTTCGCCGATCTTCTGGAACCTCACACGTGTGGCGCTGCCGTTACCCAAGTGCTTGAGCGCTGGGGGCGCATCGATGTGGTTGTGCATAACGGCCGCTACATCGGTCCGGGCCACATGGACCCGTTCCTCGATACGCCGATCGACTTGCTGCGCAAGCAGATCGAGGCGAACTGCATCGCGCCGATGGCGATGAATCAGCTGATCCTGCCTGGCATGCTCGCGCGCGGTGAGGGCACCTTCATCCACATCACCTCGACTTCGGCTTACGGCAGTCCGCTCAAGGGTGCCGGCAAAGGCGGTTGGGGCATGGGTTATGGCGTGTCCAAGGGCGCATTCCAGCGCGTTGCGGGCGTGATGAAGGCCGAGTTCGGCGACCAGGGCATCCGCACCTACAACGTCCAGCCGGGCTTCATCGCTACCGAGCGCATGGCACAGGACATGGGCAAGTTCGGTTTCTTCGGCGGCGTCACGCCGTTCGTGCCGGGCCGCGTCATCGCATGGCTCGCCACGCATCCCGATGAGGCCGCCCAGTACAACGGCGATACGATCGAGGCGCAGCAGTTCTGCTGGGAAAACAACCTGATGCCCGAATGGACCGACGGGCCGTTCCAGGGCAAGGAAGAGACGATCAAGTTCGATCTTGCTGGCCTTCGCCGCCAGGAGATCGGCCTCGGCGGCAAGACGCACCGGCCGGGTATCGACGACTGATCGATCGCAAGCGGTTCGGAGAGAAAGCGGGCGGGCGAGCCGAAGGCTGGCCTGCCCGTACTTCGCTGCGCTATCCGCATTGTCGAATCATGGAGGCGGACGATGCCGAGAATACTTCCCAAGCCCACGCCCGAGACCCGGCATTTCTGGGAGGGATGCCAGGCCGGTGAACTGCGGCTCCAGCGCTGCACGGCCTGTTCGGAGGTTTATTTCCCCCCGCGTCCGTTCTGTCCGAAATGCGCGAGCCGCGAGGTGGAGGTCTTCGCGGCGAGCGGGCGCGCAATGCTCCATTCCTATGTCATCAATCACCGTCCGCGTCCGGACATGGGCACGGAGCCGCATTCGATCGCGGTCGTGTTGCTCGAGGAAGGGCCGAAGCTGATGACCAACATCGTCAACTGCCCGCAGACGCCCGAGGCGCTCGTTCTCGACATGCCGGTGCGCGTCATCTTCAGCAAGGAAAGCGACGAGATCACGCTGCCCCTGTTCGAGCCGGCGCTCGAGCCGGTGGAAGGATAAGCCGATGAAGCGCAATTCCGTCGCCGTCGTCGGCGCCGCCGAGACTACCGGCCTTGGCCGCATATCCGATCTTTCCGTTACCGGCCTTCATGCCGATGCCGCGCTTAACGCGATCCGGGATGCCGGCCTGAAGCCGTCGGATATCGATGGCCTTTCCACTGCGGGCGAAAACCCGACCGCGCTGGCCGGTTATCTCGGCATTCGGCCTCGCTGGATCGATGGCACTAACGTGGGCGGTTGCTCGTTCATGTTGCATGTTCGCCATGCCTGCGCCGCGATCGAGGCGGGGTATGCGACGACCGTGCTCATTACCCACGGCGAGTCCGGGAAATCGCAGATCGGGGTGACAGGCTATCCGACGCCGACCGACCTCGCGATGCAGTTCGAGCGTCCTTATGGGCCGAACGGAGCGCAATCGAACTTCACGATCCCCGTCCTGCGCTACATGAAGGAGCGCGGCGTGACGGAAGAGGATCTCGCCAGAGTGGCGGTGATCCAGCGCGAATGGGCAGCGTTGAACCCGCGCGCTTCCTATCGCGATCCGATCACTATCGACGACGTGCTCAATTCGCCGATGGTCGCCTGGCCGTTCCGCAAGCTCATGTGCTGCCTCAAGACCGACGGCGGGGGGGCGCTGATCCTGACGAGTGCGGAGCGAGCCCGGGATTTCCCGACGAAGCCCGTCTACATCATGGGCACCGGCGAAAGCTGCGAAGGGCCCATGATCACGATGATGGAGGATTTCACCACCTTCCGCGCTTTCCGCGATTCCGCGCGCGACGCCTTCGTGCAGGCAGGGATCAGCCATGAGGATGTCGATCACCTGATGGTATACGACGCTTTCGCGCACTTGCCGCTCTACGGTCTGGAAGACCTGGGTTTCTGCAAGCCGGGCGAGGCCAGGGACTTCATCCGCGAACGGCATACCGCGCCCGGCGGCAAGTTGCCGATGAACACCAACGGCGGCGGGCTCTCCTACATGCACTCCGGAATGTATGGGATGTACGCAATGCAGGAGAGCGTTCGCCAGATCAGGGGCGTTGCGCCGGCGCAGGTGCCCGGAGCGAAGATTTCCGTTTGCCAGGGTGTCGGGGGCATGTTCGCGGCGGCCGGCACCGTGATCTTCGGCTCGGAGCCGGTCTAAAGCGCCAGTTCGAAAGTCGAGAGGATCCAGCGACCGGCGGGCCCGAGCGTGCGGTCCTTCGCCCAGATCGCGGCCAGAGTATAATCGACCGGGGGGCTTTCGGACAGATTGAGTTCGACGAGTTCGCCTCGTGCGAGATCCTCCACGACGGCATGGCGCGGCATGTTGCCCCAACCGATGCCTTCCTTGAGCAGCGCATGTTTCGCGCCGAGGTCTGCAAGCCGCCAACTTCGCGGGCTCAGCACCGAGAAATCGCGGCCTTCGGTCAGGGGCGAGCGGTCGGTGAGTACGAGTTGCAGATGTTTGCGTGTTGCGCCGGGGGGATGGACTCCCGGTTGTGCCAGCGGGTGGGAGGGCGCCGCTACCGGCGCCAGTTCGACCGCGCCCAGCACCTGACGTTGAAGTTGCGGATGTTCGAGGATCACCGGCCCGGCGATGCCGAGGTCCGCACGGCGTTCCAGCACCAGCGCGGCGACCGCGCCGAGCGCTTCGACATGCAGGCGAAGAGTCACCGTGGGAAAGGCTGCCTGGAAATCGCGCAGTACGCAGGCGACGACATTGCCGGGCATCATGACGTCGATTGCCAGCGAGAGTTCTGCCTCGAGGCCTTGCTTCAGTCCGCGTACCTTGGCGATCAGCGCATCAGCCTCGTCGGCGACCGCGCGCGCCTCGGCAAGCATGGCTGCGCCGGCATTGGTCAGCTTTGGCCGTCTTGAACCCTCGCGGTCGAACAGTGTCACGCCGAGTTGCGCTTCGAGGTTGGCGATGCCGTAGCTTATGACCGAGATCGCCCGGCCGAGCCGCTTCGCCGCGCGGTTGAAGCTGCCCGCATCCACCACGGCAAGGAATATGCGTAACTGATCCAGGCTGGGCTGGCCGACGTCCACTATTCAATTTTCCTGAACATTATTTTCAGTTTTCTCTCAATTTTGTGAGCAATCTGCAACCCCTATATCCGCTCCAACGTTGCAATCCGACACTGGAGAACACCGATGATCGAACTTCGCCCTTTCGCCACCCTCGGCGCCGCCAATCACGGCTGGCTCGACGCCCATCATCACTTCTCGTTCGCCGGCTACTATGACCATGACCGCACCCACTGGGGTAACCTGCGGGTCTGGAACGACGACAGCATCGCCCCCAAGACAGGCTTTCCCGCGCATCCGCACAGCGACATGGAGATCATCACGTATGTCCGCAAAGGCGCGATCAGCCATCGCGACAGCCTGGGAAACTCCGGTCGCACCGAAGCGGGCGACGTCCAGGTGATGAGCGCGGGCAGTGGCATCCAGCATTCCGAGTTCAACCTCGAGGATGAGGCGACCGACCTCTTCCAGATCTGGATATTGCCCGATGAGCGCGGTGGTGCACCTAGTTGGGGTACGCAGCCCTTCCCCAGAGGCGACCGCGCCGGCCGCTTCGTCGTGCTGGCGTCGGGCAAGGAAGGCGACGAGGACGCTCTGCCCATCCGCACCGATGCCCGCGTGCTGGGTGCGACGGTGAAGGCGGGTGATAGCATCTCCTACCCGCTGACGCCCGACCGCCATGTCTATCTCGTCCCCGCCACCGGCAAGGTGCGGATCGACGATGTCGAAGTGAATGCCCGTGACGGCGCCGCGATTACCGGAGTCGACAGCATCAACCTTACGGCAATTGAAGACAGCGAGATCGTCCTCGTCGATGCCGCCTGAATTACATTTCCCCAAAGGAACAGTCCAATGAGCACCCGCACCGCCAATCCCCGCGTTACTCCCCTCTTCATCGATCGTTGGTCGCCCCGCAGTTTCGACGAGAGCGAAATTCCCCAGGAGGATCTGGATACGATCTTCGAAGCCGCAGGCCTTGCCCCCTCGGCCTTCAATTACCAGCCGTGGAGATTTCTCTACGCTCGGCGCGGCGATGCAAACTGGGAACGCTTTCTTTCGCTCTTGATCCCCTTCAACGCGAGCTGGGCGAAGGACGCGGCGGTGCTGGTGTACATCGTATCGGACACGCTGATGCGGCAGGAGGACAAGGAAACCGATCTGCGCAGCCATAGCTTCGATGCTGGGGCTGCCTGGGCTCAGATGGCGTTGCAGGCGACTGCGCTCGGGTATCATGCACATGCCATGGTCGGTATTGAGTTCGACAAGGCGCGTGCGGAACTGGATGTGCCCGATGGTTACGAGATCGAGGCGGCGGTGGCCATTGGTACGCGCGCTCCGGCGGAGCGCTTGCCTGAGGGTTTGCGCGAGCGCGAAGCTCCAAGCCCGCGCAAGCCGGTTGGGGAGGTGGCCATAGCGGGCAATTTCCGCTGAGGTCTGCTTTCAGCCAAGCACCTCTTCCAGCATTTCGAGCGCGACGGTCACTGCGGCGATCCTGACGCCGGAGCGGCCGATCGCGCCGAAATGCTCTTCCCGATGGCGCGTCAGATATCCGGCGCGAGCGCAAGCGAAATGCACGAGGCCTTCCTCGTCGCCAGGTTCGCCCGGTCCGGCAAAACCAGTAATGGCCAAAGCGATATGCGCCGCCGATCGCGCCAGTGCCCCCTCCGCCATCGCGACGGCGACTTCGCGGCTGACAGGACCGCAATCGTCAACCTTGCTTCGCTCGATATTGAGCAGGTCGCACTTCGCAGCGGTTGAATAGACGACGAAGCCTCGGTCGAAAACATGGCTTCTGCCGGGCATGTCCGTAAGGAGAGTGGCGAGCAGGCCGCCGGTGCAGCTTTCCGCAGTGGCTAACATCAGATCTTGTTCGGATGCGCGCTTCAACAGGCGGCCGGCTGAAGTCAGCATCCCGTTGGGGAGGGCTGGATCTAGCGTTTCCGCCATGGCGTGGGCTAGGCGCTGCGGCGACCCGAAATGAACTGCACGACGATCACGATCAGCGCGGCGATCAGCAGGAGATGAATGAGACCACCCGCGATCTTGAAGCCGATAAAGCCGATGGCCCACAGGATGGCGAGGATGACGGCGATGGTCCAGAGCATGGTCTTCTCCCGAATAGTTGCGCCTGGAACAACGGTCCATATGGCGCTGTGTTCCCCTGTTTGCGCCCTGCCGGTTGGCTGTTGGTGCGCGTTTAAGAATTTGTATCCATGCGGCTTTCGTCATTCTCCGAGGCGAATTGAGCGGTTGCGCCGGGTGATGGAAGCGGCAATGATACGGGATCGGACGCTTTGTCGGCCCCGAGATTTCGGGAACTTTTGTCGGCGAAGATCGGTTCAATGCCTGATGGGGTGCGGGTTATTCGTCCTCGGATATGGCGGGTCGCAAGGGGTATATGCGGAAGCTAACGGTCAGGCGGTTGGTTGGTTTCCCGCGACTTTCCCCGATGATGACTGGCATCGGCGGGGCGGTATTCGCGTTTGCCCTGACCCAAGGGGGCGCCTTGGCCCAGACCTCCGTTCCCTCGAAACCTATCCCGGGACAGGAAGGAACCAAGGATATCAGGGCCGGCGAAGTGCCCGTACCTCCTCCGCCTGCTACGCCACCGCTCCCTCAGGTCGAACGGATTATATCCGATGCCGAGTTCAACAAGGCGACGCCCGCGTTTTCCGCTGATACCGACCCGGAACTCGACAAGCCGCTGGAATCGATCTCCGATTTTGAACGCCGTATGGCCAGTGAACAGGTCGGAGCGAAACCGGGGGAAGGACAAGCGCCACCGCTCCGCAGCCCCGCGCTTGCGGACGGCGATGTGGTTGAGGAAATAGGGGACGCGCCGATCCGCGATGCCGAGCTGGGCAAGCCGTTGCCCCCGCTCGACCAGTTCCAGGTCGAACCGGTGCAGTTCGCCGAAGATGCCGTAGATGAGAAAACCACCGAAGTGCGCTACAAAGTGGTGGTGAACGGTCTCGATAGTGCTGATACCCAGACCGACGCCAATCTGGCGAGCCTGTTTCATGACCTCTCCGCGCTCGATGACGGCGGCGGCAAGGCGGCGAATACCGCCCAGATATCGGCACGGTTGACCGAGGACGAGACGCTGCTTGAACGGATACTCGCTTCCGAAGGCTGGTATGAGGCGCGTGTGCGCACCCGTGTCGATCGCGGTGGGGCCGAAGGTGATGCCGGCGCGCTTACGGCGGTGCTCGATGTCAGGCCCGGCAAGCGTTACAGTTTTTCCGAGATCAAGGTTGTGGCCGATCCGACTGTGCCGCCGACGCTGATTCAGGATAACCTCGCGCTCAAGGTTGGCGAACCTATCGTCGCCCAGCGGGTGCAGGGAGCGGAAGCGCAAGTCGCCGTGGCTTTGCCGCAGAGCGGTTATCCCTTCGCCGAGATCGGCCAGCGTGACATCCTGCTGGACCGCAAGACCGCGGATGGCGTCTATACGCTGCCGGTGACGGTAGGTCCGCGCGCACGTTTCGGCGATGTGGCCACCGCTGGCGACCTTGCCTTTGACGCTAAGCATGTGGGCGTGCTCGCCCGTTTCAGGCGCGGTGAGCTTTATGACAGCCGTAAAGTGGATGATCTGCGGCAGGCCCTTGTGGCAACGGGCTTGTTCTCAACCGTTTCGGCGCAGCCACAGCGTACCGGCGCAAGCGCGGGCGACGATACCGAGTATGTTACTGTCATGGTCAATCAGGACGCCGGTCCGCCCCGCACGATCGCCGGCACGGCGGGCTATGGCACGGGGCAGGGTTTCCGTGTCGAGGGAAGCTGGACGCACCGCAATCTTTTCCCTCCCGAAGGTGCGTTGATCGTTCATGGTGTCGCCGGTACGCAGGAGCAGGGGGCAGGCGTGACTTTCCGCCGCTCCAATGCAGGCCAGCGCGATCGCACGTTCGAACTGACCGCCGAGGCGCTGCGCAGCGATTACGAAGCCTATGATGCCTATACCGGACGTCTCGCGGCGCGGATCAGCCGTGATTCCACCCCCATCTGGCAGAAGAAGCTGACCTATGCGTTCGGTCTGGAATTGCTGGCGACGGGCGAAAAGGATTATGATTTCGCACTTGGCCGGCGAGATCGCCGCACATTCTATATCGGCGGGCTCAACGGTCAGATTGGTATCGACTATTCCGACGATCTGCTGAATCCGACCAAGGGTTTTCGCGTCACCGCGCTGGTCCAGCCGGAGGGTTCCTTCGAAAGCGGTTTCACGCCCTACGTTCGCGCCCGGCTTGACGCTTCGGGATATTTCCCGGTGAGCGACGATCTGGTTCTGGCCGGCCGTATCCGGCTCGGTACGATTCAGGGCGCTTCCCGTGACGAGATCGCGCCGTCACGCCGTTTCTACGCGGGCGGCGGCGGTTCGGTACGCGGTTATGGCTATCAGCAGCTCGGACCACTCGATCCGAACTGCGATCCGATCGGCGGGCGCAGCGTCAACGAGGCCGCGGCCGAGGTCCGATATCGCTTCGGCAATTTCGGCGTCGTCGCTTTCGTCGATGCCGGTCAGTCCTATGAATCGACTATCCCGCGCTTTTCCGACCTGCGCTATGGGGCAGGCATAGGCGGGCGGTTCTATACCAACTTTGGTCCGATGAGGCTGGATATCGCGACGCCGATCAACCGTCGGCCGGGTGAAGCGCGTGTCAGCATCTATGTGTCCATCGGGCAGGCGTTCTGATGCCGGACCCGGAGGAAGAGGCGACGGAGGGCGCAAGCAGGTCGAATGAAGCTCGCGAGGCTGCGCGTGGGATGCATTGGTTCCTGCGCGTGGTGAAATGGCTCGCCATATCGTTGGTTTCGCTGGCGATCCTTATTGGTGTCGGCATCTTCGTGCTCGACACTGGCCTGGGACGCCGCTTCGTCGCCGACCAGATTCAGGCGCTGGAGTTCGAAACCGGGATGAAGATCCGCGTCGAGCGGATCGAAGGATCAATCTATGGTCGAATGGTCCTGCGCAATTTCTCGGTATCCGATACGAAAGGGGAGTTTTTGTTCTCCCCACAGATGGTGGTGGACTGGCGGCCCTTTTCCTATTTCAGCAATCATGTCGATG
>DASWWL010000160.1:0-2081 GCA_036400975.1 Novosphingobium sp. | reverse complement strand
GTAAACGCCAACGGTGACGGCGATTGCCACGGCAAACAGCGTCATGGCCTGCATCGCGATGCTGAGGTCGCTTACTTCCTTCAGGGCGATCACCATGATTTCGGTGGACAGGATGAAGTCGGTACGCACGGCGCCCTTGACCATGGTTTTCTCGTGCTCGGCACTTGTCAGCTCGACGACTTTTTCGAGCAGGCTCTCTTGCTTCGGACGCAGCATCTCCAGCACCTTCTCCGCCCCTTCAAAGCAGAGATAGCTCGCCCCTGCCATCAGGATGGGCGTGATCACGGACGGCAGGAAGTAGCTGAGCAGCAATGCCGCGGGCAGGATGATGACGATCTTGTTGAATAGCGACCCGCGCGCGATCCGGGCGATCACCGGCAGCTCGCGATCCGGCTGGAAGCCGGTCACGTAACGGGGTGTCACCGCCGTGTCGTCGATCACGACCCCTGCGGCTTTTGCGCCGGCCTTGCCAGCCGCGGCACCTATGTCATCGATCGATGCGGCAGCAACCTTGGCAATGGTTGCGATATCGTCAAGAAGCGCGGAAAGTCCAGAAGCCATCAGTTCGACTCGTCAGGGAGAATGGTGGGCAATGATACGGCGCCGCTGCTGTTTATGGCTTGCAGCAGCGATCACGACCCCGGAAATTCCCTGATCGAGAACACGACGCGCCAGCGCGCACCGTCATGCAAGTGGAGGCTGGAGTCCGGAATCGAACCGGCCTAAGAGGAGTTGCAGTCCTCTGCATTGCCACTCTGCCACCCAGCCTTTAATCCTTGTGCTCAGCTCGTGAATGCTTGGCGATCCCTAGCCCTTGGGCGGATTCTTGTCGTTGCCAAAACTGTCTTTCTGCGAGATCTGGCCGTTCCCGTTGTGGATGACCAGCTCGAGGCCCTCCCTCTTCGCGACGTCGCGGGCAAATTCCACCGCCTCGTCCTTGTTGTCGGTGTGCTTCGACGAGCGGCCGGCTCCGTCCTTGCGAACATCCCAGCCTTCGCCATGTGGCAATACGTGAATCTGGTTGGCCATGCGAGAACTCCTTCGTGCGCAATCCGGTAGAACTTATACGAACTGCGCGCAAGATGAATTCGGGTCATTCATTGTCAGAACTGCGGAAAGTCATGCAGACATGCAATCGGAGTGGTGATTCAGGGAATCCCATACTTGTCAGGACGCTTTAGAAAAAATAATTTTCGCCGTAATAAAACAAACCCGGCTTCGGCCTTTCCCCGCCCGGACATACAGCCCCTCGCCGTCACGACTGCGTTTCCACACCTCGACAGTAAAAATATGAAGCTTCCGCCCGATTTTCGCGAGTTAAGTTGCAGGAACTGCATGGAGGGAAACCTGCTCGACTTCGACTTCTCGATGGCGCTACAACCGATCGTCGATATAAAGAACCGGACCATTTTCGCGCACGAAGCGCTGGTGCGTGGCCTCAATGGGGAAGGGGCCAACACGGTGTTCGAGCACGTCAACGATTCGAACCGCTATCGTTTCGACCAGACCTGCCGCGTGAAGGCGGTGAGCCTCGCCTCGAAGCTGAACCTGCCGGGCTTCCTGAGCATCAATTTCATGCCGAATGCCATCTATCGCGCCGAGCTCTGCATCCGGACGACATTGGCGGCCGCCGAGAAATACAATTTCCCGGTCGACCGCATCATCTTCGAAGCGACGGAAGGCGAACGCGTGGACGATGCGGACCACATGAAGGAAATCTTCCAGCACTACAACTCGCGCGGCTTCCAGACCGCCATCGACGACTTCGGCGCCGGATTCGCCGGCCTGAACCTGCTCGCCGAATTCCAGCCCCATCTCATCAAGATCGACATGGGCCTGGTGCGCAACATCCACCTCGACCGCGCACGCCAGGCCATCGTGCGCGGCATCACGGTGACGTGCAGCGACCTGGACATCCGGATCATCGCCGAAGGCATCGAGTGCGCCGACGAGCTGCGCGCACTGACCGATCTCGGCGTCGAACTGTTCCAGGGCTACTACTTCGCGAAGCCGGGATTCGAAACGTTGCCGGACGTGCGCAACCTGTGAGGCTGTCCGCGGCCCAGCCACGCCTCCAGTGC
>DASWWL010000159.1:0-2077 GCA_036400975.1 Novosphingobium sp. | reverse complement strand
TGGGCCGAAGGCTACCTGCAGGGCAAGGCGATCACGCCGCACGAAATCATGGGCGACTACATCTTCTTCAACCAGGAATTCGGCAACGTCGTCATGGACAAGTTCTCCGAAGTGCTGGTCGCCAACCGTCCGGTCGAGGACGCCATGGCCGACGCGCAGCAGGAACTGGAACAGGCGTCCGAGCGGCTCATCGATGGCTTCACGCTGTAACCGATCGAACTGATTGCATCGGGGGCGGTCTGCGGATCGCCCCCGATGCTGCGTGAGTTTGGAGGCGAGGCCGGCCTGCATTGGGCTTCGCCCCTCCGTCGGTCTCCGGATAAATCGAGCGAATGTTACAGTCAGCAATGGCAGAGCCTGCAGAAGAACGCGCCAGGGGCACGCGACGGTTCGGGTGGAGCCGGCAGAGCTCCCTCGCCTATACCCTGGTCTTTCTCATCGTCGCCTATCTGGCGGTTTTCATCCTCCTGCCGATCGTGCAGCAGGGCCTGACCAGCTTCTCCAACAACGTCGTCGGCGTCGACAATGTCCGCTGGGTCGGCCTGCGCAACTATGAGCGCCTGGTCGAGGACGACGACTTCTGGTTCGCCGTCCAGGTCACCTTCACCTACATGGCTTTCGTGGTCGTGGGCGCCGTATCGCTCGGGCTGCTCTCGGCGCTGCTGCTCAACCGCAAGTTTCGCGGCCGCAACCTGGCGCGTAGCGCCATCGCGGTCCCCTGGGCCTTCCCCGAAATCTCGGCCGTCCTCGTCTTCATCTGGATGTGCAATCCGACCTTCGGCGTCATGAACGTCTTTGCGCAGCTGGTCCCGGGTATCGACCAGAACCTCAACTGGCTCTCCGATCCCAACCTCGCCATGCCGCTCGTCATCGCCCTCTCGATCTGGAAGGCCTTTCCCTTCACCTTCCTCGTCATCCTCGCGGCCCTGCAGGCCATCCCGCGCGAGGTCTACGAGGCGGCCGAAGTCGATGGCGCCAACAAGCTGCAGGCGCTGCGCTACATCACCATTCCGGAGATCACCCCGACGCTGTTGCTGATGGCCGTGCTGATGGCGATCTTTTCGTTCAAGCAGTTCACCCTCATCTGGCTGACCACCGGCGGCGGCCCCTATGGCGGCATCACCGAAACGCTGGTGCTGCGCATCTACCAGACCGCGTTCCGCTTCTTCGACCTCGCCTATGGCGCGACGCTGGGGGTCGCCGGTTTCGTCATCGTCCTCGGCCTCACTCTGCTGTTCGTCTACGCGCAACAGCGGCAAGACCGCTTCCGGAGGCGCTGAGCATGGCCGCGTCCGCAAATACGCCCGACAGGCTTCGTCGCTTCGGCGCCGGCGTCGTCTTCTACACGCTCATCATCGCCTTTTGCGCCGCGGTGCTGTTCCCGGTCTACTGGATGGTCGTCAATTCCATCCAGCCCTTGAGCCACGGCATGCAGTATCCGCCGCCGCTGGTCCCCAAGGAGATCAGCTTCCTGCCGTTCACGACGCTGTTCGAGAACTTCCCGGTGGCGCGTTGGCTGGCGAACTCGCTCCTCCTCGCAGGGATGACGACGCTGATCGTGCTGGCGCTGGCGGTGCTGGGGTCCTTCGCCATGACCTTCCTCAAATGGCGCGGCAAGGCGGCCTTCGGCCTGCTCTTGCTCATGACCCAGATGCTGCCCGAAGCCCTGGTCGTCATTCCGGTCTACGCCATGTATCGCAACCTCGGGCTCTCCGACAGCCTGCCGGCCCTGTCTCTCGTCGACGCAGCCTTCATCCTGCCGATCTGCATCTGGATCCTGAAGAATTCCTTCGATTCCATTGCCGAAGAAATCTACGAGGCGGCGCTCATCGATGGCTGCTCGCCGCTCGGCGCGTTGATCCGCACGCTGCTGCCCTTGTCTGCCCCCGGGCTCGTAGCCATCAGCGTGGTGGCGTTCTTCTACGCCTGGAACGAGTATCTCTTCGCCGTCACGCTGGTGTCCTCGCCCGATATCCGGCCGGTGGCGGTGGGCCTGGCTTCGCTCAAGGTGATGCTCGACACGCCGATCGACCGGGTGCTGGCCGCGGCCCTCTTCTTTTCCATCTTCCCGGTGGTC
>DASWWL010000158.1:0-39633 GCA_036400975.1 Novosphingobium sp. | reverse complement strand
CGTGATGCTGCCCGGCCGTTCGCATAACAACTCACACGCATCCACGCCCGTACTGCCGGGCACATACCACAAGCGCCGGCCGCACTGCCCGTTCGCTGCTCTCTACCCCACGGCGCACACCCGGCCTCGCCAGCGGGCGATCAAACGCGTCTGCGTTCGGGGCGACCTTCCCTATCGTAGCGGGCCCTATCCTAGCGGGGGACCGGGAAGCAGCGCGAAACGGTGCATGCCGGATCCGGTGAATGTCCGCCTGGCGAACTTCCAGCCATCGCCGGTGCGCACGATTTCATCCGCATAGTATCCTAGCACCTCCAGCGCCTCATGCTTTCCGGAAAACTTGCCGCATTCACGGATGATCGAGCGCGCGGTGGCGCGATCGCCTTCGGCATGGATGGTCGCGGGTGAATTGATCTGGACGAAATAGTCGAACATTTCCGCAAAGCCCGACATCGCCGGACGCAGCGCGGCATGACCCTGAACGCGCTGGCCGATCGCCGGGACTTCCCACACGCCTTCCTCGACGAAAGTCGACATCACCTGATCCCAATCGCGCAGGCTGCACCCCTCGGAATACCGGTTCAAAAGCTGCTGGATCGCGATCTCGTCGGGCATTGGGCATCCTTTCGTTTCACCACGAAGTACACTGCAGCGTACCGTATAACCAGAGCTTTCCCGCGACACTTTTCCCGGTAGTGCAAATCCATCCGGGACCGATTGCCTCGACGCCCGCTTCCCCGCTAACCAGAAGCATATGGCCTTCTCGCTCAAGCCCTCCCGGCCCAGGGAAAATTCCGGTTTTCTTTACAGGCTCGGCTGGTGGATCGGCCGTTTCATCATCTGGTTTCTGGCGATCAGCATCGGCATGACGATCGTCTACAAGTTCGTCCCGCCACCGGTGACGCTGACGATGCTGATGGATCCGCATGGCTTCGACAAGGACTGGACCGGCCTTTCGCGCATAGACCGCAACATGGTCGCCGCCGTGATCGCGGGCGAGGACGCGAAGTTCTGCACACATGACGGCTTCGACCGCGACGCCATCGAGCAGGCGATGGAACGCAACGCACGCGGCGGCAAGCTGCGCGGCGGCTCGACGATCAGCCAGCAGACCGCGAAAAACGTCTTCCTGTGGCAGGGGACCGGCTGGACGCGCTATCTGCGCAAAGGGCTGGAGACCTGGTTCACTTTCCTGATCGAGACGATCTGGGGCAAGCGCCGGATCATGGAAGTCTATCTCAACGTCGCCGAAACGGGCATCGGCACATATGGCGTGGAGGCCGGCGCACAGCGTTACTATCGCAAGTCGGCCGCGAAGCTCTCGCGCGTGGAAGCGGCGCGTATCGCCGCCGCCCTGCCCAGCCCCAAGAAACGCTCGGTCACGGGAGCGCGCGGCTTCACCCGCCGCCACGGCAACGCCATCGCCGCGCGCAGCGGAGTTGTGCGCAATTCGGCGCTCGACGCCTGCGTGTACGAATAATCCTCCGTCATCCCCGCGGACAGGGACGACGGAGGCCAGACCATAGCCCTCAGCCGCCGAGATCGAGCGCCTTGAGCGTATAGGAACCGTCTGTGTCGCCGATACCGAAGCTCTTCACGCGCACCAGGATCGTGCCGTTGCCGCGCGCGGTGAAGTTGAGCTTTTCGGTGCCGGTGAGGTTCGAATCCTGCGACTTGATCTCCGCGAACCCGGCATCGGCTCCCGTGCCGCCGTCTTCGGGCTCGACCGGGTTGGCCATGCCGATGGCGACGACGCTGTCATAACCGGCGGTCAGTTCCAGCCGGTAGCTGCGGCCGGCAGCGACAGCCAGGCTATAGACCTTGACGTCATCGCCATCCGCCAGCTTGCCGGAAACGGGCGCGCCGAGGCGCAACGCAGCCGGTGGCGGCGGCGGCTTCGGCGCCTCGATACGCGCCAGAGAAAGATCGAAAGCGCCCGGCTCGTCGGCCAGCGAATCGACCTGCACATAGTACGTGCCGCTAATCGGCAAACGGCGGCGCAGCAGCGGGTTCAGCCCGTCGCTGTCGTCGTTCTCGGCAACCATCGAATAATTGCCCTCGCGATCGGGCGCCGCGAGACGCAGCAGGGTATCCCGTTCCGAGGTGGATTTCAGCTCAACCCACTGCCCGGCAGTACCTTGGAACGAGAACACCATCGGCGCGTTCGAGGACACGATGCCCTTTTGGGGCGATCCCAGCGTAGCGGAGACGACCGGCGGCGGTCCCGAACCGACTTCGCGCCGGCGCACGAGGATTTCGCGCGGAGCCTCACCGGCGGCGACGGTCACGATATAATCGCCCGCCGACTGGGCGAGAAAACGCAGCCGCTCGCCGTCCTGCGTGGCGGCGACGCTGCCGCCCTTCTCGAAAACCTCACCCGGCTGCGGCGCCAGGAGATTGCCGCGCGCATCGCACAGCTTGATACTGCGTGTGACTGCAGCGGAATCCCCTTCTCCCTCACCATCCGAAGCCTTCGGGGTTATCGCCGAAAGGTCGATGATCACGCCTTCGCGCGCACCGAGAGGCAGCCGGAAATTGCGCTCACCGCCTGGCGACACCGAAGCCACCGTACCCACGGACAACATGGTCGCACCGGCGGAAGAGCAACCCGGCGCGGCCTGCGCCTGCGCAAGCGGCACGAACGCGGCCGCAGCGAGCATGGCGATACGGTATGCATGAACAGGATTCATGGAAAACTCCCCCTTGAACGCCGAACGGCGCGACAGGCCGGGAATATCGCGCAGGATCATGAATCACACATGAAAAATGAGGAGAAGGCAAAGCCCCCTCCCCATTTATTTATCGGCATACGCAATCGATCAGAAGCTGATCCGCGCCCCGATGCGGATCGTGTAAAGCGACTGGCGCGATGAGATCACTTGCTGCGATTCCGGCGTCGCGCTGGGGGCAGTATAGCGATATTGCACACAGCGCTGGCCCGTGTTGGCTGCCGTCTGAGGCGTTGTCGGCGCGGTACCCGTCGCAACGGACGCGGTCAGGCATGAAACGCGCACGGCCGGGATCGTGTAAGGAAAACTGTACTCCGCGATCTGCCCCCAGTTCTTGTTGAGCAGGTTCGTGAAGTTCTCGACATCCGCGAACAGGGTGACCCGGCTCTTGCCCACGCCGGTTGGGATCTCCTGCGCAAAATGCAGGTCGAAACGCGTGAACCACTTGGAGTTGAAGGCGTTGCGCGGCGCGATAGAGCCTCGATACTTGCTGAGCTTCGTGGAATTGATCAAGGCGTCGAGATTGGCGGCGGTCGTCGCATTATCATACGAAACCAGCGGATCGTTGATACCGGTCGGAACATAGAGCAGGTAGCGCTGACCGGTTCCGGTATTGCCGAAGACGCTGCTCCGCCCTTGCGAACTGTCCTGCATCGTATAGCTGAACGGCTTGCCGATGCGGGTTTCGCCGAAAATCCCCAGCGTGGTCTTGTAATCGCCGAAGAACGCATGATCGAGAGTCACGCCATACTTGAAGAAATGACGTACCTCGTCGTTCGAAATGCCATAGGCAGCGCCGGTGCCGTCGAAGAAAGCCCCGTTGCCATAGTTGGATCCCGCGGTCGATGAGGTCGCCGGCGCCTGATCCTTAACGTTCTGCCAGGTATAGCTGGCGAACACGTTACCCCAGCCTTCGAAGTTCTTCTCGATCCTTGCGATGGCGATGTAGCTGCGGCCCTTCGTCGTATTGGTCAGCAGGATATCCTGGAAGGTATCGCTGAAGCTGTTCGTCGCCGGGACCAGGCGAATGCGGCCATCCGGGGTCCGGGCGATCAACGGATCGGCCGAAGCACTCGGGATCGAACGGATATCGGTGAAATAAACCTGGTTGCGCACCCTGGAATAGAGGAAATCCGCGCCAAAGCGCCAACCGCCCCCAAGAAAGCTATCCGCGGAAGGCTCCCAGTCCACCGACAGCGTGGCGCGCCATTGCGACGGGATCTTGAAGTTGGGATCGAGAGCGTTGACCGAAGCCGCCGTCGTCGTCGCGCTCAACTGCTGGTTGACCGCAGGAGCGATCGTCGTGCCGTTGACATTGTTGAGACCAGCCTGGCCCACAGCGTTCGGGGCGCCGGTAAACGTTCCGTCGGAATTGCGGCGAATATCGAGCTGGCTGGTCAGGAAGCCGGTGTTGGAGAAACTGTTGGATACGTAAACGTCGGGCGAACCCGCCGCGAATATTCCCACGCCGCTACGGATCGACAGGTTCCGCACGGGCTTGAAATCGAAGCCGATGCGCGGCTGGAAAACGCCGCGACCATTGATGAAAGCAGTGTTGCTGAAACCATACCGCGCCAGGAAAGCCGGATTGAGCGCCGCGCGGCTATTTCCGCCATACATGTCATAACGTGCGCCATAGGCGATCGTAAGCATGTCATTGACGCGCCAGTTATCCTGGATGCCGAAAGTATATGCCTGATAGCCGAACACCGCCGCGCCGTCCGCCGGATCGAGCGAGGGAACCGCGTTCTGATAGCGCAGGCGCGAAGCGACGCCATTCTGATAGTCGGCGATCGAATCGAAATAATAATCGCCGGCCGTACGCTGTACGAAGAGATTGAATATATCGGTTTTCTGATACTCGGCGAAGATGCGAAGATCGTGGTCGTCCCGCGTCAGGCGGGCCTGAACGAGGCCTCCCCAGGTCTTGCTCGTCAGCGCATTGGACTGGCGCGAGATATCCGGTCCCAGCGAAATAACGCCGGCGCCGGCACCGCAGTTGAGCGGATCGGTATCGGATACCGCGGCCGTGCATATCTGGAACTGGGCGAAGCCGCGCCCCAGTACGGGATCCTGGCCTCGCTTGTAATTCTTGTAGAAGGCGCGGACCTCGGTCGAGAACTCGTCCGTCCACTCGGAATTGAGCTGGAATACGCCGGTATGCAACCGGTTCGATGCAATATAGCCGTTCGATTCCAGGCCAAGACCCGGCGCATTGGACGTTGCAGACGCAGGACCGACATTGGTGTTGTTGCCGAACCGGATCGAATCCTTGGTGTACATGTACGTCACCGAAGCGCGCTGCGTATCCGAAAGGTTGGCATCGAGCTTAGCGACCACGCGGTCGTCGCTGTCTTCCGAATTGTTGAGAATGCCGCCTGCATCGTAACCATACCGGCTCTGCGTGATCGACTTGATCTGCGCATACTGGGCATCCGTAATATTGGGGATGACGGTGCCGGCGTTGTCTCCCGGAACACCCTCCGCGATCGGAGTGCCGGCGCGGATCCGCTCGCCCGCGACCATGAAGAAAAGCCGATCCTTGATAATCGGTCCGCTGATCTGCAGACCATAATTCTCGTACTTGAAGCTGGGCAAAGGTACGCGCCCGGTGGGTACGCCGGGGCCTGCCCTGGTTTCCTTCCCGGTCAGTTCATCCGACGAATAGGCATAGAAGCCCGTACCATGAAATTCGTTGCTGCCCGACTTCAATATGGCGTTGATCGCGCCGCCCTGGAAATTGCCTTCGCGAACGTCATAGGGTGCCACTTTCGTCTGAAACTGGCCAATCGCGTCGAACGGCACCGGTGATCGGCGTGTCGGAAGACCATCGGGATTTATGCCGAAGTTATCGGTAACGGGAACGCCATCGATCGAGAAGCGATTGAAGCGGGCATTCTGGCCCGCGAACGATACGGCGCGGCCATTTCCTTCGGAATAGTCGAGACGGGCGAAGGCATCCCGGCGCATCAAGTCGCGAATGTCACGGTTTACGGAGGCGATGTTGGCGATCTGATCGGCGCTCAGAACATTGGCCGGACCTTGCGAAACCGAGCCGGCCCCCACCAGGCGGCTGGCGGTGACGACGATCTCGGAACCCTCGCCATCCTGAGCGGCAAGCTCGATCGGCAACTCGAATGCCTGCGCGACGATAGGCACGACGTCGGTCACCTGGGCGCTGCCATAGCCGGTCGCGGATACCGAGACCGTATAGCTGTCGCCCGGACGAAGGCCGCTGGCGATGAAAGTGCCCTCGCCCGTCGTGATCGCCCGGCTGGTAGCGCCCGTCGCCGTGTTCGCGATCTCCACGCTTGCGCCCGCGACCGGCTTGCCCGCGCTCGTCACGCTGCCGCGAATGGTCGATGTCGTCTCCTGCGCCGCAACCGGCGCGGCGAGAGCGCAGGCGAGCGAGAGGCTGGCGGTGGTGGCAGCCAGGAAAAATCTGAGATGCATGTCCGTTGTCCCCATTGCGGCCCGGCATCAAGCCGGGGGTGAAGCAAGCGTGCGACGTGACGGATCATTCCGTCACATCCGGCCATTCAGGCTCACCTCTGCCCGGAGAGGCATTTAGGCGGGGTCCGTGACGCAAGTTTGACAGCGTCGCGCGACAAAGCTTCAGGGCCTTTGCTCGGTCGCCAAAACCTCTTGTGGGAACTTCCTGGATTCTTGAAAGAACGCTGATGCCGGTCGGGATTGCAACGGCAGCATGTAGGTCCCCGCTACAGGCACTCCTTGCTGCCCTGCGGCATATCTGCGACGAGAAGACGATGAACGCGCACCATGACGGTCACGGCCACCACCATCACCACCATGCCGCGCCTCAGGGTGGGCATGGCAGGGCCTTCGCCTGCGCGATCGCGCTCAACCTGGGCTTTACCGCCGCCGAAGCCCTGGCCGGGCTGCTCAGCGGCTCTATCGCGCTGATCGCCGACGCCGGACATAATCTGTCGGACGTGCTGTCGCTGGCTCTGGCCTGGGGCGCAAGCGTGCTGGCCGCGCGGCCGCCGAGCGAGCGCTTCACTTATGGACTGAAAAGCTCGTCAATCCTCGCCGCGATCGCCAATGCGGCGTTGCTGTGGGTGGCGCTGGGGGCCATTCTCGTTGAAACCATCCGCCGTTTCTCCAACCCCGCGCCGATCGAGGGAACGACGATGATCATCGTCGCCGCCCTGGGAATCGCGGTAAACGGGTTGAGCGCAGTGCTGTTTGCGCGGGGGCGCGAACGCGATCTCAACTTGCGCGCCGCCTTCCTGCATCTCGTCGCCGACGCAGCGGTTTCCGCCGGTGTCGTGATCGCCGGCATCGGCGTAATGCTGACAGGCGCACTCTGGATCGATCCTGTCGCCTCGCTAGTCATCACCGCCGTTATCGCATGGGGCAGTTGGGGCCTCATGCGTGATGGTCTGCGCATGGCCCTGCTCGGCGTGCCGCATGGGATCGATGCCGGACGCGTACGCGCGATGCTGGCCGCCCAACCCGGCGTCACCGCCGTGCACGACCTCCACGTCTGGCCGATGAGCACGACCGAAACCGCGCTGACCGCGCATCTGGTAATGCCCGGCGGCCACCCGGAGGATGCATTCCTGCATGCCCTCGCACACGAGCTGGAGCACACGTTCGGCATTGGCCATCCGACGATCCAGATCGAAACGAGCAACGGCCCGGAATGCGCGCTGGAGAGCGATGCGGTGGTCTGATCCGTAAAGCCCCCCGTCCTCAAACGAATATCGCCCGCAATCAGGCGGGCGATATCGCATTTTCGGACTTCAGGCGGTCAAACTATCAGGCCGCCTCTTCCTTGCCCTTGAGCACGCGGACAGGCTCCTTACGGCCTTCGACCACATCCTTGTCGACGACGACTTCGGCGATGCCGTCCTCGGTCGGCAGGTCGAACATCGTATCGAGGAGAATGCCCTCGACGATGGAACGCAAGCCGCGCGCGCCGGTCTTGCGTTCGATGGCCTTCTGGGCGATCGCCTCCAACGCGTCGTCCGTGAAGGTCAGCGCCACGTCCTCCAGCTCGAAGAGCTTGGCGTACTGCTTGACCAGCGCGTTCTTGGGCTCGCGCAGGATCTTGACCAGCGCCTCGATATCGAGGTCTTCCAGCGTTGCGATCACCGGCAAGCGGCCAACGAATTCGGGGATCAGGCCGAACTTCAGCAGATCCTCGGGCTCCGCCTTCTGCAGCATCTCGCCGACGCGCCTCTTTTCGGGCTCGGCGACGTTGGCGCCGAAACCGATCGAGCGCTTCTGCAGGCGATCGGCGATGATGCGCTCCAGCCCCGCGAAGGCGCCGCCGCAGATGAACAGGATATTCGTCGTATCGACTTGCAGGAATTCCTGCTGCGGATGCTTGCGGCCGCCCTGGGGCGGAACGCTGGCGGTCGTGCCTTCCATCAGCTTGAGCAGCGCCTGCTGCACACCTTCGCCCGACACGTCACGCGTGATCGACGGATTCTCCGCCTTGCGGCTGATCTTGTCGATCTCGTCGATATAGACGATGCCGTGCTGGGCCTTCTCGACGTTGTAGTCGCTGGCCTGCAACAGCTTCAGGATGATGTTCTCAACGTCCTCGCCGACATAACCGGCCTCGGTCAGCGTCGTCGCATCGGCCATCGTGAACGGCACGTCGAAAGTTTTGGCCAGCGTCTGCGCAAGCAGCGTCTTGCCCGAGCCGGTAGGCCCGACAAGCAGGATGTTCGACTTCGACAGTTCGACTTCGCCGCCCTTGCCGCTGTGCTTCAAGCGCTTGTAGTGGTTGTGCACCGCCACCGAAAGCACGCGCTTGGCGCGGTCCTGACCGATCACATAGTCATTCAGCGTCTCGAAGATGTCACGCGGGCTCGGTACACCGCCGTCCTTCTTCCCGGCGATGCCTGCCTTGGTCTCTTCGCGGATGATGTCGTTGCACAGTTCGACGCATTCATCGCAGATGAATACGGTCGGGCCGGCGATCAGCTTGCGTACTTCGTGCTGCGATTTGCCGCAGAAGCTGCAGTAGAGAGTGCTTTTAGCGTCGGATCCGCTCAATTTCGTCATGCTCTATCCCAAACGTCCCCGAAGGGACGGACTCGCCAAGATTAACTTGGCGAGCGCATTAATCAATCCTGCCCTATAGCAACAGAAGCTTGCCGAGGGCTGAAGCGCCAAGGTTGATTATTCCTTGGCGCTCGAGGCCGATGCCTCTTCACCGCCCTCTGGGCGACTTTCGAAGACTTTGTCCACGAGGCCGAACTTCAGCGCTTCATCGGCTTCGAGGAAAGTGTCGCGGTCCATCGCCTTCTCGATCTCTTCAAGGCTGCGGCCCGTGTACTTCACGTAAAGATCGTTCATCCGCTTGCGGATACGCAGGATCTCGCGCGCCTGGATTTCGATATCCGAAGCCATGCCGCGGGCGCCGCCCGAAGGCTGGTGTATCATGATGCGCGCGTTCGGCAGCGCGATGCGCATACCCGGTTCGCCTGCCGCGAGCAGGAAACTGCCCATCGAGGCGGCCTGGCCGATGCATACGGTCGATACGCGGGGGCGTATGTACTGCATGGTGTCATGGATCGCCATGCCAGCCGTCACCACGCCACCCGGCGAGTTGATGTACATCGAGATGTCCTTGGCCGGATTCTCGGATTCCAGGAAAAGAAGCTGGGCGATGATCAGCGAGGCCATGTGATCCTCGACCTCGCCGGTGACAAAGACGATCCGCTCGCGCAGCAGGCGCGAGAAGATGTCGAAGCTGCGCTCTCCGCGGCTGGTCTGCTCGACGACGACTGGCACCAGCGCGCCGGTGGTGGGATCGATGGTGAATTTTCCCTGATTGTTGTCATGGCGGGCGCTGTTGTGGCCGAACAGGTCGATCATGGATGTCCTCATGTGAATGGCTCGCCTATGTCGCGTGCCATGGCTGGATGTTCAAGGGCATTAACCCGCCTAATCGCCATCGCGGAAAAAACACGGACCGCCGCTTCGTGGAACGACGGCGCCGGTGTCCGTTACGCCAAGCGGCTCCTTGCAACGATTCGACCGGTGCTCCTGCCCAAGTTGACACAAGTTGACGGTGTTCAGGAATCCCCCCGAAGCAGTCCTTCGATCGGAACTTCGATTACCAAAGGAAAGGCGCGGGGGCAGTTCATGATCGCAGAGTATCGTGAGGGAAGGAATGCAGGAAAGCGATCCGAAGGGGCAGACGCAACACGATCCCAAAACAAACGACCCGGCGCATGGGGCACCGGGTCGTCCGAAATTTCATGAATTGGGCAGTCTCAGGCCTTCTCGGCAGCGGCCTTCTTAGGGGCCGCCTTCTTCGCGGGAGCCTTCTTGGGAGCAGCAGCTTCAGCATCATCCGCCTTCGGAGCCGCCTTCTTCGCGGCTGGTTTCTTGGCGGCCGGCTTTTCGGCCGGAACGACTTCAGAATCGTCGGCCTTGGCAGCCTTCTTCGGCGCGGCCTTCTTCTTCGCCGCCGGCTTGTGATCGTGATCGCAATCGGGTCCGTGGACGTGGCCTTCCTCGGCCTCGATCGCAGCCTGCAGCTCCTCACGGGTCACTTCCCGTTCAGTGACTTCGGCCTTCTCGAACAGGAAATCGACGACCTTGTCCTCATAGAGCGGTGCGCGCAGCTGGGCGGCGGCGAGCGGATCGTTCTGGACATACTCGTAGAAGCGCTGGCGATCCTCGGGACGATACTGCTGCGCAGCCTGCGCCAGCAACATCTGCATTTCCTGCTGGCTCACCTCGACACTGTTCGCCTGGCCGATTTCGGACAGCAGCAAACCCAGACGTACGCGACGTTCGGCGATCGTGCGATATTCGTCCTTCTCGCCCTCGATCTCCTTGAGAGCGGTCTCGGCGTCTTCCTCCCGACCGACTTCCTGCTGGAGTTGGGCCCAAATCTGCGAGAATTCGGCCTCGACCATCGACGGCGGCACCTCGAAGCTGTGACCGGCAGCGAGCTGGTCCAGCAGGGCACGCTTCATCTGGGTGCGGGTCAGGCCGGCGGTCTCGCTCTCAAGCTGGCCGCGCAGCAGGCCCTTGAGCTGCTCCAGGCTCTCAAGGCCGAGTTCCTTGGCGAAGTCCTCGTCGATCTTGGTTTCGCCGGCGACCTTCACCGCATGCACGGTAATGTCGAAAGTGGCGTCCTTGCCCTTCAGATTGGCCGCCGGGTAATCCGCCGGGAAGGTGACGGTGATCTGGCGCTCCTCGCCTTCCTTCGCGCCGACGAGCTGTTCTTCGAAACCGGGGATCAAGCGGCCCGCGCCAAGCTCGATCGCCTGGTTCTCGGCCTTGCCGCCGTCGAACTCGACGCCATCGAGCTTGCCGACGAAATCGACGATAACCTGATCGCCGGTTTCCGCCTTCTTGCCCTTCTTGGCGTCGGCGAAGCGCTTCTGGCGGCTGGCGAGGTTTTCGACCGCCTCATCCACCTGCGCATCCGTGACGGGCACAACCAGCTTTTCGAGCTTCAGCGCGTCCAGAGCCGGAGCCTCGATCTGCGGCAGCACTTCAAGGCTGACCGAAAGCTCGGCGTCCTTGCCTTCCTCATAGCCATCGCCCAGCGAGACATCGGGCTGCATGGCGGGGCGCAGCTTGTTATCGGCGACGAGCTTGTCCATCGCTTCGCGAATCGTCGTGTTCAGCGCTTCCTGGTGCAGCGCCGGACCGTGCATCTTCTTGACGAGGTTGGCTGGCACCTTGCCGGGGCGGAAACCGGGCATGCGTACTTGCGGGGCGATCTTCTGCACCTCGCCCTCGATGCGCGCGGAGATCTCCTTGGCGGGAATCTTCACCGTGTAGGCGCGCTTCAGACCCTCATTCGTGGTTTCGACAATCTGCATGACCCAAGAAGCCTTCCATTAAACCGATAGCGCTTCGCTATTGCGCGCCGGGCGGACTGGTGCGGGCGAAGGGACTCGAACCCCCACATCTTGCGATACTGGAACCTAAATCCAGCGCGTCTACCAATTCCGCCACGCCCGCGTTCGACGAAGCCCGAAAAACAGGCGTCGGCCCTTATAAGCACTGGGAGCAAAGGGCAAGCTTCGCGGGTTTTCGTGTATAAAGGCGCTCCCGCAAGGGGATCGCCCGAACGAAAGGCAGGACATCATGGCTACCCAACCCGACGTCTCTCCCGACAGGATCGAGCCTCAGTCGCCGCCCGGAATCATGCCGCCCATGACCGAGCCGGAACCGCGGCAACCCAGCGAAACGCCGCCTATCGAACCCGATATCGACCAACCCGGACGCGGTCCCGACGAAACCCCCTCCGAGACGTCATAGCCCCAGGAAACCGGCGATTCGCGCGATCGCCCCGAATGCGCGCCAGTCGCGACGGGCAGCGGAAGGCGCCACCGGGCATTCAAGGCAATAAGCCTGCATGCCCTTCACCCCGACGATACGATCGACGTCGCCGACCGCGCGGGTGAGCATTCCAAGCTGCCGGTCAGCCACCATCGCCGTCCAGTCGCGGCCCTGCGCCGGCGGGGCCGCATCATCGTCGCTGCGGAGCCTCTGCAACACCGAGGCGAAGTTGTCGCTGGTCTGACCAAGCCAGACCGGATGCCAGTTCCCGTTCTTGAGCTTCGCCGCGCGGGCGGCATAGGCCAGCGCCTCGTCAAGCCCGCCGAATTCATCGACCAGCCCATTCTGCCGGGCGGTGCCGCCGTCCCAGACCCGGCCCTGCCCGATCGTATCGATCTGTTCGGGAGTCCGATTGCGAGCCTTCGCGACAAGACCGATGAAACGGGCATAGCCGTTCTCGACATTGGCCTGGAGCATGGCCGAGATTTCGGGCGACAAGCCGGCGATGACGTCGGGCTGGCCGGATAGCGACGTCGTCTTGATGCCGTCGCCGGTCACGCCAAGGTCGGACAGCGCGCGTTCGAAGCTGGGCACGATAGCGAAGACCCCGATGGAACCGGTGATCGTGCCCGGCTCAGCGAAGATGCGGCTCGCCGGCGTCGAAACCCAGTATCCGCCACTGGCCGCAAGGTTGGCCATCGACACCACCACCGGAATGCCCCGGACCTTGTAGCGTTCGATCGCGGTGCGGATCTGCTCGGACGCCAGGATCGATCCTCCAGGCGAATCCACCCGCACGACCAGGGCTGCAAGATCCTCATCCTGCGCATCGTCGAGCAGTTCGGCGATCCGCTCGCCCCCGGCGCTGCCCGGGCCGGCATCGCCATCGACGATCTCGCCCGCAATGGTGACGACGCCTATCTTCCTGCCCGGAGCCTTCGGCTTGTTGGCGGCGAGCCATGTGCTGAGCGGCGTATGCGCAAAACTGCCCGGAGCGTCGTCGATCGGGCTCTTGCCCGCAATCTGCGCAACGCGCGTGCCGAAAGCCGTCTCGTCGCCCAACCGGTCGACCAGCCCTGCCGCCTGCGCCGCTTTCGCCGCATCGCCGCCCGAGGCCTTCAGCCAGCCCACCGGGTCGGTCGAAACCAGCGCGATGTTCGCCCTGGGCCGCGCCTTGGCCACGTCCGCCTTCCAGGCGTCCCACAGCGCGCCATAGAGCGCGCGGTTGGCCTCACGCGATTCGGGCGAGAGGTCGTTGCGGATGTAGGGTTCCACCGCGCTCTTGAAGGTGCCGACACGAAAGACGTGTGCGGTGATCTTCAACTTCTCCAGCAAGCGTCCGTAATAGAGGTTATTGCCGCCCGGCCCGATCACGAAGGCCCCACCCATCGGGTTCACCCACGCCTCGCTGGCATGGGCGGCAAGCAGCACGCCGTCATCGGCATATGCGGTCGCGTAAGTCAGCACCGGCTTCTTCGCCGCACGCACTTCGTCCATCGCCGCGCCGATATCATGCAGATGGACAAAACCCGCCCCGGTGAAGCGCGAAAGATCGAAGACGACCGCCTTCACGCGATCATCCTTCGCAGCCAGGCGCAAAGCGCGAACGATGTCGCGCGCGCGGTATTCCGACAGCGGAGCCTCGCTCGACAACAGTTCCTGGATCGGGTCGATCTCCTTTGGTTCCTCGACTATGGCGCCATTAAGCCGCAGCAGAAGCGCGCCGTCGCGCACCGTACCCACATTGGGCCGTGTGGTGAGCACGGCATACAGCAGACCGAAAAACAGCAGAAGGAACAGCAGCGCCAGCCCGTCCTTGACGGCGACCAGCAGCTTCCAGACTTTGCGGGCGAATTGCATCAGCGCTCCTTACGACAAGGCCTGCATTCTAGGAGCCGGGGGATTGTTTGGTAAAGCGGGTTGAGCGCCGCGCCTCACACCTCTATGGCGCTGTCTTCGATGACATCGTCGGCACCACCCCACCCGGACCGCTACCCTGCGGGCTCCGCCGCCTTCCCGCACCGTGGCCTGCTCGGCATAGCCGGCCTCGCCCCGCACGAGATCCTGTTCCTCCTCGATGAGGCGGAACAATGGGTGGAACTGAATCGGCAACCGCAGAAGCGCGCCGACAGGCTGGCCGGCTTGACGATCATCAACGCCTTCTTCGAGAACTCGACCCGCACCCTGCTGAGCTTCGAGATCGCCGGCAAGCGGCTGGGCGCCGACGTCGTCAACATGGCGGTGGCGCAGTCAAGCGTGAAGAAGGGCGAAACGCTGATCGACACGGCGATGACGCTCAATGCCATGCACGCCGACGCCATCGTCATCCGCCATGGCAGTTCCGGCGCCGTGCGGTTGATCGCCGACAAGGTAGACTGCCCGGTGCTGAACGCGGGCGACGGCCAGCATGAGCATCCGACTCAGGCGCTGCTCGACGCACTGACCATTCGCCATGCACTAGGCTTACCACGCGGCGAGTTCCTGAATTCGCTGACGGTAACGATCTGCGGCGACATCCTGCACAGCCGGGTCGCCCGTTCCAATATCCTGTGCCTGACCTCGCTGGGCGCCGAAGTGCGTGTCTGCGCGCCACCCGCGCTGATGCCGGCCGACATCGAGATGATGAACGTTACCCCCTTCCACGATTTCGACGCGGCGCTGGCAGGCGCGGACGTGGTAATGATGTTGCGCCTTCAACAGGAACGGATGCAGGGCCAGTTCATCCCTTCTCCCCGCGAATACCGCCATCTCTATGGCCTGACGCTCGATCGGCTCGCCAAAGCCGGACCCCATGCCCTGGTCATGCATCCCGGCCCGATGAACCGGGGTATCGAGATCGACAGCAATGTCGCCGACCTTGAGATTCGCTCGCAGATCACGCGGCAGGTGGAGATGGGCGTCGCCGTCCGAATGGCCTGCCTCGACGTGTTGACCCGGAAGGCGCGCGGACTGGAGGGCTGGGCATGAGCACTCCTCTTCCCTTCACTATCACCAACGGCTTGCTGGTCAGGCCGGAAGGCGTACCGGCACGGGGCGCGATCCGCTGCGTGGCCGGCCGTATCACCGCGCTGGGAGACATCGCGCCCGAAGCCGGAGACACGGTGGTCGATGCGAAAGGAGCGTTGATCGCGCCGGGCCTTGTCGACTTGGGCGTCTTCGCCATCGACAAGCCTGCGTTCCACTTCGGCGGCATCACGCGCGCGGCGCTGATGCCCGATCAGGGGCCTCCCCTCGATCGGCCGTCGACCGTCCGTTATGCGGCGCAGTCTGGCAAGCCGGGGCTCTGGGTCCACCCGCTGGCTGCCGCCACGCGGGGCCTTGAAGGCAGCGAACTCGCGGAAATCGCGATGATGCGCGATGCCGGCGCGAAAGCCGTCTCCACCGGACGCCGCTGGATCGCCGATTCCGGTACGATGCTGCGGCTGCTGCGCTATTGCGCGATGCTGGACATGGTGATCGTCAGCCATGCAGAAGACAGCGGCCTCGTCGGCAGCGCCGTGGCCACGGCTGGCGAGATCGCGACGCGGCTCGGCCTTCCGGCGGCACCTGCCGAGGCGGAGGCGCTGGCCGTGGCACGCGACATCGCTCTTGCCGAAATGACCGGCGCACGCCTGCATTTCCGGCAAGTGACGACAGCGAAGGCTCTCGACCTCATTCGTCTGGCCAAGGCGCGCGGTGTCGCGGTGACGGCCGGCATAACCCCTGCGCACTTCATGCTCTCCGACCTTGCAGTGGCCGATTTCCGTACTTTCGCCCGCTTGTCGCCACCCCTGCGAAGCGAGGCTGACCGGCAGGCCGTACGCGCCGCAATCGCCGACCACACGATAGACGTCATCGCATCGGGCCATGATCCTCGCGGCCCCGAAGACAAGCGCCTGCCCTTCGCCGATGCCGAGCCCGGCATGGCCGGCGCGGAAACGCTGCTGCCGCTGACCCTCAGCCTCGTGCGTGACGGGGTGATCGACATGACCCGCGCCTTCGCCTTGCTTGCGGGCAATCCAGCGGCGCTGCTCGGGGTAAACGCCGGCGTGCTGGATATCGGGGCAGAAGCAGACATAGCCCTGATCGAACCCGAACGGCCCTGGATCGTCGATTCGGACAGGATGGCCGCCGCCGCCGGAAATACGCCGTTCGACAAGCAACCCGTTCAAGGCCGCGTTAGCGCCCTGTTCAAGGGCGGAGCGCGCATCGACGGCTGAAACGGAAAAGGCCTCCCGCCATAAGGCGGAAGGCCAGTCCGAAAGTGCGACCTCTTGGCGGATCGCGATATCTTTTAACGGCGAGCGCGAACCGGCCCTGCAGAACCGCCCGGCGTCGCCCCAGCCGGCGCCGCGCCAGCATAAGCGAAACACACGCCGCCCCGGTTCTTCACTGTCGAGCACAGGCTGCGCGCCGAACCGGCGCTGAAACCCGAGGCGGCGACGCGCCAGAAGTTCTTTCCATTGACCACGGCTTGCGTGATCACGGGCTGGCTGCCGCGCAGTTCCTGATGACGGGTGGCGAAAACGCCCCAGGCACGGCGTGCGCCCTGCGCGCTCGCGAACGAGCCAAGCTGCACCAGATGAGTCCCCGATGTGGCAGCCCGCTGCGCTACCGGATGCGCCTGCTTGACCGGGGCCTGTTTCGGCGAACGTAACGGTTGGGCCGTGCGCACCGGCGCGGCCTGAACCACGGGCGTCGATGTGAAGGCGGCGGCGAAGCTCTGCGCGGACGCAGGCGCAAGCGGCGTCGCGGCAGGAGCGGAAGCAGCCTCGAAAACTTCGGGCGGGATCGGCGCAGGCGCAGGCACAATCGTGGCGACTGCGGCGGCGGGCGGCAGTTCAGCTTCGGCCACTGGAACAGAGGCCGCGACGGCGAGCTGCTTTTCGCCAGCATCGCTCGCCAGCGCAAGGTGCGCAGGCTGGCCCGGATCGTCGGCCACCGTCGTTCCGAGCAAGGTCGCCACGCGCCTGGCGTAGTCCTCGGCACGGCCGCTCATCGCCCAGTCGCTGATGCGTGCGTCAAGCTTGTCCGCCGGCAGGTCCTGCGCGGCCATCAGCCGCGCTTCGGCCCAGCGGCCGTCAAGCGCATAGGCATAGGCAAGATTCTGGCGAACCTTAGGATTGTCGGCGCCGCCACGCAGCGCATCGCCCAGGATCGCGACACCGCGGCCCGTTTCCCCGGCGAGCGCCAGGGCAAGGCCAAGGTCTTCGGCCGGGATCGCATCGCGCCAGTCGTCAAGGATAGCGACAGCTTCCTTGCCGTTGCCCGCCCCCACTTCCGCCAGGGCGAGACTCAGCGCGGTACGGCCGCTCTGGTCTCCCAAAGTCATGGCGTCGTTGAAAGCGGTCGCGGCGGAATCGAAGCGACCGGCATCGAGATAGCTACGTCCCAGAGCAACGCGAAGCGCCGCATCTCCTGGCTGACGCGCCACCTGCTCCTCGGCCTTGGCGACCGTGCGCGCATCTTTTCCAGCCGACTGCCGGGCGGCCGGAACGGCGGAGCCTGCTTTGGCGGCGAACTTGCCCTGACCCGCGCAGCCCGCCAGCAGCGTGATGGCTATCGTCCCCGACACTGCGGCGCGAAGCGCCTGCTTGCTCATGCTGATGCCGTCCATGGTGCGTTTTCCCTGCATTTCAGCCGCGCTTCCTGACTTGCACCGACAGGTCCTCGATCTCGGACATACCTTCGATCAAGCGGTCGAGCGCCTCGGTGACAAGCTGTTGAGCACTGCGGTTGGTGACTACCGAGGCCAGACGAAGCTTCAGATGGCGCTCGGAGTCGAGCCGGAGCGTGAAAGCCGCACGGCGTCCTTCGGCAAGGGCCGAACGCCGGGCCTTCACGGTCGCGCCGGCGATACGGGTCGCGACCTGCTCCTGCTGGCGCAGCACTTCCGGGACAGGTGGCGAAAGAGTGGGTTCGGCAACCGTGGGCAGCACGACGATCTCGGCCTGATGCTCGGCCGCGTCCGACGGCTCCGAAGCAGCGGCGCAAGGCTCCTGCGTTTCCGCGCCCATGTCGTTCCAGCCGAGATCGTCCTCGATCTGGCGGGCGGCCGCCTCATGGAACTGGCGCAGCGGCTGTATCTGCGGCCGCATAGCCGGGCGCGCGGCGCCCTTGCGGGCCAGAAGCCCCGGAGAGAGCGAAGCGAGAGGTTTCGGTGTGTTCATGCCCCTGCGCCTCCTCAGGAACCGGCGACCCGGCGGCCGAAGCCTCCGGCGGGACGATAGGCGCCAGGTGTGACGGCGACGCTGGCGGGCGCCGCGAAAACGGTACGGCGGAAATTCTTCTCGAGCCGGTCTGAGATGTAGTTCCACAAGCCGACAACTTCCTGAGCGGATCGGCCGTTGGGATCGCATTCCATCACCGTGCGACCATCGATCATCGAGGCGGCGAAATCGGTACGGTGATGCAGCGTGACCGGGGCCACCGTGCCGTGCTGCGAAAGCGCCACGGCAGCCTCCGACGTAATACGTGCCTTGGCGGTAGCGGCGTTGACCACGAAAATCAGCGGCTTTCCGGCACGCTCGCACAGATCCACGGTAGCGCCCACGGCACGAAGGTCATGCGGGCTGGGACGGGTCGGGACCACGATCAGCTCGGCTACCGAGATCACGCTCTGGATCGCCATGGTGATCGCCGGTGGGGTATCGATGACGGCCAGCTTGAAACCCTGCTGGCGCAAGACCTGCAAATCGTTCGCAAGACGCGCGACAGTGGTCTGGGCGAAAGCCGGCAGCTCCGCCTCGCGTTCGTTCCACCAGTCCGCCAGGGAGCCTTGAGGATCGATGTCGATCAGCACAACCGGCCCCGCGCCAGCGCGCTGGGCCTGAACGGCAAGATGGCCGGACAAAGTCGTCTTGCCCGATCCGCCCTTCTGCGATGCCAAAGCCAGTACCCGCAAAACCATGCCCCCCGAATGCGAAGAAAATTCAATTTCAGCGGACGGGAAATCGCAGATCGTTCCTAATTTTAGGTTAAGGGCTTCACGACCCGGTTCGCCAGCTCACAGAAGAAACCGCAATAAACGCTTTGCTAATCAGACATTCACTATGTCAGTTAGGCACCATGTCCGGCGGGATAGACCGCAGGAACACGCGCAGGGGTTTTTCCGGCCGGAACGCGACCTTAGTTCACGCGCGGCCATTTTTTTGGGTGGGCTGGATGGGAAACTGGAATTTCACGCTGTCCGCAACGCCGCTCATCGCGGCAATGGTCCTCGTTTCCGGGACGCCCGCGCTTGGCGATGTCAAGGACGGCGTCGATGCCTGGGAACGGGGAAATTACGACGCGGCGATCCACGAATGGCGGAAACCGGCGGAACGGGGCGATGCCGACGCCCAGTTCAACCTCGCTCAGGCCTACAAGCTCGGGCGCGGTGTGAAGGCAGACCTGGCCAAGGCGGAGGAACTGTTCGGCAAGGCGGCCGCCAAAGGACATCTCCAGGCGGCGGACAATTACGGGCTGCTGCTGTTCCAACGCGGGGAACGGACACAGGCGATGCCATACATCATCGCAGCTGCCGGCCGTGGCGACCCGCGCGCGCAATATCTGCTCGGCCTCGCCCACTTCAACGGCGATAACGTGGAGAAGGACTGGGTGCGCGCCTATGCGCTGGTAAGCCTCGCGCATCAGGCGAACCTGCCCCAGGCGACGCCGGCCCTCGCGCAGATGGACAAATACATCCCCCTCGATCAGCGACAGCAAAGCGTCGCGCTTTCCGCCCGGATCGCCACCGAAGCGCAAGCCACGCGGGAGCGCCAGCTGACGGCTGACGACCTCCGACCGGGGGTGGCGACACCGCACGCGCCTGCTCCGGCGCTACGCTCCGTCGATATCGTTTCAGCGGAAAACGCCGTTGCCGCCGCCGCCCGCGCTTCGGGTACGGACAGCCCGCGCACCGCCGGGGCCGACTATCTGCGCCCGCCGGCAACCACTCCCGCGAAATCGTCCAAGTCACCCTTGGCGATCGCCACAACCACTCCGCGTCCAGCCTCCGAAACGGTAGCGCCCAAACCCGCCCCCCCCCGGCCCAATACGCCCGCCGGCAACTGGCGCGTCCAGCTCGGCGCCTTCGGCGTTGCCGGTAATGCCGATGCGCTGTGGAACCGCGTGAAGAATCGCCCGGAATTGGCCGGTCACGCCAAAATCACCGTAGCCTCCGGCCGTCTGACCAAGCTTCAGGCCGGTGGCTTCGCAAGCGAACGCGATGCCGCAGCCGCCTGCTCCCGCCTTTCCGACGCGGGTTTCACCTGTGTCGTCGTCCGGAATTGAGGATTGCCTCCGCCCCCGGTCGATCGGGTAGCGGCGCTTGACCTGATCCGCGGCGTCGCCGTGCTCGGGATACTCGCGGTGAATATCGCCGGATTCGCCGGACCACCGGCTTCCATTCTCACCCCGCACATCCCCGTTCCCGGCGACTTCGTTGACGAAGCCGGATTCGCCGCCATCTTCGTGGTGTTCGAGGGCAAGATGCGCGCGCTGTTCAGCGTGCTGTTCGGCGCTGGCATGGTCTTGTTCATCGAACGCGCCGAAGCCGCAGACCGGAATGGCGACTTGCTGCAGCTCCGCCGCCTGGGCTGGCTGCTGGTCTTCGGCCTTGTGCACTATTTCCTGTTCTGGTGGGGCGATATCCTGTTTCTCTATGCCTTCGCCGGAATCGTTGCGCTGTTCATGCGCGACATGGACCCGCGCGCGCTCCTGATCGCAGCGCTGGTGATCTTCGCGGGATGGCATTTCGGCGGCGCGGCTTCCACGTTCGCCGGCGTGAATATCGAGGAACGAGTACGGCTGGACAAGGCAAGCCAAGGTGAAATCGCCGATCAGGCAGCCGTTACGGAATCCTTCGCGCGGCAGGCCTCGGAAGAGCTGGCCTTGATGAAGGACGGCTTTGCCCATCAGATCGTTCGCAAGCTGCACGAGACGCCCTTCGAACCTGTCGAAACAGCGCTTTCATCGATCGGCGAAACGCTGCCGCTGATCATGGTCGGCATGGCGCTCTATCGGCTGGGATTCTTTGCCGGCGGCTGGCCCCGCAAGCGCTACTTGCTTGCATTGGGCGGAGGACTGGCAGGCTTCACGATCACGCTGGCGATGCTCCAGTGGCTGTGGGCGCGGCACTTTCCTCCCCGCGCGATGAGCGCCGGCCTGCTCTATTGGGCGGCATTGCCGCATTTACTGATCGCGCTGGCCTACACCGCGATCCTCATCCGCCACGCCTCCCGCCTGATGCGAACCGCGCCCGGCCGCTGGCTGGCGGAGGCCGGCCGCATGGCCTTCAGCAACTATATCGGCACCACTTTGCTGATGACCGCGATCTTTCACGGTTGGGGCCTTGGCCTTGCAGGCTCCTTCGGGCACGCTCAACTCGGTGCATTCGTCCTGCTGGGCTGGGCGGCCATGCTGTTTTCGAGCCACTGGTGGCTGGCCCGTTTTCGCCAGGGGCCGCTTGAATGGGTCTGGCGATCGCTGGTCGAAAAGCGGATCCTGCCTCTCAAGCACTAGATGCTATTGCGATCCATTCTCATCTTTGATATCCAGGTAGTCGGAAGATTCGGAAGAGAGATCGCCCGATGTTCGTTTGCATCTGCAATGCAATTCGTGAAACAGAGCTGCGTTCCGCTGCGGTGAGTTGCTCAGGCAACGCCGAAGCCGTCTATGCGTCGCTCGGCCGTCCGCCACAGTGCCGTCAATGCCTTGACGAAGCGGCCGAAATTCTGTGCGAAGAACGCGAATTGCGAACGCTTGCCCACTGCATCTAACTGCAAAGCATTATTAATAACAAGGCCTTGAAAATCCTTGGTAAGATTGGAAGTTTTTCCAGTCTTTGACTTGCTCGAAACTCCGCGCTGGCCCATATCTGCGGCTTGAAGCGCAGGAGAATTCACATGAAGGGCGACCTCAAGGTCATCGAGTACCTGAACAAGGTGCTCCTTAACGAGTTGACCGCAATCAACCAGTACTGGCTGCATTACCGCATGCTCGATCATTGGGGCGTGAAGAAGCTGGCCGATTACGAACGCCACGAATCGATCGACGAGATGAAGCATGCCGACAGGCTGTCGGAGCGCATCTTCTTTCTCGACGGCCTCCCCAACTTCCAGGCGCTCGGCAAGCTCAAGATCGGCGAAACGGTCGAGGAGATCCTCAAGGCCGACCTCGAACTGGAATATGAAGCCGTTCCTCTGTTGCGCGAAGCCATCGCCCACTGCGAGACGGTGCGCGACTACAACAGCCGCGAACTCTTCGAAGACATCCTCGACAGCGAGGAAGAGCATATCGACTTCCTCGAAACCCAGTTCGAGCTGATAGAGCGCATGGGCATCCAGAACTATATCCAGCTCAACAGCGAAGCGCCCGAGGCATAACCTGCTCCTTCCTCCTCCCCGGTCGCAATCGGGGAGGAACTACTTTGCGAACGGGTTTTTCGGGCTGCGCAGCGTCAAGCGGATCGGCACCGCTTCAAAACCCAGTTCACGCCGAATGCCGTTGACCAGATAACGGCGATAACTTTCCGGCAGCATATCCAGACGCGTTCCGAACAACACGAAGCCCGGCGGGCGCGTCTTGGCTTGGGTGATATAGCGCAGCTTGATCCGCTTGCCGCCCGGTGCCGGCGGCGGATTGGCCGCCAGGGCATCGTCGAACCAGCGGTTGAGCGCGGCCGTCGGCACCCGCTTCGACCAGGCCTCACGAATTTCGAAAGCGGCGCGTAGCAGTTCGTCGAGCCCCTTTCCGGTCCGCGCCGACACTGCCAGCAGCGGCACCCCGCGCACTTGCGCCAACCCGTCGTCGAGCGCGGCGCGGATCCCGTTGAACAAGCCCGAAGGATTTTCGGCCACATCCCACTTGTTGATCGCGATCATCAGGGCGCGACCTTCCTCCAGCACCAGCGAGGCGATCTTAAGGTCCTGATGCTCCAGCCCCTGTGTCGCATCGAGCAGCAACACGACGACTTCGGCGAAATCCACCGCACGGCGCGCGTCGGCCACCGAAAGCTTCTCCAGCTTCTCGGTAACGCGGGCCTTCTTGCGCATGCCTGCGGTGTCGATCAGCCGCACTTGCCGCTCGTCACCGCCCTTGGGATCGGTCCAGTTCCAGTCGATCGCTATCGAATCCCTCGTGATCCCGGCCTCAGGCCCGGTCAGCAGGCGATCCTCGCCGAGGAAACGGTTTATCAGCGTCGACTTGCCTGCATTGGGCCGGCCGACGATGGCGAGCTTCAACGGGCCGGAAAGATTATCGTCCTCCCTGTCCGCTTCCTCGTCTTCGGTCGGCTGCTTGTCATCGAGATGCGGCAGCAGCGCCTCGAACAAGTCACCCATGCCCTCGCCATGCTCGGCGGACAGCGCAACCGGTTCCCCGAAGCCGAGCGAGAATGCCTCGAAAAGCCCGCCATCACCGGCGCGGCCTTCGGCCTTGTTCGCGATCAGGACCACCGGCACGGTCGATTGACGCAGCCACCGCGCGATCTCCTCATCGAGTGGCGTCACACCCGCGCGAGCATCGACCACGAAGAGCGCGACGTCCGCACCTTGCAGGGACGCTTCGGTCTGCGCGCGCATCCGGCCAGGCAAGCTGTGTGGATCGTCGTCCTCCCAGCCGGCAGTATCGACGATCGTGAAATCGAGCCCGAGCAGCGTCGCCTCACCGAAACGGCGATCGCGCGTGACGCCTGGCTGGTCATCGACGAGCGCCAGCTTCTTGCCGACGAGCCGATTGAACAGCGTGGACTTGCCCACATTGGGCCGGCCGATGATGATAACCTGCGGCAGCATCGCCTGCGCTTGGCGCGTCGGCCGTCGCTTGGCAAGGGAAACGGCGATTGAGGCCGATTTCTTACTTCGTCGTTTACCAAACCCGATAGCCATCCGCTAACCATATCGGGGTTAACGGCACGCCATGGTGGGACGGTATCTCAAGGGGGCGCTCGTCGTCCTGGCGGCCGCGGCGGCGAGTATGGCGAGCGCGCGTCCGACGATCGACGTCGACGACATCGCCAGGGGCGGCGGCGACCTGCCTCCCTACCTGCAATGCGTGCCCTATGCCCGCCAGGTATCCGGGGTAAAAATCTTCGGCGACGCACATACCTGGTGGAATCAGGCCGAGGGCCGATATGCGCGCGGAAACATGCCGCGCATAGGGGCGGTCATGTCTTTCCGCCCCCACGGCAACATGCGCCTCGGCCATGTTGCTGCGGTGAGCCGCATAGTCGATTCGCGCACCGTGCTGCTGAAACACGCCAACTGGTCGCCGATCAATGGCCGCCGCGGCCAGATCGAGGACAATGTCCGTGCCGTCGACGTCTCTCCGGACAACGATTGGAGCGAAGTCCGCGTATGGTTCGCACCGATCGATGCGCTCGGCACCACGCACTGGCCGCTCAATGGCTTCATCTACAACGAGAAGCCAGGCAAGGCCGGGCGGGGCCAGCCCCGCTCGCTCGGATCCCCGACGGACATCATCGGCGACATCATCGCCGGGCGCTATCGCCAGATCAGCCGGCGCTAGATCAACCGGCCTTCGCGACCGGCGGCTCCTCGCCCAGATCCTCGTACCATGCCTCGACCGGCCCGTTGAGCTTCAGCGTCAGCGGCTGCCCCTTGCGATCCATGGTCTTGCCGGCCTGCACCCGCACCCAGCCTTCGGAAATGCAGTATTCCTCGACATTGGTGCGGACCATGCCCTTGAAGCGGATTCCAACGCCGCGCTGAAGCTTGTCCCCATCGAAATGCGGGCTGCGCGGATTGATCGCGAGGCGGTCGGGCGGCACATCGGGGCCGGAAACGGTTTCTTCGCTCATGGGATGCGCCTCTAGGCCGCTGTCGGCGCTTGTCAACGCACGCGCGCTCGCCTAAGGGCGCCTTCCCGACGGAATGGGCGCGTAGCTCAGCGGTAGAGCACACCCTTCACACGGGTGGGGTCACAGGTTCAATCCCTGTCGCGCCCACCATTCCTTCGGATTTCAACCAGAAGTTGATACGTCACGGCGAAGCAGGCATAGGCCCGGCCATGCACGACATTCGCCTGATCCGAGACAATCCCGAAGCCTTCGATGCGGGCCTCGCCCGGCGGGGGGCGGCGTCTTCGGCCTCCGTGCTTCTCGCACTCGATGCCGAACGCCGCGCCGTGGCGACGCGGATGCAGGAGGCGCAAAGCCGCCGCAACGATGCCTCGAAAGCGATCGGCGCCGCCATGGGCAAGGGAGACAAGGACGAGGCTGAACGCCTCAAGGCCGAAGTCGCCGAACTCAAGACCACGCTTCCCGCGCTCGAGCAGGAGGAGCGGGAACTTACAGCAAGGCTTCACGACGAACTGTCACGCCTGCCGAACTTGCCAGTCGCGGAAGTCCCGGAAGGCGAGGACGAGACCGGCAATCTGGAGGTCGCGCGCTGGGGCACGCCCCGCGCCTTCGCGTTCACGCCGAAGGAGCATGCCGATCTCGGTCCGCCGCTCGGCCTCGATTTCGAGACCGGAGCACAGATTTCTGGCGCGCGCTTCACCTTCCTTCGCGGACAGATGGCGCGGCTGCAGCGTGCGATCGCACAATTCATGCTCGACACGCAGACGAGCGCGAACGGCTTCACCGAATGCGCCCCCCCGCTGCTGGTGCGCGACGAGGCAGTGTTCGGCACCGGGCAGCTTCCGAAGTTTTCCGAAGACCTGTTCAGGACGACGGACGGCCGCTGGTTGATCCCCACCGCCGAAGTTTCCCTGACCAACGCTGTGCGCGAACAGATCCTCGTCGAGAGCGAACTGCCGATCCGCATGGCCGCCCTCACCCCCTGTTTCCGTTCCGAAGCCGGCGCTGCGGGCAAGGACACGCGCGGCTATATCCGTCAGCACCAGTTCGATAAAGTCGAGCTTGTCGCCATCTGCCGCCCGGAGGATTCGGAAGCGGAACACGAGAAGATGACGGCTGCCGCCGAGTCCATCCTGCAGGCGTTGGATCTGCCCTATCGCAAGGTGCTGCTCTGCGCCGGCGACATGGGCTTCACCGCGCGCAAGACGTTCGATCTTGAAGTCTGGCTGCCCGGCCAGGGCGCCTATCGCGAGATATCCTCGATCTCCAACTGCGGCGCCTTCCAGGCGCGGCGGATGAACGCCCGCTATCGGCCGGAAGGCGCGAAGGGCACCGAATTCGTTCACACGCTGAACGGCTCCGGCCTGGCCGTCGGCCGCACGCTGGTGGCCATTCTGGAGAACTACCAGCAGGAAGACGGATCGGTCGATGTGCCCGCCGCGCTCCTGCCTTACGCGGGAGGCCTTACCCGCCTCACCCCGAGCGCGTGATGCGCATCCTCCTGACCAACGACGACGGCATTCACGCCCCGGGTCTGGAAGTGCTGGAACGTATCGCCGCGCGCCTTTCGGACGACATCTGGATCGTCGCGCCGTCCGAGGAACAGTCGGGAGCGGGGCATTCGCTCACCCTAACCCGCCCGGTGCGCCTGCGCCGCCATGACGCCCGGCGCTTCTCGGTAACCGGCACGCCGACCGACGCGGTGACGATGGCGCTGCGCAAGGTGCTGGATTCGCCGCCGGACCTTATCCTTTCAGGCGTGAACCGGGGCGCGAACCTGGGCGATGACGTAACCTATTCAGGCACCGTCTCGGCCGCTTTCGAGGGCGCGCTCGCGGGCATCCGCTCGGTGGCGCTGAGCCAGGTCTATTCGCAGGAGGGCATGGGCGACACCGTGCCGTTCGAAGCCGCCGAATTCTGGGGCGAAAAGGTGCTGCGGCCATTGCTCGACACACCCTTTGCCGAACGCACGCTGGTGAATATAAACTTCCCGCCGCTGGGGGCGGAAGATGTGAAGGGTATCCGCGTGGTGCGCCAGGGATTCCACGATTACGCACGCGGTTCGGTGGTCGAGGGTATCGACCCGCGCGGCTTCCCCTATTTCTGGTTCGGTCTCCACGGCATAGAGCACACCTCGGGCCACCAGACCGATCTGGAGGCGATCGCGGAAGGGTTCGTCTCAGTGACGCCGCTGCAGCTCGACTTGACGCACGATGCATCGCTGGCTGGCCTCGCCGCGCGCTACGGCGGATGAAGCGGATCGCGCTCCTGCCGGCGCTGGCGCTGCTGCTGACCGCCGCTGGCGAGCCGCTGCCGCCCGACCAGGCGACAGAGCATATGGTAAAGTCTGGCGAGACGCTGATGGGCATCGCCGCCCGCGCCAAGGTGCCGCGCGTGCTGATCGCCGAAGCGAATGGCCTGCAGCCGCCTTACACGCTGCGCGCCGGGCAACGGCTGAAGATTCCCCGCACGCAGCGCCATACCGTCCAGCGCGGGGAGACCGGGTTCAGCATTTCCTACAGCTATGCCGTGCCCTGGAGCGCAATCGCGGTGGCCAACGGCCTCGATCCCGAAGCGCCGATCCGCACCGGCCAGCGCCTGCTGATCCCCACGATCATCGATCAGCCCGATCCCGCCGAAGCCCCATCCTCAACCTCGGCCCCACCGGCTACGACTACGACAAGCCGCTTCGCCTGGCCGGTCGCCGGCCCTGTCCGCCGGGGCTATACGCCGCGCGGCCAACAGAACTACCATGACGGGCTGGACATAAGCGCCGCCGAAGGAACCGCCGTGCGTGCGGCGGCCGCTGGCAAGGTGATCTTCGCCGGGCGCGAGCAGCGCCAGTTCGGCAACCTCGTCGTCATCGATCACGGCGACGGCTGGCACACCGCCTATGGCTTCCTCAGCCGCATCACGGTGAAGAAGGACGAGGAGGTCAACCGGAGCGAGCGCATCGGGCTGGTCGGCCACACCGGGCTCGCCAAGGGGCCCGAACTGCATTTCGAGGTCCGGCGCGGCGAAAGTCCAGTCAACCCGGACAGTCATATGCCCGCCCGATGAAGCTGGATGCGCCGCTCAAGCTGGTGAAGCCGTTGCGGCGCGCCATCCGGATACCGGTATGGGCCGATGTCGGCCTGCGGCTTTCGGCGGCGCTGGCGCTGGTCTTCATTGTCGTCCTGATCCACTGGTTCGACCGCGATGGACTTGTCGATAATCACGACGGGCAGATCAGCTTCCTCGACGTCGTCTATTTCACGATGATCTCGATCACCACCACCGGATTCGGCGATATCGCGCCGGTTTCCGACCGGGCGCGGCTGGTGGAAGCGGTGATCGTCACGCCGATCCGTTTCGCCGTGCTCTTCATCTTCGTGGGCACGGCCTATAACTTCATCATCAAGCGCAACTGGGAGAAATGGCGCATGGCGCGCATCCAGGAGGCCCTGACCGGCCATGTGGCGGTGCTGGGCTTCGGCATCAGCGGATCGCAAGCCGTGACCGAGCTGATCGCGCGCGGCACCGATCCGCGCCGCATCGTCGTAATGGACCCCTCGCCCGAGCGATTGGCCGAAGCCGAGGCGCTCGGCTGCAACGTGATCGAAGGCGACGCCACGCGCGACGAAGCGCTGATCGCCCTGCGCATCGCGAAGGCCGCCAGCGTGCTGGTTTCCGCCGGACGCGACGACACCTCCATCCTGATCGTGTTGACGGTACGTCATCTCGCGCCCGTCATTCCGATCAGCGTGGTGGTGCGGGCCGAAGACAACGAGCTGCTGGCGCGACAAGCGGGCGCGGACAACGTGATCAATCCCGTGCGCTTCACCGGGCTCCTGCTCGCCGGGTCGGCGCAGGGAACGCACATCGCCGACTACCTGTCAGACCTCGCCTCGGTCAGCGGCCGGGTGCAGCTCGTCGAGCGACCCGCGCTGCCGGAAGAAGTGGGACAACCGCTTGATCGGCTTGTAGGCGGCGGACGGGGCCTTCGCATCTACCGCAAGGGCGCGCCGATCGGCTTCTGGGAGGAAGGCGCCGACAGCATCGAGTCCGGCGACACGATTGTGGAAATCCGGCCTACGGTGGCCCGGGAACTATAGGGAAAAAACGAACATGGATCTGGGATTGCACGGCAAGACGGCCGTCATTGTCGGCGCAAGTTCCGACGTCGGCCGCGCCACCGCCCTTATGCTGGCAGACGAAGGCGCGCGACTCGTGCTCGCAGGGCGCCGGCGCGAGGCGCTGGAGGCAACCGCCGAGCAGGTCCGCGCGAAAGGCGTGGAAGCGCATGTCGTATCGGTCGATCTCGTCGATCCCGCCGGGGCGAAGATGCTGACCGAACAGGCGCTGGAGGCGCTTGGCGGCATCGATCTGTTGGCCAATACAGCAGGCTCCTTCCCCGTACGAGGCCTCAAGCCCGATTTCGGAGAACCGCTCTACGCCGATGACGAGGCCTGGTACGAAGCCTTCAACGGCGTCTTCCTGTCCGCCGTCCGCCTGACGCGCGAAGTGATGCCTGTGATGAAGGCGCAAGGATCAGGCGCCATCGTCCACATGGGCGCCAATTCCGCCCGCTACTACAAGCCGATGACCGCACAGTTCGCCGCCATGAAGGCCGCGCTTGTCCACGCGGTGAAGAACTGGGCGCGCGACGGCGCCGACAAGGGCATCCGCGTCAACGCCGTTCTGCCCGGCTGGATCAAGGGCGACCGCGTAAGCGCCCGGCTGGAAGGGATGGCGAAGGAACGGAACCTTCCTCTCGACCAGGCCGAAAGCGAGATGATGGGCGACCATGCCGGCCTGTTCTGGTCTCCGCGCATGGGCCTGCCCGAGGACTACGCGGCGGCGATCGCTTTCCTGCTGTCGCGCCGTGCGGGCTACATCAACGGTGCGCTGGTCCCCGTCGATGGCGGCACGGCCGTCTGGTAGATCAACCCAGCGCCCAGAACACCGTGCCCATGGCTAGCAACGCCACGATCCAGTGGCCGCAGTCGATCAGGCGGTCGCGCATGGGAACATCGTGACGGGCAAGGCCGATGAACAGCGCCGGGGCAATGATCGCCAACCCCAGGCCGCCGGACATCATCCAGTAGAGCCATGGCTTCGCCGCAAGCGTTTCCGCCCCCACGCGCGCGAAATTGTGGCCGATCATCGTCGCGATGACGAGCATCGCCGAAACCGACCATAGATAAGTACGCGCCGGCCGCTTACCCTCCGGCCCATGGCCGTCAAACAGTTGCCGCGGCCCCCTGAATATGGGGCCGTACCAGACGATGCCCACCGCCACCGCGAGATTGGCCGCCAGCACTACCGCCACCCAATTGATCGGCCCCATGTCCGCTCCCATCCGTCCTTTGACCACGACAGTAGCGAAAAGACCCGGCAAGGTGTAGGGGGCGCCGCTTATGGCGATTGAACTTCCCACCCAGCCCAAGGTCGGCATGGTCAGCCTCGGCTGCCCCAAGGCGCTGGTCGACAGCGAACGCATCCTCACCCGGCTGCGCGCCGACGGCTATGCGATGAGCCCGGACTATGCCGGCGCGGACGTCGTGCTGGTCAACACTTGCGGCTTCCTCGATTCCGCGAAAGAGGAAAGCCTCGCCGCGATCGGCGAGGCGATCGCCGAGAACGGCCGCGTGATCGTGACCGGATGCATGGGCAACGAGGCCGAAGCGATCCGCGCGAAATTCCCGGACGTGCTCGCCGTTACCGGCGCCCATCAGTACGAAGCAGTAGTCGAAGCGGTGCACGACGCCGCCCCGCCCAGCCAGGGACCGTTCGTCGACTTGATCCCGCAAGCGGACGTCAAGCTGACCCCGCGCCACTACAGCTATCTCAAGATTTCCGAAGGCTGCAATCACGCCTGCGCCTTCTGCATCATCCCGCAACTGCGTGGAAAGCTCGCCAGCCGCCGCATCGACGCCGTGCTGCGCGAGGCGGAAAAGCTGATCGCGGGGGGCACGAAGGAACTGCTGGTCATCAGCCAGGACACTTCGGCTTATGGCGTCGATATCCGGCACGAGGCGCGCCAATGGCACGGCCGCGAAACGCGCGCGCATATGACCGACCTTGCACGCGAACTCGGCGCCTTGCGCACCGCTGAAGGCCGCGCGCCATGGGTACGGCTGCACTATGTCTATCCTTACCCGCATGTCGATGCGGTGATCCCGCTGATGGCCGAGGGACTGCTGACGCCCTACCTCGACATCCCTTTCCAGCACGCCAGCCCTTCGGTGCTCAAGGCGATGAAGCGGCCGGCGAACGAAGCACGCGTGCTTGAGCGGCTGCGCGACTGGCGGGCCATCTGCCCGGACATCGCCATCCGATCGAGCTTCGTCGTCGGCTTCCCCGGCGAAACCGAGGCGGATTTTCAATATCTGCTCGACTGGCTGGACGAAGCCCAGCTCGATCGCGTCGGCGCGTTCCGCTTCGAGCCGGTCGAAGGCGCTTCAGCCAACGACCTGCCCGGCGCAGTGCCCGAAGAAGTCAAGGAAGAGCGGTACGCCCGGATCATGGAAAAGACCGAGGCGATCAGCGCCGCCAGGCTCGCCGCCAAGATCGGTCGGGTGCTACCCGTCATCATCGACGAAGTCGGTGAACCGGACGAGGACGGCGATATAGGTGCGACCGGCCGATCGCAGGCCGACGCGCCCGAAATAGACGGCAACGTCTTCCTGCGCGCAGCATCTGAGACACTGAAGGCCGGCGACATCGTCGATGTGCTGGTCGAGGACGCCGACGCCCACGACCTTTTCGGAAGCATCACGACGAATTGAGGAAAATCCGGCACTTGCAAGGCAAAGTTGCAAATATGGCAACTGACTCAGCGCCTTTCGCATTTGCAGCATGCACGATTCGCAACCATAAGGGACGTGCCTTTCAGGCATCCTCTCCCAAAACTTTCATAGGGTCGGTCCTCGGACCGGCCCTTTTTTTTGCGCTGAACGAGCGAGGCTCATGTTGCGGATATCTGGCGACTGAGCGCCTTCCGCTGTCCTACAAAGCAGCGCATGAGATATCCATCAGGGCATGGATACACCCTCGCCATCCCGGTTTTTCGTTTGCAGGGCCCGCCAGGAAAGCGGAATGCGGACGGCAACCGCGTCACGCGAAAGGTCACACATCGCATCGTTCGGCGTAGGCGGGGATCAGACCGCAGCACCTGCTGCCTTCACAAATAAACCATTAGAAATCAAATTACTGAATTCAAATGGCAGAAATACCGGCGAGCAGCGGGAGAGCCGAAGGTCACAGAGTTTCGCTGCGTCTCGCGCATCAACTTGCGGCACCGGATACGACCGCCCGCGATCGCCGCTTCGCGGGTTTTCAGAACAGCCGCGTAAGGAGGTAGAACGCCGCGCCCACCGCCGCGCTGGCGGGTATTGTTACGAACCACGCGACGACGACATTCGCCGCCACCCCCCAACGCACCGAACTCGCGCGTCGGGCGGTGCCGGTGCCGATCACGCTGCCGGTGATGGCGTGCGTAGTCGATACCGGAATGCCCATGGCGCTCGCCCCGAACACCACGATGGAACCCGCTGTCGAAGCGCAGAAGCCGCTGTGATGATTGAGCCGGGTCAGCTTGTTCCCCATCGTCTTGATGATCTTCCAGCCGCCCGAAAGCGTCCCCATCGCGATCGCCGCATAGCAGCTCAGCACCACCCATTCGGGAACGTGGAACTCTCCGTGGAGATAGCCAGTCGAATAGAGCAGCACAGTGATGATGCCCATCGTCTTCTGGGCATCGTTGCCGCCGTGGCTGATCGAATAGGCGGCGCTGGAACACAGGTGCAGAGCCTTGAACCAGCCTTCGGCCCTGCGTGGCTGGAAACCGCGGAACAGCCAGCTCGTCAACAGCATCATCGCCATGGCCAGCGCGAAGCCGATCATCGGCGACAGGAAGATCGCGGAGATCGTCTTGACCGTGCCCGAGCTTTCGACCGCGCCGAATCCCGCATGGCACACACCTGCGCCCAGCAAGCCACCGATCAGGGCATGACTGGACGACGAGGGAATGCCCTTGAGCCATGTCACCACGTTCCAGAACATCGCCCCGACCAGCGCCCCGAAGACCACGGCGGGCGTCACCACGTCCTTGTCGATGATGCCCTTGCCCACCGTTTCCGCGACATGCAGCCCGACAAGCCAGTAAGCGCCGAAATTGCCCAGCGCGGCGAAGCCCACGGCCCAGGCCGGCGACAGGAGCCGCGTCGAGACCACCGTGGCGATGGAGTTGGCCGCGTCATGCAGGCCGTTCAGGAAATCGAACGCCAGCGCCAGTGCGATGAGGCCGATCAGCAGCGGAAAAGCCAGCTCGTGCATGGATCTGGTGCCGGCGTTTCAGGCGTGATCGATGACGAGCGCATCGATCTCGTTCGCGACGTCCTCGAAGGCATCGGCGATCCGCTCCAGATGCTTGTAGATCTCGCGGATGACCATGAAGTTCAACGGATCGGGATTCCCCTTCTGCTCGTCGAAACGTGCTTTCATGCCCGATTCGTGAAGCCCGTCTACCTGCCCTTCGAGCTGGACGATGCGGCCGGTAAGCTCGTGCAGGCGGCGGCCATTGCGCGCGACATCGCGCAGCAGGGGCAGCGCTTCGCCGATCAGGCGGCTCGCCTCGAGCACGATCACCGCGATCTGCTGCATCTCGCGATCGAAGTCCCGCACGCCATAAAGCTCGGCTGCAATGGAAGTCGCTTGCATCTCGTCGATGGTGTCGTCCATCGACCCGATCAGCGACGTGATCGCACCACGATCGAACGGCGTAAGAAACGTATGGCGCACCTCGTGCAGCACTTCGCGGATGACTTCATCGGCGTCGTGCTCGCGGTCGCGGATCGTGCGGATGTGCTGCGCGGGATCGCCCTGTCCGTGCGTCAGCGCGACAAGCGCTTCCGCCGCGCTGATGAGCGTGGCGCCGTGGCGTTCGAACATGCCGAAGAAATCGCCCGACCGGGGCAGGAGCCGCTGAAACCATGCGAACATATATTACCCCTGCCTGACCATTATGCGTCACATTCGCGACAGCCCGAGTCTTCGGCCGCAGCCGCTATTCAATAGCGCCGCGCATCGCAAGCATTGAGTCCGCCCGCGACTATTCCGTCACAGCCAGCCGATGCGGCGGAAACGCCACCAGAGGCCGCCGCAAGCCGCCAGAATAGCGCCCAAAACAAGGAAATATCCGTAGCGCCAGTGCAATTCGGGCATAAACTCAAAATTCATGCCATAGATACCCGCGATAGCCGTCGGCACCGCTAATATCGCCGCCCAGGCCGCAAGCTGCCGCGTCATCTCGCCCTGGCGGTGCTGTTCGAGCAGACCGGCCGTCTCGACAATCGAGGCCAGAGTTTCCTTGAGGCCTGTTACACGCGTCATCGTCCGCCGCATGTGATCGAGCACGTCGCGAAACCAGATATGCGCACCGGAATCGATGGCCGGCAGTTCGGCGACTGTCAGTTTTTCGCACATTTCCCGCATCGGTCCGACAATACGCTCGAAGCGGCGGAGCTGGCGACGCAGCCGGAATATGCGGCGAATGGTGGAAGGTTCGGGAAAGCTGTCGATCGTGCGCTCTTCCATGGATTGCACGACGATCTCGAGCTTTTCCATGATCGGCTGATAGCCATCGACGATGAAATCGAGGATCGCATGAGCGACGAAATCCGGCCCTTCGGCCAGCTTGTGCGAGTCGTGTTCCAGCCGCGTACGCAACGCAACATGCGCGCGCATGGATCCGATCCTGACGCTGACGATGAAATCGGACGCGAGGAAGATGGCGGTCTGGCCATAGTCGATCTTCTCTCCCTCCTCGATCGCGGCCGTGCGGGCGACGATGAACAGATGGCCGCCATAAGCCTCCACCTTGGGGAGCTGATTGGGGTTCAGCGCATCTTCTATGGCCAGCGGATGCAGGCCGAACTGGGTGCGGATCTGCTCCATCTCCTCTTCCGTCGGATTGGCGAGGCCCACCCAGTCGAAAGAACCGCGCTGCAGCGGCTGGCGCCTGTCGCCATTGACGACGATCGGATCGTCCTGCGGTGTGCCTGCGGTGTAGCGGCGGGCGGCGATGATCGGCATGCCGGGTATGTGGCAAAGGGCGGCGGCGCTGGCAACGGTCGAACGGCGCACCGGCTGCTGACCAGTGGATAGCGCGAACCAATTGCCCTACCCCCTGCACATGGCCGATTCGCCCCGCATCTACACCGCCGCGCTGATAGTCATCGGCGACGAGATCCTGTCGGGCCGCACGCAGGACAAGAACATCGCGCAAGTCGCAAGCTGGCTTGGCGTGCAGGGCATCCGCCTCAAGGAAGTCCGCGTCGTGGCGGATGAAACACCCGCGATCGTCGAGGCGGTCAACACGCTGCGCGCCCGCCACGATTATGTCTTCACCACCGGCGGCATCGGTCCGACGCATGACGACATTACCGTAGACGCCATAGCCGAAGCGCTGGGCGTGGACGTAACCGTTCATCCGGAGGCGCGTGCGATCCTCGAAGGCTATTACGAGACGCGCGGCGGCCTTACCGACGCCCGGTTACGCATGGCCCGCGTCCCGGCAGGCGCCGAGCTGATACCCAACCGCTATACCGGCGCGCCCGGCATCCGCCACGGCAACGTCTTCATCATGGCCGGCGTACCCCAGATCACCGCCGGGATGCTCGACGCGCTGTCGGGCACGCTGGAAGGCGGCGCGCCGCTGCTGTCGGAAACCGTCGGTTGCTGGATACAGGAAAGCGAAGTCGCGGAACTGCTGCGCCAGACCGAGAAAGCGCATGAAAGCTGCCAGATCGGCAGCTATCCCTTCTGGCGCGAGGGACGGACGGGAGCGAACTTCGTGATCCGCTCGATCGATGCGAAAGACCTCGCCGCCTGCAGCCGGGCGCTGGTGGCGGGGCTTGAAGCGATGGGCAAAGCCCCCTTCCCCGGCGGAATCTGAACGCCCGGCGATAGACGGGCACCAACAAGAAGGCCGGGAAGGTTACCCCTCCCGGCCTTTTGCATGTTTCGTGTGTCCGCGAGGACTTAGCCGCCGTGGACTTGCGCCACGTCGAGCTTGAGGCCCGGACCCATCGAGGACGACAGCGCCGCCTTGCGCAGGTACTTGCCCTTGGCGCCCGCCGGCTTCGCCTTGACGATCGCATCGACGAAAGCGTCGAAGTTGGCCTTCAGCGCCTCATCCGAGAAGCTCATCTTGCCGATGCCGACGTGGATGATGCCCGCCTTCTCGACGCGGAACTCGATCTGACCGCCCTTGGCCGCCTTGACGGCTTCCGCGACGTTCGGCGTGACGGTGCCGAGCTTCGGGTTCGGCATCAGGCCCTTGGGGCCAAGCACTTTGCCGAGACGGCCGACGAGGCCCATCATGTCGGGTGTGGCGATGACGCGGCCGTAGTCGAGATTGCCGGCCTGCATGTCTTCCAGCAGATCCTCGGCGCCCACCTTGTCGGCGCCGGCGGCGAGAGCGGCATCAGCCTTGTCACCGCGTGCGAAGACGGCGACCTTGACGTCCTTGCCCGTGCCCGAGGGCAGCGTGACCATACCACGAACCATCTGGTCGGCGTGGCGCGGATCGACGCCAAGGTTCAGGGCGACCTCGACGGTCTCGTCGAACTTGGCGGTCTTGAGCTCACGCAGCAGCTTGAGCGCTTCATCGACGCCATAGAGCGCCTGGTTGTCGCCCAGCTTCGCGGAGAGGGCCTTCTGGTTCTTGGTCTGCTTCGCCATGTCCTTAGCCCTCCACAACCTGAAGGCCCATCGAACGGGCGGAACCTTCGATGATCTTCGTCGCCTGCTCGATGTCATTGGCGTTGAGATCGGCCATCTTCTGCTGCGCGATCTCGGCGAGCTGCGAACGCTTGATGGTTCCGGCCGAAACCTTGCCCGGCTCTTTCGAGCCCGACTTCAGGTTCGCCGCCTTCTTGATGAGGAAGCTGGCCGGCGGCGTCTTGGTGACGAAGCTGAACGAGCGGTCCGCATAGACGGTAATCACCGTCGGGATCGGCATGCCCTTTTCCAGTTCCTGCGTCGCGGCGTTAAACGCCTTGCAGAATTCCATGATGTTGACGCCGCGCTGACCGAGCGCGGGGCCGATCGGCGGCGAGGGATTCGCGGCACCGGCTGCTACCTGCAGCTTGATATAACCTTCAATCTTCTTGGCCATGACTGGCCTCCTTTCGTCCTGTCGGTCCGGGAACCCCGGCCCTCAGAGTGAGCGGTCAGACAAGGGCAACGCCCTCTCCCGCATGGAATCCACCAGATCTCGTAAGAACTGCCGGAAGCGCGCGCCGATAGCGACATCGGCGGCGGAATGCAATCATCGAACGCCGCCGGCCTCTACCAGGGCGCGCAGCTTACTTGCTGAGCTCGACCTGCTCGAAGTCCAGTTCGACCGGCGTTGCGCGACCGAAGATCGACACCGAGACCTTGACCCGGTTCTTGTCGAAGTCGAGTTCCTCGACCAGGCCATTGAAGCTGGCGAAGGGACCGTCGAGCACCTTCACCGAATCGCCGATCTCGTAATCGACAGAGATGTGCTTGCGCGGCTCTGCCGCCGCCTGCTCGCGGGCGCCAAAATAGCGCGCCGCCTCACGGTCGGAAATCGGCTGGGGCTTTCCGCTGGAGCCGAGGAAGCCCGTCACCTTCGGCGTATTCTTGACTAGGTGATAGACATCGTCGTTCATCGTCAGCTTGGCGAGAACGTAACCCGGCATGAACTTGCGTTCGACCTGGACTTTCTTGCCGCGCTTCACCTCGGTAACCGTCTCGGTCGGCACTTCCACCGCCTCGACCAGTTCGGCCAGGCCCATGCGTTCGGCCTCGGTGATGATGGAATCGCGGACCTTGTTCTCGAAGCCGGAGTAAGCGTGGATGATGTACCAGCGGGCCATGGGTCTCTCTCGATTGAACGGGGCGATCAGGCCAGCGACAGCAGCCAGCGCACTGCGGCGCCGAACAGCGTGTCGATGCCAAGGAAGAACACGGCCAGCAGCACCATCATGATCGCCACGAAAATGGCGGTGGTGACCGTCTCCTGACGCGTCGGCCAGTAGATCTTCGATGCTTCGGCTTTCACCTGATTGAAGAACTGGCCGGGATTGATCTTGGCCATGCCGTATCGCCTCTGCAAAAAACTTTCGGTGCCTTCCGCCAAGGGCTCATCGCCGCCCCGGCCACTGGCCGGGAGGGGCAGATCAGTCTTCTTGTGCAGGAAGATGGACGCGATCTAGCGGGGCACGGGCGATTTTGCAAGACGCGCAAGGATCGAGTCCTGCGTCGCATGCAAGACTTGCGCACCAGCCGGCAAACGCGCAGCACCAACGGGCCCGAAGTACCACAGGTAGCCGGCGGATCGCGCCGGCGCGAACGATGTAAGATCCACCACATCCCCCCGCTTTGCGAAGATGCGCTGTGAAGGATCGACAAAACCCTGAGGCGCATTACGGAGTTGCAGCATGTGGATGCCGGGAATCGCGAAATGCGAGTTCACCAGCGCATCGCGGCGGACGGTGGCATAGCTGGGCGCGTGCTCGAACGGATTGATTCCCCAGTAAGCCGGATCGACGACGACCGCGCCCGCGACAATGGCTCCAGCAGGCAGGCGGTCCAGCGCGCGCAAATCCTCGGCCAGCACTTGCGACTGTCCATGCCAGGCAAAGGTGGTGACACCGATACGGACCAGAAACGGCAGCGAAGCCAACAGCAGGACACGCAAGGGCGGCGACCAGTCAATCGCAAGGCAGCCGATCATCAATGCAACCGCTATCAACCGGTAATCCGCGAAATCGCCGCCGCCGAAATGGCGCGGCATGGCGATGGTGAGGCCGCCGAGGATCAGCGCGGCCCAGCCCAACCGGCCATCGATCCGCCGCGCCAGCGCTGCGACGAGGACCGCGAACACGACAAAGCCCAGCGTCGCGAGATCAAGCGGCATCGACTGGTCGCGCAGCGCCTTGAGCCAGATCGCCGTTTTATAGGCGAGGACATTGTCCCCGAACGAGAGCCCGCCCGCCGCACCTCCGGACAAGAGCATCGGCACGACCGGCAACGACAGCGGCCATGGCGCCAGAAATGCGGACAGGCCCTTTTGGCGATGCCATTCGTAGCCGAAGATCAGCACTCCCAGCACGCCCCAGCCCGATGCATGGCATAACCAGACAACGAGCCCGATCGGCAGGAAAAGCGCCCAACGCCCGCGCCACTGCCCAAGCCGTACCCAGCCCGCGAAGGCGAATAGGGCAAGAGCCAGCGAGAGGCAGAAATTGTAGAAACCCATGCCCATGGCCGGCGACCAGATCATAACGCAGGCAAGCGGAAGTGCGATGCCGACCCGACGGCGCAACGTCCATTCGACCGCAACCAGTCCAAGGCCCGTCAGCGGCGGCAAGATCATTCCCAGCAGCCATCCGGCACATTCCAGGCCGAACGCATGCGAAAGCGGCACCATCAGCAGATCGGCGCCGATATTCCCGGCCAGAATCCAGTGAAAATCGTAATAGCGCACCAGAAACGGACTCTGCCCGCTATCCAGCATCACGCGATAGCGCGCCAGATGCGAGGGATAATCGGTAAGCTGGGGATAGACCGAAAACAGGTAAGGCAGGCTCGCAAGCAAAGCCAACGCCACGCCAAACCACAAGTTCTTGCGCGCCGCATCCGGCATAGCTGCTTCCATCAGCGGCTGCCTCATTCGGGAAAATGCCTGGCAGGAGTGGAGGGACTCGAACCCACGGCCCTCGGTTTTGGAGACCGATGCTCTACCAACTGAGCTACACTCCTGCGGGCGCCGGTGCCTCTAGGGGCTGGCGAAGACGATGGCAAGCCCGCGTATCTCTCCCA
>DASWWL010000157.1:0-10799 GCA_036400975.1 Novosphingobium sp. | reverse complement strand
CGTGATGCTGCCCGGCCGTTCGCATAACAACTCACACGCATCCACGCCCGTACTGCCGGGCACATACCACAAGCGCCGGCCGCACTGCCCGTTCGCTGCTCTCTACCCCACGGCGCACACCCGGCCTCGCCAGCGGGCGATGACGCTTGTCCAAGTGCCGCACCAGCCCGCACCCCCACCCGGTCACCCATAGCATGCCATCGCTGGGTGGCCGGGTGGGGGTGCGGGCTGGTGCCGTTTCAACTAAAGCACAAACGCGCCTGCGTCAGGCGGGGCGGACGAGGCCCCTGGGTTCGACGAGGCCGAGGTCGCGATGCGAGACGACGCCGGGCTTCGCCGCGCAGAGCGCGGGAATGGCGGTGACGCTGCCCATCGCCGTCCAGGTGTAGCCGGGGTGGCCCGCCGGATCGCCGGGAAGGTGTGGCGCCTGCAGGATCAGCTCGGTCGAGGGGTCGCCCTCGATCACCACGCGATAACGCGTGTGGCCCACGTTCCAGTCGGGCGTCAGGCTTTCGTTGCCGACAGTGTAGTAGGCATGGAACACGACGAGCGGCTTGCCATCGGCGTAAGTCGTCCATTCGTGGTGCTGTGCGCCCACGGTGCCGGCCTTCAGCACCGCGCCGGGAAGCTCGATGTCCTTCGTGACGGTCGCGACTTCGACCGAGATGGTCACGTCGTCCACCGTCTTGCCCAGCCCCTCGACGATCATCGCCATCGATTGCGCGAAGATCTTGGCGCCGGCGCCCAGCATGTTCGGCCGCTGGTGGAATTCCTCGGGCGTCACGCCGAAGCCCATCGGTTCGAGGTGCCACAGCGCTTCGGTGTCTTCCTCGAGGAAGTTGACGTATTCGTAGACCTGCACCTTGTCGACGCGGCTGACGATGCGCGAAAGCACCAGCGGCAGCAGATCGCCAGCGAAGCCCGGATGGATGCCGCCGGCGCTGAACGAGACGCCGCCTTCGCGCGCGGCCGCTTCGATCGCGTCGAACTGGGCGCGGAACAGCTCGGTGGGATAGAAGAAGCTGGTCGAACTGATGACGTTCTTGCCGGAACGGAGCAGCTTGCAGATGTCGTCGACGTTGGACGGCGAGCTGGCATAGAATACCGCGTCGGCGTCGATGGCGGCGATCGCGTCGCTGTCGTTGGTGGCGATCACGCCGGTCGGCGCGATTCCGGCGATTTCGCCCGCGTCCTTGCCGGCCTTTTCGGGATTGCTGACGTAGGCGCCGACCAGTTCGAACATCGGGTTCTCGGCGAAGTGGCGGATCGCGATCTTGCCGAGCCGGCCCGTCGCCCACTGGATTACGCGGTATGTCTTGTCGGTCATCTTCGTCTCCATCGTCACGTCGCCCATGCCCGAACCGGCAGGGCGCTAGCCAGCGGCAATGCTGGACGATTGTATCGCAACGGCGACTCTCCGCCCCGGCGATCAGGCGGCGGGAGAGTGGAACACCAGCAGCTTGTTGCCGTCGGGGTCGCGGAAATAGCAGTTGTAGAAACCGTGTTCCACCGGGCCGCGCACGGCGGGCGCGCCCTCGCTCTTGCTGCCCAGTTCCATCGCCCTCGCATAGGCGGCGTCGACGCTGGCCCGGTCCGGCGCGGCGAAGCCGATCTGGGTGCCATGCCCGACCGTCGCGTCGCCGCCGCCCACCGGCAGGCCGATGATGAACACCGCGTCGCCCGCGCCGCGATAGGACACCTGATCTTCCGTCGCCATCACCGCGCGGGCGCCCAGCGTGGCGGCGATCTCGTCGTAATAGGCCTTGGCCCGCTTCAGGTCGCGCGTGCCCAGTCGTGCCAGCGATTGCATCCGTTTTTCTCCTGCGTCGATTTCGGTTCAGGCGGTCGCGGCGTCGGCCATCTCTTCCGGCTCAGCGGCAGCTCCGGCGCTGCGATAGCGCCCGGTGAGGAAGAACAGCAGCGCGCCCAGGATCGTCGCCGTCGCGCCGATGGCGAGGAAAAGCTGGTATCCTCCGCTGACGGCCAGCGTCAGGCTCAGCAGCATGGAACCCAGCGCGCTGGCGAGGCTCATGGCGCTGATGAGCATGCTGTAGACCAGCCCATAATCCCTGATGTCGAACTTGCGCGCGGTAAGGAACGCGCCGATGTCGCCTTCCGCGCCTTGCGCCAGGCCGATGATGAGGACCGAGGAGATCAGGATCCATTCGAGGTTGAGCGAAGTTGCCAGAAGCCCCAGCGCGACCGCCGGCGTTCCGAGGAAGAGCAGCGCCACGGTATGCGCGGCCATCCGGTCGAGCGCGACGCCGGTCAGGAAACGGCCTACCAGCACGCTGATCGGATAGAGCGAGATCAGCCAGGTCGCATAGGAAAACTCGACGCCCATCTTCTCGTACACCAGGCTGAGCTGGGTCGAGACCATGTTCTGCGGCAGGTTCACCAGGAACATGCCGCAGACCATCACGATGAACACCGGCTGGCGCATCAGCGCCTTCACTTCCGGGTTGAACAGCATGGCGATCGGACCGCGGCGGCTGGACCCGGCTGGCCCGCTCTCGTGCTGGCGCGACTTGCCGATCAGCGCGATCGCGAAAAACCCGGCGACCACGCAGATCGCGGCGAGCGCGCGATAGGCGGTGCGCCAGCCTTCCGTTTCGATCAGGTATCCGGCAAGCAGCACTGTTCCCGAGGCGATCAGCGGCGGCGCGCTCATCACCAGGCTCAGCGCCAGTCCGCGCCCGATGACGAACCGCTCGACGACCACGCGCGAAAACACCAGCGACGAGGTCATGATGCCGAACAGGCTTTTCAGCACGAAGATGACGTAAAGCTCGATGATGTTGCCGGTCATGAAGCTGAAGGCGATCAGCGCGGTCGGCATCGCGATGAAGCCGACGGTGGCGGTCGTGCGCGCGCCGTAGCGATCGGCGAAGCGGCCGATGAACGGATAGAATAACATGTTGCAGAGCGAGAAGGCGCCCAGCAGCGCGAACTCGGCGCGGCTCCAGCCGAATTCCCTTATCAGCGACGGGCCGAAGACGTTGGCGGTGTACTGGTAGAGCGAGATTCCCATCGAGACGCCGATCGCGGCGCCCAGGAGATTGCTCCAGTTCTTCGTGAATTCCTCTGCGTAGCGCTTCATCATCCGTCCCAGGCATATGCGCGAACCCGCGCCGCAAGGAGAATCCTCCCGCGACCGGTTCGCTCTTTGAGACATACGTATCATTAGCCGTGCCGCTGTCAAACGGCCAGCGCTTCTCCGGCCGCTCGCCCGCTCGCCCAGGCCCACTGGAAGTTGTATCCGCCGAGCCAGCCGGTGACGTCCACCGCTTCGCCGATCGCATGGAGGCCCGGAACGCGGGTCGCTTCCATCGTGCGCGAGGAAAGACCGGCGGTGGCGATGCCGCCGGCGGTGACTTCGGCCTTTGCGAAACCTTCGGTGCCGGAGGGGGCGAAGCGCCAGTCCGCCAGTCGCGCCTGCACGTTGCGCAGCGCCTTGTCGGACAGGTTGCCGAGTTCGCCGGAAAGCTCCAGCCGGTCGAGCAGGGCGTCGGTCAGCCGCTCGGGTATGCGGGCGGACAGCGCGCGGCGCAGCATGGTGCGCGGGCGCTCGCGCTTTTCCGCCAGCAGCCAGTCGGGCGTGGCGCCGGGCAGGAAATCGACGCCGATGGTCGAGCGATGCTCCCAGTAGGAGGAGATTTGCAGCATCGCCGGTCCCGAAAGTCCGCGATGGGTGAACAGCGCCGCCTCGCGGAAGCGCACTTTGTTCCAGCGTGTGACGACCTCGGTGGACACACCCGAAAGCTCGCGGAACAGCGCTTCGTCCGTGCCCAGAGTCAGCGGCACGAGCGCCGGGCGCGGCTGCACCACGGCGAGACAGAAGCGGCGCGCGACATCGTAGGCGAAGCTGGTCGCGCCGAGCTTCGGGATCGATGGCCCGCCGGTGGCCAGCACCAGCGCCGGGGCGCTGTGCTCCACTCCCGCGATGGTCACGCGGAACAGGCCGTCACCATGGTCGATTGCCGACGCCGGATGGCCGAGCGCCCATGCCACGCCGCCCTTCGCGCATTCCTCCACCAGCAGATCGACGACCTGCCTTGCCGGGCCGTCGCAGAAAAGCTGACCCAGCGTCTTCTCGTGCCAGGCGATGCCATAGGCCTCGACAAGCGCGAGGAAGTCCTGCGGAGAATAGCGGCCCAGCGCGGATTTCGCGAAATGCGGATTGGCGGAAAGATAGCGATCCGGCGCCGTGTGCAGGTTGGTGAAGTTGCAGCGGCCACCGCCCGAGATCAGGATCTTCTTGCCCGGCGCGTCGGCATGATCGGCCAGCAACACGCGCTTGCCGCGCTGGCCGGCGGTAGCCGCGCACATCATGCCCGCCGCACCTGCGCCGAGTACGATGGCATCGTGGCGCGTCGCCCTGTTCATTCGGCCATGATGCTGGCGGCGACCGCTTCGGCCGCCTTGATCCCGTCGATCGCGGCGGAAAGGATGCCGCCTGCATAGCCCGCGCCTTCGCCCGCCGGGAACAGGCGCTCGGTATTGAGGCTCTGGAAGTCCTTCCCGCGCGTGATCCGCAAGGGCGAGGATGTGCGCGTCTCCACCCCGGTCATCACCGCGTCGGGATGGTCGTAGTTCGCCAGCTTGCGCCCGAAAACGGGCAGCGCCTCGCGCAGGGCTTCGATCGCGAAGGCGGGCAGGCATTGCGACAGGTCGGTCATGGTTACGCCCGGTTTGTACGATGGCGTGACTTCGCCCAGCGCGGTCGAGGGCTTGCCGGCCAGAAAATCGCCGACCTTCTGCCCCGGCGCCCAGTAGGACGATCCCCCTGCCGCGAAAGCAAGCGACTCCCAATGGCGCTGGAAGGCGATGCCCGCGAGCGGTCCGCCCGGATAGTCGCGCTCCGGATCGATGGCGACAACGAGACCCGAGTTGGCGTTGAATTCGGCGCGCGAATACTGGCTCATGCCGTTGGTGACGACGCGTCCTTCCTCGGACGTGGCGGCGACGACGCGCCCGCCGGGGCACATGCAGAAGCTGTAGACCGTGCGCCCGTTCGCGCAGTGATGCGACAGGGCATAGGCGGCGGCGCCGAGGTCAGGATGACCGGCGCAGTCGCCATAGCGGGCACGATCGATCCAGCCTTGCGGATGCTCGATGCGCACGCCGATGGAGAAGGGCTTGGCTTCCATGTAGACGCCGCGCTCGTGCAGCATTTCGAATGTGGGCCGGGCGCTGTGGCCGATGGCGAGGACCACGTGGTCGGTTTCGAGAAGCTCGCCGGTGTTGAGGCGCAGCCCGCGCAGGCGCTGGTTGCCGTCGGGCAACCGCTGCAGTTCGAGATCGTCGACGCGGTGCTGCCAGCGATACTCGCCGCCCAGGTCTTCGATCGTGCGGCGCATCGCTTCGACCATGGTGACGAGGCGGAAGGTGCCGATGTGCGGATGGGCCTGCCACAATATGTCGTCGGGCGCGCCGGCCTTGACGAATTCTTCCAGCACCTTGCGGCCGAGGAAACGCGGATCCTTGGTGCGGCAATAGAGCTTGCCGTCGGAGAAGGTGCCCGCGCCGCCTTCGCCGAACTGGACGTTGGAATCGGGATTGAACTCGGCGCGGCGCCACAGGCCCCAGGTGTCCTTGGTGCGCTGGCGCACCACCTTGCCGCGATCGAGGATGATCGGCCGAAAGCCCATCTGCGCGAGGATCAGCCCGGCGAACAGGCCGCATGGACCGGCGCCCACGACCACGGGGCGCTTGCCGTCTTTGCCATCGGGCCAGCCTGCCGGCGCGAGCGCGGGGAAACGATATTCCATGTCGGGCGTGGGCCGCACGTCCTTGTCGCCGGCGAAGCGCGCCAGCACTTCGGCCTCGTCTGCCAAGTCGACATCGACCGTGTAGACGAGCTGGATCGCACCCTTGCGCCGCGCATCGTTGCCGCGCCGGAATATGCCGAAGTCCTTCAGCGCCTCGGGCGCGATGCCCAGCCGGGCACAGATCGCCGGGGCCAGCGCCTCGGGCGGGTGGTCGAGCGGCAGCTTCAGTTCGGACAGGCGCAGCATCAGCCGCCCCTACCGGGGATCGCGCCGCGCGCCAACCGCGTTGCTCAGTCTTCCAGCCCTTCGAGCCATTCGGCGATCATCGCCTGCCCGGCGACGACCGCGCCCGGTCCCAGCGCGTCGTGATCGGCACGAAGCCGTTCTTCGGTGATGCCGGCGGCGGCGATAGTATCCTGGCCACCTTCGATCCAGGCGTCGAAGCGGGGGTCGAGACCCATCTCGGCATGGAACTGGAGGGCGAGGATATTGGCCCCGCGGCGGAAGGCCTGGTGCGCATAGAGGGGTGACGATGCCAGCAGCTCCACGTTGCCGGGCAGGTCGAAAGTGTCGCCGTGCCAGTGGAGTACCGGCACGTTCCTGACATGGCGTAGCGGACCGGCCAGCGCCGTTTCATTCAACGTGACGGGATGAAAGCCTACTTCCTTCGCCGGCCCCGCATAGACCCGGCCGCCCATGGCCTGCGCGATCATCTGCGAGCCGAAGCAGACGCCGAGCGTGGGACGGTTCGCTTCCAGCCTTCGGGCCAGCCGGCGCAACTGGCAGGCGATCCATGGATGCCTGTCCTGTTCGTAGACACCCATCGGACCGCCCATCATGATGAGCAGGTCATGCTCGCACAGGTCGAGCGAGGAAAAGGCGGGATCGGCCACGTCGATCCGGCTGACGTCATAGCCAGCCGCCTCGATCGGCGCACGAAAACCGGCAACTCCTTCGTAGGGGACATGCCGGATAATAAGAGCCGTCTTCTGCTTCATCATTCCTCTCGAAAAGGGCCGGCTCGGGTATGTCCCGTCGCCGGCCCCGCATTACTATCAGAAGTTGAACTTGATCGTACCGCCCCAAGTGCGCGGATCGCCAGGTGTGCCTACGATCAGGCCGGTGCTGCCCGGCGCGATTTGAAGCAGTTCGAAGTATTTCACGTCAAATGCGTTGCGGACCCAGCCAAAGATATCGATCCCGTTCTCCGTACGGAAACCGAGACGGAAGTTCGACAGCGCATAACCGTCGATGTCGGTCGCGGCCGAAGGCGAGGGGTTGGACGAGAACTTCGTGCGGGCATTGCCGTCGAAGCCCAGGTAGACTTGGCCTTCCTTGCCCAGCAGGGTGACCGGCACGTTGTATTCTGCGCCATAGGACGCATTCCACTTCGAGACGCCGGCAAGCGGGGAGCCCGAGAGGTTGCAGCTTGCCGGGCTGTTCGTGCCCGGCGCGCCGAACGCGCCGACCGGTGTGCCGGAACCGCCGCCCGAGAAGCCGGGAGCGCAAGGCGCGCCTTCGAACTTCCTGTACTTGGCGTCGGTGTAGGCGCCGTTGACGTAGAAGTGGAACCGCTCGCTTGGCCGGATCGAGAAGTCCGCTTCCAGGCCTTGGGTGCGCACTTTGTCCGCATTGGCGAGGTAGCCGCGCGTCGTGCTCACCGCGCCTGAGTTCACCAGGACCTGGAAGTCCTTGATGTCGGTGCGGAAGGCCGAGAGGTTGAGGATAGCCTTGCCGTCCCAGAAGGTGGACTTGATGCCAACCTCGAAGTGATTGACCGATTCCGGCTTGATCGTCGCCACATCGGTGCGCGGCAGGCCGTCCGCTCCGTTGGGCACGCCGTTGAGGTTGATGCCGAACGATTTGAACGTCTTGGCATAAGTCGCGTAGAACAGGACGTCCGGCGTGACCTTGTAGCTGACATTGAGATCGTACGAGAAGTTCCAGTCGCTGTTGTCGCTGGTGAAGTTCTGCGGAGTAAGCTGGTCGATCTGCGCGAATACGCGCGGGTTCGACGCCGCGGTGATCACGTTGCCATTGGCGTCCCGCGTGAACAGCTCCGTCCCTGCGCCGTTGAATACGCGGCGTTGATACCCGCCATTCTTCTTGTCGTAGTTCAGGCGGATGCCCGGCTGGATGGTCAGCGCGTCGGTGACCTTCCATGCGACCTGGCCGAACAGCGCGGCGCTGGTGTTGTTGAGGAAGATCGTGTTGAACGCGGTCACGCCGTTAAGCACGCTGGGATCGCAGGCGAGCTGGTTGGATGCCGAAGGGCCGCAGCCGCTTGCACCCACCGGCACGTTGCCGGGGTTCAGCAACCAGCGGCTGGCGGCGGCTCCGAGCTGTTCGGTGCCCTGGGTGCGTACGGTCTGATAGAAACCGAACGCGCCGACAACGAAGTCCAGCTTGTTGCCCGAGTAATTGTAGCGAAATTCCTGCGTGTACTGGTTCTGCTGCGAAGGGTTCTGCGACTTTGTGGTGATCGGCAGACCGGTGAAATCGCGGTCGTTGGCGGGCTTCCAGTCCCAGAAGCGCCATGCCGTGACCGAAGTGAAGGTGCCGCCGCCGACATCCCACTTCACGCGCAGCGCCGCGCCGCCGATCTTGTTGCCGGCGTTCAGATCGGCATCGATATCGGTCAGCCGATCGAACGGATTGCGGCTGACTACGTTGTAGCCGAGCGATTGCGAGAGGCCGTTGTACTGCCGGTTGAGCGGACGCTGCGTGCTGGTGGTGCGGGCGAAGACGGTGCCGCAGCATTCGGGATCCTGCGACGAGTAATCGCCCGACAGCGTGATATCGAGGCCTTCGTGCGGACGGAACAGGATCTGGCCGCGCAGGCCGAGGTTGTCCTGCTCGTTGATCCAGTTGCCGCTGCGCGTGTTGAAGATAGTGCCCCTGCGGCTTGTGCTCGACACCGCGATGCGCGCAGCGACGGTTTCTGACAGCGGACCGGAAACGGCGGCTTTGGCCTGCTTGAACTGCAGGTTGCCCACCGACACTTCCGCGCGGCCTTCGAAATCGAAGGTCGGCTGGCGCGTGGTGATGTTGATCGCGCCGGCGGTAGTGTTCTTGCCATAGAGCGTACCCTGCGGTCCGCGCAGCACTTCGACCTGCTGCACATCGAGGAAGTCGAAGGTCGAGGATGCGGCGCGCGAATAATACACGTCATCGACGTAGATGCCGACGCCCTGCTCGAACCCGTCGTTGGTCAGGCCGAACGGCGCGCCGATGCCGCGAATGGCCAATGTGGTGTTGCGCGGGTTGGAAGAGGTGAACTGCAGGGCCGGGGTCAGCTGCTGCAGGCGACCGACGTTGAAGGCGCCGGTGTTGTCGATGTGATCGCCCCCGATGACCGAGATCGCCAGCGGAACTTCCTGTGAAGTCTCTGCGCGCCGGCGGGCGGTGACGATAATCGCGTCGCCGCTGTCATCGGCGCCGGTGCCGACCGAGGTGGACTGTTGCGCATCGGTCGTTTCGTCGGCGAAAGCGGGCGTGGCGATAAAGGCTGCGCCAGCGACGCTGGCCAACAAAAGAGCACGGGAAATCATCGGTAATCCTCCTGGTAGAGATCACGACGCCTCCAGTGGTCCGGTTGGCTTGTGAGTTTTGCTTGCTTGGTAAAAGGTTGGTGGGACGGGGCGGATCAGTTCGGTTTGAGCCGCTTCTTCTCCGTAACGTCGATCTGGACGACACGGCCTTCGTGCACGGTCAGCGACACGTTGCCGTACTTGAGGCCGGCCAGCGCCTCGCGGACGCTGGCGATGCTTTCTTCGAGAATGTGCGCCGCTTCGGGGGACAAGGGCGTGTCGGGCTTGGCCATCATGACTGGACTCCATTTGGGGTGAAGGATTTGGCACGCTGCGGACGAACGCGGATCGTGGTGCCGGGAGCGGGGGCGGCCCGGCTGGCGGCCAGGTCGATCTCCACGACATGCGAGCCGTCGGCGATCGTGCCTTCGACCCGCCAGGAACCGCCCTTGCGGAAGACGTTGTCCACCAGGACGGCTTCGCCGCCTTCCTCGACGATCTCGAGGTCGTGCGGACGAACATGCAGCTCGCCGTTGTCGGCGGGCAGGCGGTTGGTCTCGCCCACGAAAGTCGAGACGAAGGGGGTGGCGGGTTCCATGTAGACCTGCTCGGGCGTGCCGATCTGTTCGATCACGCCGTGATCCATCACGACTACCCGGTCGGCGAGCTCCAGCGCTTCTTCCTGGTCGTGCGTAACGAAGATCGAGGTCAGTCCCATCTGCTGGTGCAACTCGCGCAGCCAGCGGCGCAGGTCCTTGCGCACCTTGGCGTCGAGCGCGCCGAAAGGTTCGTCGAGCAGGAGCAGCCTGGGCTCGATGGCCAGCGCGCGGGCCAGTGCCACGCGCTGGCGCTGGCCGCCCGAGAGCTGGCCGGGAAAGCGGTCGCCGAGACCGCCGAGCTGGACGAGGCGCAGCAGTTCCTCCGCCCGGGCCTTGATCGCGGCGCGTGCGGGCCGGTCGCGGCGTTTCTTCACCGTAAGCCCGAAAGCGACGTTCTCGGCCACGGTCATGTGGCGGAACAGGGCATAGTGCTGAAAAACGAAGCCCACGCCGCGTTCACCGACATTGCGGTTCGAGACGTCCTCGCCGTTGAACAGCACCTGGCCCGCGTCCTGGAACTCGAGGCCGGCTATGATGCGCAGCAGCGTCGTCTTCCCCGAACCCGAAGGGCCAAGGAGGGCGATGAACTCGCCCGGCTTCACATCAAGGTCGATGCCGTGCAGCGCCGGGAAGTCGCCGAAGCGCTTCGTGACGTTCTTTACCGTAATCAATGGCTTGCCCCCCCATGGATTTCGAAGCGCCATTCGAGCACGCTCTTGGCGACGAGGGTCACCAGGGCGAGCAGCGCGAGCAGCGAAGCCACCGCGAAGGCGCCGACGAAATCGTATTCGTTGTAGAGAATCTCGACGTGCAGCGGCATCGTGTTGGTCAGGCCGCGAATGTGGCCCGACACGACCGAGACCGCGCCGAACTCGCCCATGGCGCGCGCGTTGCACAGC
>DASWWL010000156.1:0-12598 GCA_036400975.1 Novosphingobium sp. | reverse complement strand
CCGGCATCGTCTCCAGGGCGACGCTCGATGACGCGCAGCTCGACGACATCGAAGATGCTCTTATCCTGTCCGATCTTGGACCACGCGCGGCCGCGCGCATCCGGGAACGGCTGGCAAGCGAAAGGTTCGAACGCGGCATCGACGAGCGCGGCATCCGCGAAGCCGTTGCCCATGAAATCGCCGCGATCCTGCGTTCGGTAGCCAAGCCTCTGGAAATCATCGCCTTTCCGCGCCCGCAGATTATCCTGGTTATCGGCGTGAATGGTTCGGGCAAGACAACCACCATCGCCAAACTGGGACATCTTTTCCAGGAGCAGGACTACGGCGTGATGTTCGCCGCCGGCGACACTTTCCGCGCCGCCGCCATCGGCCAGCTCGCGGTCTGGGCCGAACGGCTCGGCGTGCCGATCGTCCGCGGCCCCGAAGGCGGCGATCCCGCCAGCATCGTATTCGACGGGGTCAAGCTTGCCACCCAGCAGGGTATAGACGCCTTGATCGTCGACACTGCGGGCCGCCTTCAGAACAAGCGCGAACTGATGGATGAACTCGCCAAGATCCGGCGCGTCCTTGGCCGCCTCAACCCCGAAGCTCCACACGATGTCGTACTGGTGCTGGATGCCACCAATGGGCAGAATGCCCTGCAACAGATCGAAACCTTCAAGGAGGTTGCAGGCGTGACCGGCCTGATCATGACCAAGTTGGACGGCACCGCGCGCGGCGGTGTCCTTGTCGCGGCGGCGGAGCAGTATGGACTGCCCATTCACGCGATCGGCGTGGGCGAAAAGATCGATGATCTCCGCCCTTTCGATCCCGACCTCGTCGCGCGCGTCATCGCGGGAGTGGCATGATGACCGAAAACAAGCCGGCAAAGTCGGGATGGCTGAACCTGGCCGTCGATTATGGGCCCATCCTGGTGTTCTTCCTCGTCTACCGCCATTTCTCGCCCGATGACCGCGAGAACGCGATCGCCGAAGTACTCGCTGTCATCCGGGGCACAGGCGCCTTCATGGCGGCAGCGATCATCGCGCTGATCATATCGAAGTGGAAGCTGGGACGTGTCTCACCCATGCTATGGCTCTCGACCGCACTGATCGTCTTTTTCGGCGGCCTCACGATCCTGCTGCGGGACCAGTTCTATATCCAGATCAAGCCGACCGTGATTTACCTGATCTTTGGCATATCGCTGCTTTTCGGCGTCGCGCGCGGCGCATCGTTGCTGAAAGTGCTGCTGGAAACCGCCTTCGAAGGACTGGATGATCGCGGATGGATGATCCTCTCGCGCAATTGGGGCATCTTCTTCCTCTTCCTGGCCGCGCTTAACGAAGGATTTCGATATGTCCTGAGCTTTGGCGGCTGGCTGGAGGCGAAGCTGTGGGTCTTTCTACCCCTCACATTCCTCTTCACCTTCGCGCACATCCCCATGTTGTTGCGTCATGGCCTGGCGAGGGAAGCCGAAGAAGAGGTCGTCACCCACCCGCCGAACGAATGAGTGCAAAAGTCTGCGAAATCATGTGACAATCGCGCTCGGCGGCGTAATAACCAGCCCGCCGCCGCCACGGCGACCAACGACATATTTTCAGCTTGTTCGCTTCGGAAGGCCGAAGGCCTCGGTTCAATAAGGGGGAAGCAATGGCCAAGTTTTTCGGTAATCTGCATCTGGTTCTGGCGGTGGGCGTCGTGCTCGCCATCGCCCTGATGATGCAGTTCGCACCTGTCGCACCTGTCGACGTCAATTCTCTGTTTCGCTGGTTCCACGTCTTCTTCGGCATCCTGTGGATCGGCCTGCTTTATTATCTGAACTTCGTTCAGGTGCCGACGATGCCCAAGGTTCCCGCCGAGCTCAAGAAAGGCGTGACTGGCTACATCGCGCCCAACGTGTTCTTCTTCTTCCGCTATTCGGCTCTACTGACGGTGATCACCGGCCTCGTCATCGCGTTCAATGCCGGCTACGCCCACCAGGCCTTCACTCTGTCCGGAGAAGGCACGGTCAATCTGATCGGCATCGGCATGTGGCTGGCACTGATCATGGCGTTCAACGTATGGTTCATCATCTGGCCGGCCCAGAAGAAGATCCTCGGCATCATCGAAGCGACCGACGAGGAAAAGGCCAAGGCCACTCCGCGCGCGCTTGCCGCCAGCCGCACCAATTTGTTGCTGTCGCTGCCGATGCTCTATGCGATGGTCAGCGCCAACCTCGGCTGACCACCACTGCCCTGACAGACAGAAAGGCGCGGCGTCTCCTCGGAGACGTCGCGCTTTCGCGTTTCAGGGAACGACGCGCTCGAACAAATGCTCGTAACGCAGCACGAGCCCCATATCATCGACCTTAAGCTCGGCTTCAAAACCCGCGGAGAGACCGAGATCGACGTAACGCAGCCGGTCGGCCTCAAGGCGATCATACCGTTGGCGCGACCGCCCGACCATCAATGTGGCGCCGTCCACGAATGCGGTGTCGAGCGTCAGGCTACTTTCAGTCCGCCGGATCGGTAGCGTGTTGCAGAACGGCGTGACGGAAAGGTCAGGTTCTTCCGCGCCGTCAAGGTCGGGACGCCACATGCCATCCACCGTCCAGCCGTCACGACTACGTTCAAGATGCAATACCGCGTGGCCAGCCGCATTCCAGCGTTCGACGCGTAGCTCCATCGTGCGCCAACCGGAAGTGAGGCGCCAATGATGATCCAACCGGAATCCGCCGCCTTCCAGACAGATCACACTGCCGCGCGCGATCACCGCATCGGGCGCCACATCGATCTCGAGCCGCTCCAGTCCCGTCACGTCGGTACGGCGCCAGTAAAGTATGGTCTTGTTCATGCGGCCTCTCTTCACCGAGGCCATAACGCTCAAATCTCAAGCTGGCTGCCGAGTTCGACCACGCGGTTTGTCGGCAGTCGGAAGAATTCCATCGCGCTCGCCGCATTGCGCAGCATCCAGGCGAACAGCTTCTCGCGCCACAGCGCCATGCCCGGCTTGGCTGAGGGCAACAGCGTCTGGCGGGAAAGAAAGAAGCTGGTCTTCATCATCTCGAAGGGCCCGTCGCACATCGTCACCTGCTTGAGCGCAGCCGGCACGTCGGTCTCTTCAAGGAAGCCATAGCGAAGGATCAGGCGGTAGAAGCCATTACCCATGTTCTTCACTTCGAAGCGCTCTTCCTCATCGACATGCGGCACGTCCTGGATGGCTACGGTGAGGATCACGACGCGTTCGTGGAGCACCTTGTTGTGCTTGATATTGTGCAGAAGCGCAGATGGAACGCCGTGGTTGCTCGATGCCATGAAAACCGCCGTTCCGGGCACTCGCGCGGCGCTGGAATGCGCGCTCTTGGCGAAAACCTCGATCGGGATCGTACCTTCGGCCATGTTCTGCCGCATCAAGGCGCGCCCCTTCGACCAGGTCGTAAGGAGAGTGAAGATCGCCAGCCCCATCATCAGCGGCACCCAGCCACCATCGGGTATCTTGGTGAGGTTGGCCGAGAGGTAGGCGCTGTCGAGCAGGAAGAACATCGCCAGCAGCGGAATGCTCGCCCAGGGCTTCCACTTCCACAAGTGGAACAGCACCACCGTCAGAAGAACCGCATCGATGGTCATCGCACCGGTCACCGCAATGCCATAGGCAGCCGTCAGGTTGGACGACCGCTGGAACATGAGTACCAGGATGATCACCGCAATCATCAAACCGAAGTTGATGACCGGGATGTAAATCTGACCCGCCTGCAGGCTCGTATGCTTGATCGTCATGCGCGGCATGAAACCAAGCTGGATCGCCTGCTGCGTGACCGAGAATGCACCCGAAATAACCGCCTGCGAGGCGATGATCGCGGCCATGCTGGCGATGACCAGCAGCGGCCATTGGAACCATTCGGGCGCCAGCAGATAGAACGGACTCTGTAGCGCGGAAGGCACCCGCATCAGCAACGATGCTTGTCCAAGATAGTTGAGGACCAGGGCCGGCAGCACGAAAGCCAGCCACGAGATGCGGATCGGATTACGGCCGAAATGACCCATGTCGGCATAGAGCGCTTCGGCTCCGGTCACGGCCAGCACGGCGGCCCCCATGGCCAGGAAGCCTCGAAACGGGTCGGCGGCGAACATGATGATCGCATGATGGGGGCTAAGCGCTTCGACAACCGAGGGCATCGCGGCGATGCTGACGATGCCGAGCACCGAGATGACGGCGAAATAGACAAGCATGATCGGCCCGAAGAAGCTGGCGACGCGAGCGGTCCCACGGCTCTGAATCATGAACAGACCGATCAGGATACCGACCACGAGCGGAACCACCGCACTACCCAGCGCCGGTTCATAGACGGCCAGACCCTCGATCGCACCAAGCACCGAAACCGCCGGCGTAATCATACTGTCGCCATAGAAAAGCGAGGTGGCGAAAACGCCCAGCAGCACGATGCTGGCCGACCAGCGCTTGCCGGAAACGTTCTGGTTGATAAGCGCAAGCAAGGCAAGGCTGCCGCCTTCACCCTTGTTGTCGGCCCGCATGATCACGCTGACATATTTCAGCGTCACGATGATCATCATCGACCAGAACATCAGGCTGACGATGCCGAAAATATGCAGCCGGTCGAGCGGCAACGGGTGATGCCCGGCGAACGTATCGCGCATGGCATACAGCGGACTGGTGCCGATATCGCCGAAGACTACGCCGATGGCGCCGACGGCGAGCTTCAGGCCGCTTCCATGATGACCGTGCCCGGTAAGGGGAACGGCAGGATCGCCGACAGCTTTCGATGCACCGTCGGCGGTTTCCTGCATCGCTTCGTTCATTCTTGCGCCCCCAGCGGACTGGACTCACCCGCGAAGCTCTGGGCCCCGACGAGTAGCGCGCCGCTTAGCAGCATGGCGAATGGGGAGCAATCGCGCTTACTCCACCAATTGGCCGGTCCGATTGCGCTCGGCGATGAAGGCATCCAGCCGACCTATACGCTGTTCCAGATCGGAGCGCCAAGGCGCATCCGGTGGAGAACTCTGCAATAGCTGGCCCCAAATTCCTCGCGCTTCGGCAAAGCGACCGGATTGGGCCAGTGCAAGCCCCAGGAAGAACGGAGGACCCGGATGATCAGGGGCGGCATCCGAAGCGTGGCGATAGGCCGCAAGCGCGGCCGGCGTCAGCAAACCGTCGGCATGGCCGACCAAAGCGTTGCCAAGCGCAAGCCATGCCTCCGCATTTTTCGGCTCCTTCTCCACGGCGCCGAGCAAGACGCCAGCAGCGTCGGTATATTGCCCATGCCGTGCCAGCGCATCCGCGATGACGAGCCAGTTATTGCCGGGAATCGCGCCCTCGCTGGACAAGGCCTTGCGCGCCTCGACCACCGCCACCGCATTTCCGGCGATCTTCTCCGCGGGCTGCTTCGGCGCGCCGGGCAAACCCGGACTTGCCTGCAAGCCATATCCCGCGACGCCAAGCAACAAGGCTGCAGCAATGGCTTCCCAACCCACGCGCGGCGCCTTCAAGACAAAGGCAATCGCGACAAAGCATATAGCCGCGAGCAGGAAAGCCAGTACCCAGCTCATTTGCGGCCCTTCCCGAAACGTCGATGCAACAACGCCGTGGCAAGGGCCAGCAGCACCAAAGGCACAAGAAACAACGGCCAGGTCAGCGCAGTCACGCGCGGAGCATAGCTTACGTAATCGCCATAACGCTCGACCAACCAGGCGCGGATCGCTTCGGGGTCTTCCCCGGCGGCAATGCGCTGGCGCACCTGGCTGCGCATATCGCCCGCCATGGGCGCATCGGAATCGGCGATGGACTGGCTCTGGCACTTCAGGCAGCGCAGAGTTTCCATCAGGGCCTGCGCCTTTTCCTCCTGACGCGGATCGTCGAGCTGCCTGTAGGCGTAAGGCGCGGGCGGCATGGTGTCCTGCGCCCAGGCAGGAACGGCGGACAAGATCAGCAGCGACAGGAAAAGCGACCTCATTCCGCCGCCTCCTTCAGCTTTTCCAAGATCAATGACACGTGTTCCGCCCGGATCTCGCCGATGTGCTGGTAACGGATCACTCCCTTGCCATCGATGACAAAAGTCTCCGGCACGCCCGAAGAACCGATGGCGAGTTGCACCGCGCTGACATCGTCCGCGCCGATACGGGCGAAAGGATTGCCGTTACGCGCGAGGAATGCGTTCACATCCTCTCTCCGATCGCGGATGGCGATTCCATCGATGGGGATCCCTTGCCGTGCAAGCTGATCGAGCTGCGGCGCTTCGACCGCGCAAGGGATGCACCAGCTCGCGAAGATATTCAGCAGGCGGGGGCGGCCCGTCGCCATATCCGCGTTCGAGAGGCCAGGTCGCTCGGCAATGGCCGGCTGCAGGGAAAATTTGGGCAGCGGCTTGCCTATCATCGCACTCGCGACATCTCGATCCGCCGGTCGCAGTAACGCCACAAGCACCAAACCTGCGAAAAGCGCGAAAAGCGCCAGGGGCAGCCATAGCGCCCACCGGCGCGGCTTGGCGGAAGTTTCACTCACCGTCCCTGCCTCTCGCGACGATAGGCGATCTTTCCGCGTGCGATCATGCGGCGAAGGTCGGCCAAAACGCGTCCCAGCAATGCCAGCAGACCGCCCAGACCGATCAGCAAGCCGCCATACCAGATCATCGGCACGAAGGGTTTCCACCACAAGCGAAGCTGCCAGCGGCCGTCCTCGGCCTCTTCGCCCAACACGGCGTAAAGCTGGCCGTTCCAGCGGGTGACGAGAGCGGATTCGCTGGTCTGCTGCGGCGGAGTCCAGAAGCTGCGCGCCTGCGGCCTGATCTCTACAGGCGCACCACCATCATAGCTCGCAAACATATCTGCTTCCAGCGCCGTCCAGTTCGGGCCGGCGACAGGCAAGACCTTTGCAAGCGTAATTTCCCAAGGTCCCACCTTCGTAGCCGAACCGATACGCGCGGCGACGAGCTTTTCCGTGGAGAAGGCGCTGTCGCTGGCCATACCGAACAGAGAGACGGCGATGCCGAGATGCGCAATCACCATGCCCCATGTCGCCAAAGGCGTACGCAGCAGGTTGCGCCCGCGCAGCGGGAGAAGGCTGGCGACGGCAAGTCCACCCGACAAGGCAAGCCCGATGAAGGGCAGCACGCCAACGCCCGAACGGAAGGCGAGCCACACGAGGACGGCGGCAACCAGCAACACCGGGACAACCAGCTCCCTGCGGACCCGCGCAAAGCTGTCGTGCCTCCAGCGCAGCAGCGGACCTATAGCCATGACCAGCAACATCGGAATCGCAAAAAGCGCGCCCATCGGGTTGAAGTACGGAGGACCGACGGAAACTTTCGCCCCCATCGCTTCGGCCACCAGAGGGTAAAGCGTGCCGAACAGCACGATGCCGAGGATCGCCGAAAGCATCACGTTGTTGAACACCAGAGCGCCCTCGCGGCTGACGACGGCGAAACGCTCCCCCTCGGTCACGGTCGCGGCGCGCACCGCGAAGAGCGGCAGCGCGCCGCCGATGTTGATCGCCAGCAGCGCAAGAATAAACGAGCCTCGCTCCGGATCGACGGCAAAGGCATGGACGCTGGTGAGAATGCCCGAACGTACGAGGAAAGTGCCGACCATCGACATCGAGAAGGCGACCACGCCCAGCATGATCGTCCAGGCACGCAAAGCATTACGCGCTGCCAGGACGCTCACCGAATGCAGCAGCGCCGTCGCCGCCAGCCACGGCATAAGCGAGGCGTTCTCGACGGGATCCCAGAACCACCAGCCGCCCCAGCCCCGTTCGTAATAGGCCCAGTACGAACCGGCGGTGATGCCGATCGTCAGGAATATCCATGCGCCCAGCACCCATGGGCGCATGGCCCTGGCGAAGGCAGGCCCGACCTCCCGCGTCACCAGAGCGCCGATCGCGAAGCTGAAGGCGACCGACAGTCCGACATAGCCGAGGTAAAGCGTAGGCGGATGGAATGCGAGGCCCATGTCCTGCAGCAGCGGATTGAGCCCCTGCCCTTCGTCGGGAACCGGCGTGATCCTCTCGAACGGATTCGAGGAAAGCAGCAGGAAGGCATAGAAGCCAAGGCTGACGAAGGCCTGCCCCGCCAGCGTCGCCAGCATCGTCCGCTCGGGCAATCGCCTTTCGACCAGCGCCACGAAACCGCCGGCAAGGCCCATGACGGTCACCCATAGCAGCATCGAACCTTCGTGGTTCCCCCATGTGCCCGCGAACTTGTAGATGAAAGGCTTCGCCGAATGCGAGTTCATCGCCACCAGCTTCACCGACAGGTCCGTCTGGCAGAACAGCACGATCAGCGACACGAAAGCGACGAGCGCGAGCACGCCCTGCACCGCCGCCACCGGTCGCACGACACCGCCCAGCGCCTGCCCTCGCGAGGTCAGTCCAAGCGCGCCGGCGATCAACTGCAGCCCGGCGAGCGCCGCTGCCAGCCACAGGGCGGCAAGTCCGAATTCGGCGATCATTTCGTTTCGGCCACCACCTGCTTCGCCTGATCGGCGGTCATGTTCTGCATTTCGCGCGGCACGTATTTTTCGTCATGCTTCGCGAGAAGGTTATCGGCGACGAACGTACCGTTGGGGGCAAGCTTGCCTTCGGCCACCACGCCCGAACCCTCCACGAAGAGCGAGGGCACAATGCCCCGGAAACGCACCGGCACCCGCGCCTTGCCGTCACCAACGATGAAAGCGATGGTCACGCCATCGGCCTCGGTCCTCAGCGATCCCTTCTCGACCATTCCGCCAAGGCGCACGCCCCGATCGGGATCCGGCCTGTCGGCCAGTATCTCGCTCGGCACATAGAAATAGGAAGCCTGGCTGCGCAGCCCCCAGATAGCCAGCAAAGCCGCACCGATCAGCGCCACCAGGGCGACGACGATCAGGACCAGCCGCTGGTGCTTGGGCTTGATGGCAGAATTCACCGTCACTTTTCCCGGCTCCGATCGCGCCGCCGCTCGGCCCAGCGCATGGCGAACCAGCTCCAGCCGATCATCAGCAGAGTGCCGATCACGCCGATGGCATAGGCGGCCACCACGAAACTCCACTGGTCGAAGCTCTCGCGCATCAGGCCGTCATCGCCTTTCGCCGCAAGCGCGCCTCTGCCTGCATGTCCGCGAGGATCGCACGTATGCGGGCAAGAACCACGCCGCCGAAGACAAGCGAAAAACCAAGTGCGGCAGCGAGCAAGGGCCAGAGGAACGCCGCATCGATCGCCGACTTGCCGATAGTGATGCTGGCCGGCTGATGCAGACTGTTCCACCAGATCACAGAGCGATTGATGATGGGAATGTTGATCGCGCCGACAAGGCCGAAGATCGCCGTGACACGCCCGTTGCCGCTGCGCCGGGTGGCATCGGACAAGGCGATGTAGCCGAAATAGAGGAACAGCAGGACCAGCATGCTCGTCAGCCGCCCGTCCCAGACCCACCAGGTTCCCCACGTCGGTCGCGCCCAGATGGAGCCGGTTACAAGACATATCCCGGTAAAGACCGCGCCGGGCACGGCGGCCGCCCGCGCGGCGATCGACGCCAGCGGATGCCGCCACACGAGTTCGACAAGGCTTGCGACGGCGATCGTCGTCCACCCTCCCATGCCAAGCCAGGCGGCAGGAACATGGATGAACAGAATGCGCACGGTGTCGCCCATCAGGCGGTCAGGCGGAACGACCAACAATCCCCAAAGAAGCGCCGTACCCGCGATCGCCATGCCGCCCAACAGCAACAACGGCGTCAGCCAGCGCGCGAGGCGCAGGAACCGGGCAGGATTGGCAAAGCCATGCATCGCGGAAAACGCTTTGGCAGGCGGCGCAATGCCTCGCAAGAGCGGGAATCGCGTTGCCCCCGCCAACTAGCGCCCTATCAACTGTTGCGCCATGGCGTCCGCCACCTGATCGGGCGAGCGGCCGCTTTCTCCAGCCTCGCGCCAGATAGCCAGCAACCGGCCCGGAATTTCGCGAATCTTGCTATTCACTTCGCTGATATCGCAACGCTTGCCGGTGCGGCGCGCCAGATATTCGAGCGTCACGCTGATGATGCCGCCGGCGTTGATCACATAGTCCGGCGCATAGAGAATACCGCGCTCGGCGAGCTTCCGGCCATGCTCCATTCGCGCAAGCTGATTGTTCGCGCCGCCCGCGACGATCGGGGCCTGAATTCGGGCGATGCCGGCATCGTCGAGAATCGCCCCGAGCGCGTTCGGGCTGAACACGTCGCAGGCTACGTCCATTATCGCATCCGCCGCCATGACTTCGGCGCCCAGTTCATCGGCGAGCCGTACGGCGCGCGCGTGATCCAGATCGGCGAGGGTCAGCTTCGCGCCATCGGCGGCAAGCAGGCGCGCCACGCCCCCGCCGACGCTCCCGGCGCCCTGGATGGCGACGTGCACCCCATCGAGTTCCTCGCGCCCTAGCCCGTGCATCACGGCGGCGCGAATGCCATAGTAGATGCCCTGCGCGGTATAAGGCCCCGGATCGCCTCCGGCGGCCGTCCCGTCCCTAGAAGGAAGACCCGTGACATGCTCCGTCCGCGCCGCGATGGCGACCATGTCGGCTTCGCTCATGCCGACATCCTCAGCCGTCACGTAACGCCCGCCCAGCGCTTCGATCGCATCGCCGAAGGCGGCGAGCAGTTCGGGCGACTTTGTCCGGCCCGGCCCGGCGAGGATCACGCCCTTGCCCCCGCCCATCGGCAGGCCGGCCATGGCGTTCTTGTAGCTCATGCCCCGCGAAAGCCGCAGCGCATCGCGCATCGCCGCTTCGGGATCGGCATAGTGCCAGAAGCGCGTACCGCCGGCACCAGGCCCGAGATGCGTGGAATGCAGTGCGAAGATAGCGGTCAGGCCACTGGCGCGATCATGCACGAACTCGACCAGTTCGTGATCGTCGAAATCGGGTTCAGTCCAGAAAGCCGTCACGCGTCACTCCATTGGAACTCGCGAAGGCGGGAGTGACTGGGGCGACCGATGGGGTTCGAACCCACGACCTCCGGTACCACAAACCGGCGCTCTAACCAGCTGAGCTACGGTCGCCATAGTCACACGCGCCTACCGAAGTGCGCGCTGTTAGGAAGCTGCGCGACGGGCCGCAAGCGGCGATCAACGCGGGAGCGCGCATTTGCACAGGCAGGTGGAATTGGGAAGCAAAAATTGCAACGCGGCATCAGGCCGACAACTTTATTTCCCCCATATCGCGACTCGGGCGGGTGGCATGAACGCCCCTGGCGCTAGCTATCGCGCCACGCCAAACGGCAGGACCACGCCGAGATCGAAGTGCGTCACCACCCCCGGCGCGGCCTTGCACACCGCCGGGATCGCGCTGACGCCGGCCATCGCCGTCCATGGAATCCCCACGTAGGGGCGCTCCGCCGTCGCCGGTTTCGGCGCGCCCAGGAACAGTTCCAGCGGCGGCTCGCCTTCGATCAGGATGCGATAGCCGCTATCCCCGCAGTCCCACCGGGGTTCGATATGATCGGGGCCCATGATCCAGTACCAGTGATAGGTGATGAAGGGACGGCCGTCCGACCAGCCCGTCCATTCGTAATGCTGGCCCGCCACGGTGCCCTGCTCCACCATGCCACCTGGATAGGGAATGTCCCGCGTAGCGGTTGCAACCTCGAGCTTCGTCTCGACCTTGTCGAGCCTGCGCCCCAACCCTTCGGCCAGGAAGGCCATCGATTGCGCGAACATCTCCGCGACTTCCGGCGGGCGCGTGGGATTGGCGAGCAGATCGGCGGGGTCGCGGCCGAAACCCATCAGGGGAATATACGTCGAAGGGTTGGTCAGGTGATCGTTGACCTCATGGACATGGATACGGTCGATACGATCGACCAGACGCGTCGTGAGGAGCGGCAGGACATCCCCTGCGAAACCCGGATGGATGCCGGCCCCGTGAAAGGCGCTTCCACCAGCGCTGCAGGCTTCCTCGATCCGGACGAAATCGTCGCGGCAGCTCTCGGTGGGATACCAGGGGCCTAGCGGCGTAACCACGCTCTTGCCCGATGCGAGCAACCGACAAACCATATCGAGATCGGGGAGCAAGGGCGAGAAATGCACACAATCCGCATCGAGCGCGAGAATCGCTTCCGCATCATCGGTAGCGAGCACGCCGACGGGCGCGATGCCGGCCAGTTCGCCGGCGTCTCGTCCGACCTTGGCCGGATCGGTCACATAGACCCCAACCAGATCGAACGCAGGGTTGGTAATGAAGTGGCGAATGGCGACGCTGCCCACCTGCCCCGTGGTCCACTGGACAACGCGATAGCTCTCCTTGGCCATGTGTCTCTCCCCATCTGTTTTCGTCTTGCAGCGAATAGTGCACGCGGAGGCGAGCCGAATGAAAGCAGCGTTTCGAGCCAGATATCCCGCAAGGCGACGTCGTGTACGTACGCGGGCGCGTCCGATCGGTTGAAGCGGCGCCAGCCCGGAACCCGGACAAGCGTCATCGCCCGCTGGCGAGGCCGGGTGTGCGCCTGGAGGTAGAGAGCAGCGAACGGGCAGTGCGGCCGGCGCTAGTGGTATGTGCCCGGCAGTACGGGCGTGGATGCGTGTGAGTTGTTATGCGAACGGCCGGGCAGCATCACGCATGGCTGTCCGGCACGACCCTGAGGTGCGGGGCGCTGGCGGGACGGGCTCGCTGCCTTGCCGCCTTGCGT
>DASWWL010000155.1:0-15891 GCA_036400975.1 Novosphingobium sp. | reverse complement strand
CGCATCCACGCCCGTACTGCCGGGCACATACCACAAGCGCCGGCCGCACTGCCCGTTCGCTGCTCTCTACCCCACGGCGCACACCCGGCCTCGCCAGCGGGCGATGATGCACGCCTGCGTTCGGCGCTTCGGCATTGCGCCTCGTTCTGCTTGGCCATATGCGATGTGGCAGATGCAGAATTCCCGAACCGTTGCTGAGCTTGCCGAAGCGCTGATCGCCTGCCCGAGTGTGACTCCGGCCGCCGGGCCCGTGTTCGATTGCCTTGAGGCGCAGCTTGCGCCGCTGGGTTTCGCGGTCCATCGTTTCCTGGCGGGCGAAGCGCCCGAGGGGCCGGTCGAAAATCTCTTCGCCATCCGCAAGGGGCCAGAGGGCAGCCGCCATCTCGCCTTCGCCGGCCATGTCGATGTCGTCCCGCCGGGCGAAGGGTGGACCTCGGCTCCCTTTGCGCCGGAACGCCGGGGCGAGTTGCTCTACGGACGCGGCGCGGTGGACATGAAGGGAGCGATCGCGGCGATGGTCGCCGCCGCGCGCGACATCCCGCCCGAGGCCGGAACGCTGAGCTTCGTCATCACCGGAGACGAGGAAGGCCCGGCGAAGTATGGCACGCTTTCGCTGATCGCGCATATGCGCGCCACTGGCGAGATACCCGACCTTTGCCTTGTCGGGGAGCCGACTTCGGTCGCCCGGCTCGGCGACACGATGAAGATCGGCCGGCGGGGCTCGGTCAACGTCTGGCTCGAGGTGGAGGGGCAGGAGGGACATGTCGCCTATCCGCATCTTGCCGACAATCCCGCGCCGCGTCTGGTCGCGATGCTGGCGGAACTCGATGCGCTGGTGCTCGACGAGGGGACCGACTGGTTCCAGGCGTCGAACCTGGAGATCACCGACATTGCCATCGGCAATCCGGCGACCAACGTGATCCCGCCCAGGGCCACAGCGCGCATATCGATCCGCTTCAACGACCTGCACACGGGCGAGGGGTTGGCGGAACGAGTCGCGCAGATTGCGGGCAGTCACGGCGGCACGGCGCGGGCGGTGATCTCGGGCGAAGCTTTCCTGACCGAGCCGGGCGAATTCTCCCGCATCGTCGCCGCCGCGATCGAGACGGAAGCCGGGATCGCGCCCGAGCTTTCGACCAGCGGCGGCACGTCCGACGCGCGCTTCCTCAAGTCGCTGTGCCCGGTGATCGAGTTCGGCCTGTCCAACGCGACGATGCACAAGCGCGACGAAGCGGTGGCGCTCGATGATCTCGAAGTGCTGGCACGGATCTACCGCCGCATTGCCGAGGATGCGCTGAAAGGCTGACGAGAGACCATGGAAGGGGCAGAGATGAACGAAGTCCAGACTGCCCCTACAGGCAACCACAATCGCCTCCAGTGGCGCATCCTCGTGGGCTTCGTCGCCGGTCTCATGCTGGGGCTCGCTGCTTATGCTGGCGCCCGGGACTCGGCCTTCGTGCAGGGTTTCATCGATTACGCTACCCAGCCCGTCGGTCAGATATTCCTGCGCCTGCTGTTCATGCTGGTCCTGCCGCTGCTGTTCTCGGCGCTGGTCGTCGGCATCGCCGAGATGGGCGAGGTGAGGACGCTGAAATCGGTGGGGGTGAAGACGCTCGTCTACACCGTCGTCGTCTCCGGCATTGCCGTCGCGGTCAGCCTTGCGGTGGTCAACCTCCTGCAGCCTGGCGGCGGCGTCGACCCCGTTGTGGCGCGGCAGATGATCGGCGACGCCAGCGAGAACGCCGCCGGGATCGTCGCCAGGTCGGGGGAGGCCAAGACCGGGGTGGACGCGCTGGTCGGGATCATCCCTTCTAACCCGATTACCGCGATGAGCGAGAACGACATCCTGGCGGTGATGTTCTTCGCCCTGTTCTTCGGCATCGGTTTGCTGCTGGTGCAAAGCCCGAGGACCGATACGCTCAAGCAGGCCTTCGAAGGCGTGTTCGAGGTTTCGATGCGGCTGATCGGCCTGGTCATCCAACTCGCCCCGATTGCGATCTTCTGCTTCATGTTCAACCTCGCCGCGCAGTTCGGCTGGGACTTGATCGCCAAGCTCGCCGCCTATGTCGGCGTGGTGCTGCTGGCGCTGGCGATCCAGATGTTCGGCGTGTTCCCCGCGCTGCTGGCGCTCCTCGCGCGCAAGAGCCCGATCGCCTTCTTCCGCGAGACGCAGGAAGCGAGCGTGATGGCTTTCGCCACGGCATCCTCCAACGCGACGCTGCCGACCTCGCTGCGCGTCGCAGAAACCCAGCTCAAGCTGCCGCCGCGCATCGCCCGTTTCGTGCTGACCATCGGCGCCACCGCCAATCAGAACGGCACGGCCATGTTCGAAGGCGTGACCGTGCTGTTCCTCGCGCAGTTCTTCGGCATCGAGCTGAGCCTGACGCAGCAGCTCTATGTCATGCTGATCTGCATCCTGGCGGGGGTCGGCACGGCGGGGGTGCCAGCCGGCTCGCTGCCGGTGATCGCGCTGATCCTTGGCGCCGTGGGCGTGCCGCCGCAGGGAATCGGCCTGATCCTGGGCGTCGATCGTTTCCTCGACATGTGCCGCACGACGCTCAACGTGATCGGCGATCTCGTCGCCGCGACGGTGATCTCGGCGCGGAGCGCGGAGTAGCGAGCTACTCCGCGGCCTCCGCCGTGCCGTGTAGCCGTTTCCAGGTCGTGCCGACTTGCGCCGGATCGTAAGGGATGGCGGGCGGCGTTTCGCCGAAGACGTTCAGCGTATGCAGGAAGCGGTGCGTACCGATGGACTTGCCCGCGACCATGCCCACTTCGACGATCTCGGCCGTGGTGAAATGCTCGGCCATGCGGGCGTAAAGGTCGTCGCCGATCTTGTGGTGATCGGTGGCCAGAAGGTCGATGAACTCCATCGCCAGACGCTCGCGCGGGGACAGGTCGTGCCGCAGGTTGGCGTCGAGCAGGCAGGCGACTGCGTCCTCGGTTGCGCCTTCCGCTTTGCGCGAGGCCATGCAGGGTTCGCATCCGCCGAGCTGGGCGCTGCGGATGCGCAGCAGTTCGAGCAGCTTGGGCTCCAGTAGGTGGCCGGGGAAATTCGGGTGCTGTCCTTCGTCGCCGCTCACGCCTTCGGCATGGGCTGCATAGGCGAAAATCTGCAATGGCAGCGGCTGGGTATAGGCGCCTGCCGCCAGTCCGCGTTCGATCTGGTCGCGTTCCCTGGGGGGCAGCTTGTCCCACGGAATGGGCTCGATTCTCGGCATGACGTTCTCCCTTGCCGGAAGACTGACATATCGTGGCACGTAGGAGCAAGCGCGCCCCGCAATCCATCGGCCCGGCGAAGAACCGGCGTCAGCGTTCCAGCTTGACCGGCACGAACTTCCCGAGGCTGCAGGCCGGGCCCCGATGGAGATTGGGCGTGCGCTCGAGAATATAGACGATATCGACATCGCAGAGCTGCGTCAGCGACGTCTCGTAAGTAATGCCGTTGTTCGAACTAAGCCCGGGGCAGCGGCTTGTCAGCGTATTGCGCCAGACCTTGCCGCCATTGCCCATGAAGTCGATCGTCCAGTCGTCGCGAATGCGCGTTTCGCGAAGCTGATTGAGCGATATGCAGCTTTCTGCCGCACCGACGACTTTTGCGGCTGGCGAGGGCGCAGGCTGGCGGCCCGGTTGGTCATCAGTGCAGGAAGCAAGCGTGCCGGTTGCCAACGCTAACAGGATTATATTGCGCATTTTCATGGCATCCTCCGTCAGGAGTGCGATGCTTTCGCTTTCGCTGCCTGTTTAACGGAGGGCCGGGCTCCGCGTTCCAGCACTTTGTCCTTATACGCGCAAAGATCGATGACCGGGCACCGCCAGCACTCGGGCGTCCGCGCCTTGCAGATATAGCGGCCGTGCAGGATCAACCAATGATGCGCGCCGACGCGGAAAGGACCGGGCACCTTCTTTTCGAGCTGCTTCTCGACCGCGAGCGGGGTCTTGCCCCTGGCGAGGCCTGTGCGGTTGCCGACGCGGAAGATATGCGTATCGACTGCAAAGGTCTCGGCGCCGAATGCGCAGTTCATCACGACATTCGCGGTCTTGCGGCCTACGCCGGGCAATTCGACCAGCGCGTCGCGATCTCCCGGCACTTCGCCGCCGTAGTCGCGCACGAGGATCTCGGACAAGGCGATGACGTTCTTCGCCTTGGCATTGAAAAGGCCGATCGTCTTGATGTGCTGCTTCAGCCCCTCTTCGCCAAGCTCGACCATTTGCGCAGGCGTCTTTACCTCGCGGAACAGCGCGCGCGTGGCCTTGTTGACGCCGACGTCGGTCGCCTGCGCCGAAAGCACCACGGCGACGAGAAGCTGGTAGATGTTGCCGAATTCAAGCTCCGTCTCGGGCGAGGGATTGGCCTCGGCGAGACGGCGGAAGAACTCGAATATGTCGTCCTTCTTCAAAGGCCCAGCACCTCGGGCATCGTGTAGCGGCCGGCGGGTTTGCCAAGCAGCCATTGCGCCGCCCGGACCGCGCCCCTGGCGAAGATGCCCCGATTCTCGGCGAGGTGGGACAGTGTCAGCCGTTCGTTGTCTGCCAGGAAATGCACCGAATGGTCGCCCGCGACCGTCCCGCCACGCAAGCTGGCGAAGCCGATCGTCCCTGCCTCTCGCGCGCCGGTGATCCCGTCCCGGCCTCGTACGCTGGCCTCGGTCAATGCCACGCCGCGCCCCTTTGCGGCTGCTTCGCCGAGCAGCAGGGCCGTGCCGGAGGGGGCGTCCACTTTCATGCGATGATGCGTTTCTACCACCTCGATATCCCAGTCATCCCCTAGGCGGCTCGCCGCCTCGCGCACCAGATGCGCCAGCAGCGTGACGCCCAGCGAAGTATTGCCGGTTTGGAGCACCGCGATCTTGTCCGCGGCGTGGTCGCAGAGCCAGTGATGGCGTTCCTCGAGGCCGGTCGTGCCGATGACGATGGGGATGCCCGCCGCGATTGCCGCGTCTAGGTTCGCCTCCAGCGCATGGGGCGAGGAGAAATCCACGATCACATCGCTCGCCTTGGCCAGCGCCAGTGGGTCGCCGCCTTTGTCGATGCCGCCGGACAGGATTTCGCCTGCCGCCTTGATAGTGTCGGCGAGAGCTTGCCCCATGCGTCCTTCGCTGCCGATTATTCCGATACGCGCCATTGCTTGTTCCCTTCAGCCCGTGCTTCATGGCTGCGATGAGCAGCATCCGCAATATCGCGATCCTCACCGGCGCGGGAATAAGCGCCGAAAGCGGCATCGACACTTTCCGTGACGCCGGCGGCCTGTGGGAACAGCATCGTGTCGAGGATGTCGCCACGCCCGAAGCCTTCGCCCGCGATCCCGATCTGGTGCTGCGCTTCTACGATATGCGGCGTGAGGCGATCCAGACGAAGCGGCCTAACGCCGCGCACGAGGCACTGGCGAGGCTGGACGCGCTATGGCCGGGTGAGTTGCTGATCGTCACGCAGAATGTGGATGACTTGCACGAACGGGGAGGAGCGAGGCGGGTACTGCACATGCATGGCGAACATCTGCTGGCATGGTGCACCGCCTGCGATGTCCGATCTCCATGGAGCGGGACATTGATCGACCGGCCGGGCTGTCCCGCTTGCGGCACGAAGGCGCTGCGGCCGGATATCGTCTGGTTTGGCGAGATGCCCTATCGGATGGATGAGATTCATGATGCGCTTCGCCGGGCCGATCTGTTCGTTTCGATCGGCACTTCGGGTGCCGTCTATCCTGCCGCCGGTTTCGTGCGCACCGCGCGCGATCTTGGGGCGCGGACGCTGGAGCTCAACCTCGAACGTTCGCAGGGCTCTTCGTGGTTTCACGAAAGCCGCTTCGGTCCGGCGACCGATCTGGTGCCGGCGTGGGTGGAGGAGATGCTAGGCGGAGGCTGAGCAGCCCTTGCATTCAGGATCATTCGCGATCTTGAGCGTGCGCAGGTTCGGCGCCAGTCCGTCGAACAGGTGCAGGCGGCCCCACTGCGGATCGCCCAGCGTCGCATGACTGGCGAGAATGATGCGGATGGCCTGCATCGCGGCGAAGCTGCCGACCATGCCGGCCATTGCGCCCAGCACGCCGTCGGCGGCGCAAGTGTCGCAATCTTCGGCGTCGAAGGCATCGCCGACGAAGCAACGATAGCAGGATTCGCCGGGCAGATGGCCTGCGAAATTGGCGACCTGCCCCTGGAAGCGGCCGAGCGCTGCGCTGGTCAGCGGCACCCCGGCGACGACGCAGGCATCGGAAACGGCGAGCCGGGTCGCGAAATTGTCACAGCCGTCGAGTACGAGAGTCGCGTCCTTGGGGACTCGCGCGGCACTGTCTTTTCCTACCCTCAGGACAACCGCGCGGGTTTCCAGGGACGGATCGAAGCGGCGAACCCATTCCGCCGCCGCTTCGGCCTTGGATCGGCCGATATCGGTCGGCGTGAAGATTGTCTGCCGTTGAAGATTGCTTTCCTCGACCGTGTCGCTGTCGATCAGAGTAAGCCGGCCGATCCCTGCGGCCGCCAGATATTGCAAGGCCGGGCTGCCAATGCCTCCGCAGCCCACGAGAACCACATGCGCGCCCGTGAGCGCGACCTGCCCCGCCCCCCCGATTTCGGGCAGGACGATGTGGCGAGCGAAGCGGTTGAGGCGGTCTGGCGGAAGACTCATGCCGTTCGCTTAGAACAGGCGAGTGGCGTGGGGAAGCCGTGTGCTATGGAAGGGATGGGCAAGCATCGCGGCCATTTGGGAATTTCCTACAAAAAGCCGATTTGTTAGGCGCGACATTGGCTCTTTGCACAGTGAGAAGACAAAGCGGTGTCGTGCGCGTTCTGGCGCGCGAGGCGCTAGAGGCGGTCTCGGACGCCGGGGCCTCGTCTGCCTGTAAGATGCGAACAGGATCGAAAGAGGTAATAGCCAGCTCGGAACGATGGCAGGAAGTCATTGCGTCCCGCTGAAAAAAGCCGGTGACAAGTATCGGGAGCGCGAGGGCCGTGGCCCTCGCATCACCCTTTCCATGCCCGATCCCGCAAAATCAGCTTTCGAGCTGGCGCAGCAGGCTGCGCACATCGCCGTCCATGTCGGCGTCGCGGGCGCGCAGGTCTTCGATCAGACGCACCGCGTGGATCACGGTTGAATGGTCGCGGCCGCCGAACTTGCGGCCGATCTCCGGGTAGGAGCGCGGCGTCAGCACCTTCGACAGGTACATGGCCACCTGACGCGGGCGCACGACTGCGCGGGCGCGGCGCTTGCTCGACATCTCGGTGCGATCGACACGGTAGAATTGGCACACCGTGCGCTGGATCTCGTCGATCGTTATGCGCTTGCGATTGGCCGAAAGAATGTCGGTGAGCTGTTCCTCGGCGAGCTGGAGCGATACCGCCTGTCCGGTAAGTTGGGCATAGGCGATCAGCTTGTTGAGGCCGCCGACGAGTTCGCGGACATTGCGATTGATCGTTCGGGCCAGGAATTCGATCACGTCGGCCGGAACGTCGGCTGGCGAGAAGCGCGCGAGGCGATGCTCGAGGATCGACCGGCGCAGTTCGATGTCTGCCGGCTGGATATCGGCGACTAGACCCATCGACAGGCGGGACAGCAACCTCTGCTCGACGCCGTCCAGCGCTTGCGGCGCGCGATCGGCGGCGAAGACCAGCCGCTTGCCTTCTGCCAGCAGCGCATCGATCGTGTAGAGCAGTTCTTCCTGTGCGCTGGCCTTGCCGATGATGAACTGGATGTCGTCCACCAGCAGCAGATCGAAGCCGCGCAGGCGCGCCTTGAATTCGATCATCTGGTTCTGGCGCAGCGCCTGGACGAACTCGACCATGAAGCGCTCGGCGGAGCAGTAGAAGATGCGCGCACGCGGATGTGCCGCGATATAGGCGTGGCCGATGGCGTGGAGCAGGTGCGTCTTGCCCTGGCCGGTGGCGGCCTTGAGATAGAGCGGCGAGAACTGAGGGGTTTCCACCGCCGCCATGCGCTGTGCCGCGTTGAAGGCGAGCACGTTGGCAGCGCCGGTCACGAAGCTGGTGAACGTCAGCGAAGGATCGATGCCGACGCTGCCTTGCGCCAGTGCGCCGAATTCCTCGCCGCCCAGATTGACGATGCCGGGTTCGAAATTGCCGTTGGCGCCATCATTCGCCGGGCGTCGGGCATTGCCCGTGCCGCCGCCGACCCGCAGTTCGGGAAGCTGGCGCCGTCCCGGATGAACCGAAATGCGGACATTGCGCACGTCGGGGCGGGCGATCTTCCACGCGAGGGACAAGCGATCGGCGAAGCGATCGGCCACCCAGTTGGCGGAGAATTCGGTGGGCAGGAACAAATCCAGCGTGCCGGTGTCCTTGCAGAAGGAACCCAGCTGGATCGGCTTGATCCACTGGCTGTGCAATTGCTGGCCAAGATCCTTGCGCAGGCCATGGTTGATGTCGGCCCAGTCGGCCGCCAGATCCAGCGCTTCCTGATCTTCAGCCATCCCCGTTCCGCACGCCTTGCTTTTCTTGGGCATCGCGTCCGCGCGGTGCCCCCCCGTTGAAGAAACGGTCACCCGGTCCTCCTATGTTGATTGCAAAAATCACTCATCGCCTGATCAGGCCCCCGATCACACGACTATCCCCTCGCCTGCAGCCATGGGCCAGAGACGTCCTACTTCAGATATTACTCGATTTCCCCTGACGGCATTTGATGGCGCCGCCGGAGCAGGAATCGATTTATGGATCAGTTGAGAGGAAGAGCAAGGCGGCTGCTGCAAAAAAACTGAAATAATGTCTCTTGACAGAAACCCGCCTGCCGCAATCCCTCAAGGGAGCGGTAATATGCTGATTTTATATATATTTCTTGGATGGAATGCTGCGAATCGCAGCAATCCTTGGATTTGCTGCAGCACGGTATGACAGGCCAGCCAGGACAAGAAAAATGGCCAGCGAGATGCCCGCTGGCCATGTTCCGTTTTCGTCCCATCCGCTTCTCCGGTGGAGAAGCGAATCACTGTGGCTCAGAGCGCGGCGACGCGCTTCGTAAGACGCGACAGCTTGCGGGCGGCGGTGTTCTTGTGCAGCACGCCGCGCGCTACGCCGCGTGCCAGCTCCGGCTGTGCGGCCTTGAGGGCCTCGGCGGCGCCCGACTTGTCGCCACCGTCGATCGCGGTCTCGACCTTCTTCACGAAGGTGCGGATGCGGCTCAGGCGGTTGCCGTTGATGAGCGCGCGGGCTTCGTTGCGGCGGATGCGTTTGCGGGCTTGCGGCGTATTGGCCATCTGCTGTCCTCTGTCGGGCCGCCTTGCGGCCAAAAAGCTGTGAAATCCGTGTGTCGACAGGGAGAACCCCGCCGGAAAGCGCGGCCCTTAGCGGCTGGTAGGCGAATCGTCAACCGCACTCACTTCTGGCATTTCGGGCACCAGAAGGTGCTGCGCCCGCCTTGCGCGAAGCGCGCTACGATACCGCCGCAGCTGCAAGCATCACCCTCGCGGCCATAGACGCGCCAGGCGCTTGCGAAATAGCCGAGCTCGCCCGAAGGCTGCGCATAGTCGCGAATGGTCGACCCGCCCGCCTCGATCGATTCGCTTAGAACCTGCCTGATCGCTGGCACCAGTCGATGGAGTGCCGAACGCGAGATTCGCCCGGCTGCCTTGTCGGGCCGGATGCCCGCGCGGTGCAGTGCCTCGCAGACATATATGTTGCCGAGGCCTGCAACGATGCGCTGATCGAGCAGCAACGGCTTCACCGGCGCTATCCGTCCGGCGAAGGCGCGTGCGAGATGGCCGGGGGTGAGGGCGTCGCCGAGGGGCTCCGGCCCAAGCGCGGCGAAGGGCGGCCAGGTTTCGAGGGTGCGGGTATCGACGAGATCGACCGAGCCGAAGCGGCGCGCGTCGTTCAGCGACAGCACATGTCCGGACGCAGTTTCAAGCACGAGATGATCATGGCGGTCGATCGTCTCTGGCTCGATCCGCCAGCGTCCCGACATGCCGAGGTGGAACACCATCGTGCGGTCGCGGTCGGTGTGGATCAGTCCGTACTTGGCACGGCGACCCATCGCGGTGATGGTCGCGCCGGTAAGCGCCTGCGCAAGGTCGGGAGGAAAGGGGCGTCGCAAGTCGGGGCGGTTCACCGCGACGCGTGCGATCCGTTCTCCTTCGAGGAATCGGGCAAGGCCGCGTACGGTGGTTTCGACTTCGGGTAACTCGGGCATGGCAGCCGCTAACACGCTTTGCGGGAGCCGCAAACTCCCCTAAGGCGCCCCAATACAGTATGATGATGGGCTCATGAGCGAACAGGTTTCCTTCGGTTACGAAGATGTCGCCGCGGAGGACAAGGCGGCCCGCGTGGGCGCCGTCTTCTCCAGCGTCGCGCGCAAGTACGATGTGATGAACGACGCCATGTCCGGCGGCATGCATCGCTTGTGGAAGGACCGTTTCGTGCGCAGGGTGAAGCCGCGCGAGGGGGAGGCGATCCTCGACATGGCCGGAGGCACTGGTGACATCGCTTTTCGCCTCGCCGATGCCGGCGCAGAAGTGACGGTGGCGGACATCAACCAGGACATGCTTGATGTCGGCATCGAGCGTGCGCTGAAGCGTGGCATCGACGGCCTCGTCTGGTCCCGCCAGAACGCTGAGGAGCTGGTGCTGCCCGATCGCGCGTTCGACGCCTATACGATCGCTTTCGGTATTCGAAACGTAACCTATATCGACCGCGCCCTTGCCGAGGCGTATCGCGTGCTGCGCCATGGTGGCCGTTTTTTCTGTCTTGAATTCTCGACCACTGAATGGCCGGGCTTCAAGGAGGCCTATGACGTCTATTCGCACAAGCTGGTGCCCAGGATCGGCGCCAAGATCGCCGGCGATGCGGAAAGCTATCGCTATCTGATCGAATCGATTCGGCGCTTCCCGCCGATGCGCGAGTTCGAAGGCATGATCCGGGCGGCGGGTTTCAGCCAGACGAAGGTCGAGCCGATCCTCGGCGGACTGGTGGCGATTCATTCGGGCTGGAAGGTTTGACCGCTCCCGCCACGCATATCCTGCGTCTTTTGCGCTGGGGTCGCGTGCTTGCGCGTCACGGCGCGCTGCGCATCATCGAGGAAGGCCCGAACACGCCCGCGCCGGTACGCCGGCTGTGCAAGCTTGCGCGTTTCGGTACGGTGCAACCGCGCGTGCCGGATTATGCGGCGGCGTTTCAGGCGATAGGTCCGGCGGCGATCAAGCTCGGCCAGACGCTGGCGACGCGGCCCGATCTTGTCGGCGAAGAGGCCGCGCGCAATCTCCTGACGTTGCAAGACAGTCTGCCGCCGGTCGATTTTTCGCTGATTCGCCGCGAAATCGAGCAGAGCTTCGGGCAGCCGCTCGACGTGCTGTTCGCCGCGATCGATCCGACTCCGATCGGTTCCGCCTCGATCGCGCAAGTCTATCGTGCCGCCACGCCCGATGGGCGGCCGGTTGCGGTGAAGGTCCTGCGTCCGGGCATCCGCGAAAAGTTCGCGCGTGATATCGAGACGTATGAATGGGCTGCCGCGCACCTGGAGGCACTGGGCACCGAAGCTTCGCGGTTGCGCCCGCGCGCGGTGGTCGCGAACCTGAAACGGTGGACGGTGCGCGAACTGGACCTTCGCCGCGAGGCGGCTTCCGCTTCGGAACTGGCCGAGGCGATGAAGGGGCACGCCGGCTATCGGGTGCCGACGACCGACTGGGATCGCACCAGCGGCCGGGTTATGACGGTCGAATGGATTGACGGCATCAAGATCAGCGAGATCGAGGCCTTGCGCGGGGCCGGCCATGACCTTCCCGATCTGGCGCGGCGTCTGGTGCTCGCTTTCCTGACCCAGGCGATCAGTTCCGGCTTCTTCCATGCCGACATGCACCAGGGGAACCTTTTCGTGCAGGCGGACGGCACGATCGTCGCGATCGATTTCGGCATCATGGGTCGGATCGACCGGCGCGCCCGGCAGTGGCTTGCGGAGATACTCTTCGGTCTGACGACGGGCGACTACCGCCGCGTCGCCGAGATTCATTTCGAGGCGCAATATGTGCCGAGCTATCACTCGGTCGAGGAATTCGCGACGGCGCTGCGCGCGGTGGGCGAACCGATGCGCGGCAAGCCGGTGAGCGAACTGTCGGTCGGCCAGATGCTCGACGGGCTCTTCGCTATCACTCGCGACTTCGACATGCAGACGCAGCCGCACCTGCTGTTGTTGCAGAAGACGATGGTCATGGTCGAAGGTCTGGCGACCGCGCTCCATCCGCAGATCAACATGTGGGACGTCTCCGCGCCTTTCGTGCGGAGCTGGATCCGTGACGAACTGGGGCCGGAAGCAGCGATCGCCGATCGCCTGCGCGAGGATACCGAAACGCTGCTGCGTTTGCCTGCGTTGATTCGCCGTATCGAGGATCGCTTCCCGGCGAAGGGCGGTGCGCCCGATCAGGCGCCGCTGCCGAAAGTGGAGCTGATGTGGGAGCGCAAGCGTCGACGGGGTGGGGCGGGCTGGTATGGCTATCTGCTCGCGGCGCTGGGCGGTGCGGTGCTGGCGACCCTCGCGGCGCATGGCGGCTGGCCGGGATGATCGGAACGGCGGCGGGCTGGGATCGCTTCGCCCGGTGGCCGGTCCTGTCGGCGCGACTGGCGCTGATCGGTCTTGTCCTGCTGCTCGTCGCCTCGGCGCTGGTGCCGATCAAGGCAGGGAAGGACAAGGTCCAGCCGCGCGGTTTCGTGGAGAACATGATCGAGACCAGGCCGCTCGTCGGAAAGGAACCGGATAAGGATCTCGATCTCTACAAACGCGCCGTCGTCCGCATTCGGGACGGAGAGAACTACTACGATTTCATCGCCGCCGAGCATCGCGCCGCGCATTACCCGCTCAGGCCGGGCGTCGCGGTGCGCCTGCCGACGCTGGCCTATGTCAGCGCGCTGTTGGGAGAGCCCGGAATGATTGCGGCGGCGTTGGTCCTGCTCACCGCGACGATGATGGCGTGGTGGCGGCGCCTGGGTGGCGAGCCCGGCGGTCGCGAGCGCCGCGTGCTGGCGATGGCATTCCTGTTCATCGGCACCTCGCTGGGGCTCAACCGTCATTTCTTCCCATTGCACGAGTTGTGGGCTGGAATGCTGCTGGCCTTGTCCTTTGGCCTGCACCGGCCGGGGCGCTGGGGCTGGTCGCTTGTCGTCGCGGCGCTTGCGCTGGCCATTCGGGAGCATGCCCTGCCATTCGTGCTGTTGATGGCGGTCATGGCCTTCTGGCGGCGGGACTGGAAGGAAGGCGCTGCCTGGAGCGCGCTTGCGCTGGCGTTCCTCGCGTTGCTTGCCGTGCATCTTCAGCTTGTCGCCGCCATGGTGCAGCCGGGTGACAGAGCCTCGGCGCCCTGGCTGGTGATGCGCGGCCTGTCTGGCTGGCTGTCCAACGTCGTGCTGTCGAGCAACTTGCGCTTCCTGCCGCACTGGCTGGCAGGACCGGTCGTTATCCTGACGATGCTCGGCTGGGCGGGCTGGCGCTCGCCGGCTGGGACGTTCGGCGCCTTGTTTTACGGGGGATACGGATTGGCCTTCATGCTCGCGGGGCGTGGGGACAACTATTATTGGGGCGCGATGGTCGCGCCGGCCATCCTCGTGGGCCTCGCTTTCGTTCCGCGCGCCTTGTCTTCGCTGGTTCGCGTCGCGCGTGCAAACTGATTGCGTCGCCGCCATGCGCAAGGCAAAAGCGCGCGAATGAGCGGTCCTCGCATCCTTCTCGTCGTCGGCGGCGGCATTGCCGCGTACAAGAGCTGCGAGCTCGTCCGCATGATCCGCAAGGGCGGCGGCGACGTGACTTGCGTGCTGACCGAGGGTGGATCGAAGTTCGTCACCGCCATGGCGCTTGCCGCGCTTAGCGAGAATCCCGTCCACACCACGCTGTGGGACCTCCGGAACGAGGTCGAGATGGGACACATTCAGCTCTCGCGCCAAGCGGATCTCGTCGTGGTCTGTCCGGCGACGGCGGACCTGATGGCGAAGATGGCGGCCGGCATCGCCGATGATCTTGCCACCACGCTGCTGCTCGCCACCGACAAGCCGGTGATGGCGGTGCCGGCGATGAACGTGCGCATGTGGCAGCATGCCGCGACCGTGCGCAACGTCGAGACGCTGCGTAACGCCGGGGTCTATGTGATGGAGCCCGACGAAGGGCCGATGGCTTGCGGCGAGTTCGGCCCCGGCCGCTTGCCGGAGCCGGTAGAGATATGGCGGGCGATCGCCTGGGCGCTCGATATCGATCCGGGTGATGTCGGTCAGTCGCCTGCTTTGGCGCTTGATGCGGAAGAGCCTGAAGCCGACAATGGAATGCCGGGCCTCAGCGCCTCGATGATCACGCGCGCGGGGCAGTCCCCGACGCCTGTGGAACCTTCCCATGAATTGGGGTTCGATGATCCCGCATTCCTCCAGGATATCGCGCCGGAGGAAGAGGTTCCGCCGCTCAATCTCGATAGCCCGCTGCTTTCCAAGAAAGGCAAGGCGCGGAGCGCGCCATCGACGGCTCCTGATGCGATCAGCTTGAATGCGCCCGCCCCCGGCGAGGACGATCCGCTCGCCGGCCAGCCCGATTTTCTGGCGGACCCCGAGCATCGCCCGCTTTACGGTAGGCATGTGCTGGTGACGGCGGGGCCGACGCACGAACCGATCGATCCGGTGCGCTATATCGCCAACCGCTCTTCCGGAAAGCAGGGCTTTGCCATCGCCGCCGCGGCTGCTGTTGCCGGAGCGCGGGTCACGCTCGTGTCGGGGCCTGTAACCCTGCCGACGCCGCCGGGCGTCGATCGCATCGATGTCGAGAGCGCGCGCGAAATGGCCGAGGCGGTGAAACGCGCGCTGCCCGCCGACGTCGCGGTGATGGTCGCCGCCGTGGCGGACTGGCGCACGCAGGATTTCACGCGCGAGAAGATCAAGAAACGTGGTTCCGCGCCGCCGGCCCTGCTGTTGACGGAGAATCCGGACATTCTGGCGACAGTTGCGTCTGCTCCCAAGCGGCCGAAGCTGCTGATCGGCTTCGCCGCCGAGACCGAGAACGTGCTCGACAACGCGAAGGAGAAGCGCAAGCGCAAAGGCGCCGACTGGATCGTCGCCAACGACGTGTCGGGTGATGTGATGGGGGGGGCTGCCAATACGGTTCACATCGTCACTGCCAAGGGAATCGAAAGCCTGTCCGAAATGCCCAAGGAAGACGTCGCGCGCGCGATCGTCGAAAGGATCGCCGATGCACTCGACTGAAGCCACCCCCGTTCTGGTGAAGCGCCTGCCTCATTTCGAAGGGCTGGAACTACCGGAATACGCCACCGAGGGTGCGGCGGGCATGGACGTGCTTGCGGCCGAGGATGTCATGCTGCCGCCGGGCGGGCGGCATCCGGTGGCGACAGGCCTCGCGGTCGCGATTCCGCAGGGCTACGAGATACAGGTCCGCCCACGCTCGGGCCTGGCCCTCAAGCACGGCATCACCGTGCCCAACACGCCGGGAACGATCGATTCGGACTATCGCGGCGAATTGAAGGTGATCCTGATCAATCATGGCACCGAACCTTTCACGATTCGGCGGGGCGACCGCATCGCCCAGCTCGTGCTGGCGCCGGTCGTGCGCCTGAGCTGGCTGAGAGTCGATGAACTGGATCAGACGCAGCGCGGCGAAGGCGGTTTCGGCTCGACCGGCGGCGTGGTTTCTCTCGGCGCCTGACGTAGGCGCGTTTGATCGCCCGCTGGCGAGGCCGGGTTTGCGCCTGGAGGTAGAGAACAGCGAACGGGCAGTGCGGCCGGCGCTAGTGGTATGTGCCCGGCAGTACGGGCGTGGATGCGTGTGAGTTGCTATGCGAACGGCCGGCAGCATCACGCATGGCTGTCCGGCACGACCCTGAGGTGCGGGGCGCTGGCGGGACGGGCTCGCTGCCTTGCCGCCTTGCGTCGGGGCATACCCCGAGGTTTCGTCCATGCCGGTGTGGCATTCACC
>DASWWL010000154.1:0-19955 GCA_036400975.1 Novosphingobium sp. | reverse complement strand
CACATGGGCATCACCGCCGAGAACGTTGCCGAGCGTCACTGCATCAGCCGCGAGGACATGGACGCGCTGTCGGTGACCAGCCACCAGCGCGCCAGCCGCGCGATCGCGGAAGGACGCTTCAAGGACCAGATCCTCCCGATCGAGATCAAGACCCGCAAGGGCGTCGTCGTCTTCGATACCGACGAGCATCCGCGCGCCGACACCAGCATGGAAACGCTGGCGGCGATGAAGCCCGCGTTCAAGAAGGATGGTCGCGTCACTGCCGCCAACGCCAGCGGCATCAACGACGGCGCGGCCGCCGTGGTGCTGGCTACCGGCAGCGCGGTCGAGGCCAAGGGACTGAAGCCGCTCGCGAAGATCGTCGCCTGGGGCCATGCCGGCGTCGATCCCGCCTATATGGGCGAGGGGCCGATCAAGGCGGTGCCGATCGCCCTGAAGCGGGCGGGCCTGGCGCTCGATCAGATCGACGTGATCGAGAGCAATGAGGCCTTCGCCGCACAGGCGGCTGCCGTCGCCAAGGCGCTGGGGTTCGATCCCGAGAAGGTCAATCCGAACGGTTCGGGGGTCAGCCTAGGGCATCCGGTCGGCGCCACCGGCTGCATCATGACCGTCAAGGCCATCTATGAGCTGAAGCGCACCGGCGGCCGCTATGGCCTTATCACCATGTGCATCGGCGGCGGGCAGGGCATCGCCATGATCATCGAGAACGTGGAGTAACGCGCATGTCCTTCAAGCTCGGCCGCATGAATCACATCGGCGTCGCCACGCCGGATCTCGACGCTTCGATCGCGTTCTATCGCGACGTCATGGGCGCGACCGATATTACCGAGCCTTTCGTGCTGGAAAGCCAGCAGGTCCGCGTCTGCTTCGTCAACACGCCGGGCGAGAACGGGACCGAGGGCACGCAAGTGGAACTGCTGCAGCCTACTGCGGCGGACTCTGCGGTCGGCAAGTGGCTGGAGAAGAACCCGCTCGGTGGCCAGCACCATATCTGCTACGAAGTGCCGGATATTCACGAAGCCAAGGCGTGGTTCGAAAGTCTGGGCAAGCGCGTTCTCGGCGAGCCTCGCATCGGCGCGCACGGCACGCTCATCTTCTTCGTCCATCCGAAGGACATGGGGGGCCAGCTGACCGAGATCATGGAGACGCCGAAAGAGGCGCATTGAGGTTGTTTCTCCTCCCCGGAAGGCGAAGGAGGCTATGAGGTAGGACGATGAGCGACAAACCGACGATCGAAACCTGGCAGGCAGCGGCGACCAAGGAGGTCAAGGGCAGGGACCTGACCTGGCATACGCCCGAAGGCATCGACGTCAAGCCGCTCTACACCGCCGAGGACGTGACGGTCGAGCCTGGCTTGCCCGGTTTTGCGCCCTTCACGCGAGGCGTGCGCGCATCGATGTATGCGGGCCGTCCCTGGACGATCCGCCAGTACGCCGGCTTCTCGACCGCCGAGGAATCGAACGCCTTCTATCGCCGCAACCTGGCGGCGGGCCAGAAAGGGCTGTCGGTTGCTTTCGACCTTGCGACGCATCGCGGCTATGACAGCGATCACCCGCGCGTCGTCGGCGACGTCGGCAAGGCGGGTGTCGCCATCGACAGCGTCGAGGACATGAAGATCCTGTTCGACGGCATCCCGCTCGATCAGATGTCGGTTTCCATGACGATGAACGGCGCGGTGATACCGATCCTGGCCTTCTTCATCGTCGCGGGCGAGGAGCAGGGCGTCGAGCGCAAGTTGCTCGACGGGACCATCCAGAACGACATCCTCAAGGAGTTCATGGTCCGCAACACATACATCTATCCGCCCGAGCCCAGCATGCGGATCATCTCGGACATCTTCGGCTATACCAGCCGCGAGATGCCGAAGTTCAACTCGATCTCGATTTCCGGCTATCACATGCAGGAAGCCGGCGCGACGCAGGTGCAGGAATTGGCCTTCACCATTGCCGATGGCGCGGAATACGTGCGTTACGGCGTGGCGTCGGGTCTCGACATCGACAAGTTCGCGGGCCGTCTGTCCTTCTTCTTCGCCATCGGCATGAACTTTTTCATGGAAGTCGCCAAGCTGCGCGCCGCGCGCGTGCTGTGGCACCGGGTGATGACCCGTCTCGGCGCCAAGGACGAGCGTTCGAAGATGCTTCGCACGCACTGCCAGACCTCGGGCGTGTCGCTGCAGGAGCAGGATCCCTATAACAACGTCATCCGCACCACGATCGAGGCCATGGCGTCGATGCTGGGCGGCACTCAGTCGCTCCATACCAACGCGCTGGACGAGGCGATCGCGTTGCCCACGGATTTTTCGGCTCGTATCGCCCGCAACACGCAGATCATCATCCAGGAAGAGACCGGCATGTGCAATGTCGTCGATCCGCTGGGTGGCTCGTACTACATCGAATCGCTGACTCAGCAGCTCGTCGATCAGGCCTGGGAGATCATCGAGCGCGTTGAGGCCGAGGGCGGCATGGCCAAGGCGGTTGCCGCCGGTTGGCCCAAGGCCATGATCGAAACCGCCGCTGCTGCCCGTCAGGCGCGGGTCGATCGCGGCGACGACGTGATCGTGGGCGTGAACAAGTATCGCCTTGCCAACGAGGATCTGCTCGAAACGCTGGAGGTCGATAACGCCAAGGTTCGCGAAGGACAGATCGCCCGCATCAAGAAGGTGAAGGCCGGGCGTGACGAAGCAGCCTGCCAGGCCGCGCTCAAGGCGCTGCGCGATGGCGCGGCGCAGCCTTCCAGCATCGAGAACAACCTTCTGGCGCTGGCGGTCGAGGCCGCGCGCGCGCGCGCTACGCTGGGCGAGATCAGCTCCGCGATGGAAGAAAGCTTCGATCGTTATGGCACGCAGCCGGTGCCGGTGAAGGGTGTCTATGCGGCGCCTTACCAGGGTGACAGCCGCTGGCAGCAAGTGCTTGACGGCGTGCAGGCCGTAGAGCGCCGTCTTGGCCGCAAGCCCAGGCTGCTGGTCGCCAAGATGGGGCAGGACGGCCACGATCGGGGGGCCAACGTCATCGCTTCGGCATTCGGCGACATGGGCTTCGAGGTGGTGTCCGGCCCGCTGTTCCAGACGCCGGAGGAAACCGTTGTCCTCGCGCTTGACAGCGGTGTGGACGTGGTGGGCGCATCGAGCCTCGCCGCCGGTCACAAGACGCTGATCCCCGAGCTGATCCGCCAGCTCAAGGAAAAGGGCCGGGGCGATATCAAGGTGATCGCCGGCGGCGTGATCCCGCCGCAGGATTACGAATACCTCCGCAATGCCGGAGTGCAGGGCATCTATGGTCCCGGCTCGAACGTGGTCGAGTGCGCCGCCGATGTGCTGCGCCTGCTCGGCCATAACATGCCGCCGGTGGGCGAACTGGAAGCGGCCGAGTAAACGTGCCCAGTCAGGCTTCCTTTGTACCCATCGCGGGGCTGATGTTCCTTACGGGCATTGGCATCCCGATCATGGCGACGCTGAACGCGGGCCTTGGACAACAATTGGGAAGCCCCGTCGCGGCGACCTTCGTGCTTTTCGTCGTCGGCGTGACGCTAGCCGCCCTCGTCCTCGCGATTTCCGGCGACGCGCCGTCGCTTGCGCGCATCAGCTTCGGCAAGCCGTGGCTTTATGCGGGCGCCGTCTTCATACTTTTCTACGCGCTGTCGATCACATGGGCGGCTCCGCGCATCGGTGTGGGCAACGCGGTGTTCTTCGTGCTGCTGGGCCAGCTTGTGGCGGCCGCCACCATCGATCACTTCGGCCTTTGGGGCGCGGTGCAATCGGCGATCACGCCGCGCCGGGTGCTGGGCATCGCGGTAATGGCGCTCGGCGTCTATCTGGCGCGGAAACCGGGATGACCATGACACGCAACGACTGGACGCGCGACGAGATCGCGGCGCTCTTCGATTTACCGTTCACCGAACTCGTGTTTCGCGCGGCGGAGGTCCATCGGACGAACCATCGCGCCGGCGAGGTGCAGCTCTCCACGCTCCTTTCGGTGAAGACCGGCGGCTGTCCGGAAGACTGCGGCTATTGTTCGCAATCCTCAAGCGCCGAGGCGGGAGTCAAGGCGACGAAGCTGATGGACCCACGCGCCGTGCTGCAGGCGGCGGCGCAGGCGAAGGATGCCGGCTCGACGCGCTTCTGCATGGGTGCGGCCTGGCGTAATCCGAAGGATCGCGACATGCCCGCCATCATCGAGATGGTGAAGGGCGTTCGTGCGATGGGTATGGAAACCTGCATGACGCTCGGTATGCTGACTGAACGGCAGGCCGGGATGCTCGCCGAGGCGGGGCTGGACTACTACAACCACAATATCGACACTTCCCCCGAACGCTATGGCGACGTCATCACCACCCGCACTTTCGAGGATCGCCTGCTGACGCTGGATCACGTCCGCAAGGCGGGCATGAATGTCTGCAGCGGCGGGATCGTCGGCATGGGCGAGACGCGCGCCGATCGCGTCGGCTTCATTCACGCGCTGGCGACTTTGCCGGAACATCCGCAGAGCGTGCCGGTCAATGCGCTGGTGCCCGTCAAGGGCACGGTGCTGGGCGACATGCTGGCGGATACCCCGTTGGCGAAGATCGACGACATCGAGTTCGTCCGCACCGTGGCCGTGGCGCGCATTACGATGCCGGAAAGCATGGTGCGCCTTTCGGCGGGACGCGAATCAATGTCGGATGCGGCGCAGGCTCTGTGCTTCCTGGCAGGCGCGAATTCGATCTTCACCGGCGACAAGCTGCTGACCGCGCCCAATGCGGGCGACGATACAGACGCGGCGATGTTCGCGCGGCTGGGGCTGACGGCGATGCAGATCGAGGAGCCGCGCGGCTGCGCTATGCGGGAGGCGGCGGAGTGACGTCGTTTCGCGGGATCGATAAAAACGGAGAGTGACGGAAATGGCGGTGGTCTTTCCATCGCCGTCGCCGCAATGGCAATCGTTGGGATATTCCACGCCGGGTTCATGCACGGCGATTGATGTTGGAGTAACAGGGTGTTCAAGAAAATCCTCATCGCCAATCGCGGCGAAATCGCCTGCCGCGTCATCAAGACCGCCCGTCGCATGGGCATCCAGACGGTGGCCGTCTATTCGGATGCCGATGCGCGCGCGCCTTTCGTGCAGATGGCCGATGAGGCGGTGCATATCGGTCCGTCTCCGGCTGCCCAGTCGTACCTGATCGCCGACAAGATCATCGCCGCCTGCAAGCAGACGGGCGCCGAGGCCGTGCATCCAGGCTATGGCTTTCTGTCTGAGCGCACCAGTTTTGCCGAGCAGCTCGCCGCCGAAGGCATCGAGTTCATCGGCCCCCCGGTGGGCGCGATCGCCGCGATGGGCGACAAGATTGAATCCAAGAAGCTGGCCAAGGAAGCGGGGGTCAACGTCGTTCCTGGCTTCGTCGGCGAGATCGAGGACACCGAGCATGCGGTGCGCATCTCGAACGATATCGGCTATCCGGTGATGATGAAGGCTTCGGCCGGCGGCGGCGGCAAGGGCATGCGCCTGGCCTATGACGAGAAGGACGTGCGCGAGGGTTTCGAGTCCGTGAAGCGCGAGGGCCTGAACTCGTTCGGCGACGACCGCGTCTTCATCGAGAAGTTCATCCTCAACCCGCGCCACATCGAGATCCAGATCCTGGGCGACAAGCATGGCAACGTGCTCTACCTGAACGAGCGGGAATGCTCGATCCAGCGCCGTCACCAGAAAGTGGTCGAAGAAGCGCCGTCGCCCTTCGTCACGGAGAAGATGCGCAAGGCCATGGGCGAGCAGTGCGTCGCGCTGTCGAAGGCGGTGGGCTATTACTCGGCCGGTACGGTCGAGTTGATCGTTTCGGGCGCGGACCCTAGCGGCGAAAGCTTCTATTTCCTCGAAATGAACACGCGTCTTCAGGTTGAGCATCCGGTCACGGAAGCTATCACCGGGGTCGATCTCGTTGAGCAGATGATCCGCGTCGCCGCCGGAGAGAAGCTGGCTTTCACGCAGGACGACGTGAAGATCGAGGGCTGGTCTATCGAAAACCGCGTCTATGCCGAAGATCCCTATCGCGGCTTCCTGCCTTCCACGGGCCGCCTGACCCGCTATCGTCCGCCGGTCGATGGCTGGGTCGACGATGGCTCGGAGAATGGCCGCCGCGGGATCGATGGCGTGCGCGTCGATGACGGCGTCTACGAAGGCGGCGAAGTCTCCATGTTCTACGACCCGATGATCGCCAAGCTGATCACTTGGGGCGAGACGCGCGACGAGGCGGCGGACAAGCAGATCGCCGCGCTCGATGCCTTCGAGATCGAGGGGCTTGGCCACAATATCGATTTCGTCTCCGCGATCATGCAGCACCCGCGTTTCCGTTCGGGCGAGCTTACGACGGGCTTCATCGCCGAGGAATATCCGGAAGGTTTCACCGGCGCGGCTACGTCGGACGATATCAAGGCCAAGATCGCCGCTGTCGCAGGCTTTGTCGCCACGGCTCGCGCGGATCGCGCGCGCAACGTCGATGGCCAGCTGGCGCATCATCTGCCGCCGCCGTCCGAATGGAGCGTGAAGATCGGCGATCATCGTTTCCTCGTCGCGCTTGATGAGGACGAGATCACGGTCGATGGTGAAGCTATCGATCTGGCGATGGAATATACGCCTGGCGACAAGCTCGTGCTGGCCGAAGTCGATGGCGAGGAAATCGGCGTCAAGATCGAGCCGACGCGCACGGGCCTGAAGGTCACGACGCGCGGTGCGATCCACAAGGTCGATATTCTGCCCGCGCGCGTTGCCCACCTTGCCGATCACATGATCGAGAAGGTGCCGCCGGATCTTTCCAAGTTCCTCATCTGCCCGATGCCGGGCCTGCTCGTCGCGCTGCATGTCGGCGAGGGCGACAAGGTAGAGGCTGGCCAGCCGCTCGCGGTGGTCGAGGCGATGAAGATGGAGAACATCCTGCGTGCCGAGAAATCGGCTACGGTCAAGAAGGTCAACGCCAAGGCCGGCGAGAGCCTGGCCGTGGATGCGATCATCCTCGAACTCGAATGAGCCTGCCCGCAGTTCTTGCGGGGCTGGAGGCGCGGTCGGACGGTTTTGCGCTTTCGATCCCGACGGACTGGCATCAGGGACGTACGGCATATGGCGGATTCTCTGCCGCCTTGGCGCTGGCGGCGGCGATGCGTGTTGGCGGCGAACTGCCGCCCTTACGATCGGCGCAAGTCAGCTTCGTGGGGCCATTGGCGGGCGACGTCGTGGTTTCCGCGCGGAAGCTGCGGGCCGGACGCAACGCCACTTGGTTCGCGGCCGAGATCGCGGGAGAGGGCGGCGTCGGTCTCCTCGCCAGCTTCGTGTTCATGGGACCGGTGCCGAGTGCGCTGCATATCAATGATCGACCGCCGCCTTCGGGCCTGATTGCGCCGGACGATGCGCAAGCCGTGCCGACCGAGCTTTCGCCGATATTCCTGCGCAGCCATTTCGATGTGCGTTTCGCCGTGCCGAGGAGCGCGGAGAAAGAACCCGAGCTGTGCTGGTGGGTACGGCTGTGCGAGCGGGAAGGGATCGATCACATGATCGGACTGCTCGCCTGCGCCGATGGCCTGCCGCCTGGGGTGCTGCCGCTGCTCGATGCGCGTTCGCCGGTGAGTTCGATGACATGGCAATGCAACCTGTTGACGCCCGAGCCAAGGACCCGCGACGGTTGGTGGCTGCTCCGTTCGCACGGGGACTACGCGGAGAACGGCTGTTCGAGCCAGACGATGGAAATCTGGAACACCGATGGCGCGCCGATCATGGCGGGTATGCAATCGGTTGCGGTCTTTGGCTGACTGCAGCGAACAAATCGCCTGAAAAACGTCCGCGACACGGCCAAGATGAATTGATAGCGCCGGGGCTACGGAATCATAACAGATCAGGAGAAGACATGGCCGATCAGCCGACGCTCGAAGCTCTTCAGAAGCGCCTGCAAGTGCTCGAGGACATCGAAGAAATCCGCAAGATCTACGTCGCGTATGCCCGCAACCTCGATCTCGGCGATGCCGCTGCCTATGCCGCGTTGTTCGCCAGGGATGCGAAGCTGCGCCTCGGCGTGATCAACGCTGACGGTCGCGAGGCGATTGAAGAGGGCGCGTGGAAGGTCGTGGGCGGCCGCGACGGCAATCAGGCGCCGAAGACGCACCGCACGCTGCACCTGATCGCTTCGCCCACGATCGAGGTCGATGGCGACACCGCGACCGGCGAATGCGTCTGGGTCGCGGTCACGGCGAAAGAAGGCGGTGATCCCTCTATTCCGCATATGGGCCGTCATCTCGACCGCTTCGTCCGAGAGGACGGCAAGTGGAAGATCAAGAGCCGCAAGGGCGTGCTCGACCTCGGCGTGGTGATGGCGCGCTGAAGCTTGCGGATCGTCGGGCGGCTCCCCACTCTGGGGATATGAGCCATGCCATATGGACGATTGGGTACGAGCAAGCGACGGTGGCCGATGTCATCGCCGCCTTGTCATCCGCCGGTACGGAAGTGCTGGCGGATATCCGCGCCTTGCCGCTTTCGCGCCGGCCGGGTTTCTCGAAATCCTCACTGGCGGCTGCCTTGCGCGAGGCGGGGATCGAGTACCGCCATTTCAAGCCGCTCGGCACTCCGGCCGATGGTCGTGCCGCTGCGCGGCGGGGCGATCATGCGGAGCTATCGCGCATCTATGCGGGTCAGCTCCAGCTTCCCGAAGCGATCGCCGCGATGGCCGAACTGCGCGCCCTGGCCGGTGACAAACGGGTGACGCTGCTGTGCTATGAGCGCGACGCCAAAGCCTGCCACCGCAGCCTGCTGATCGATGAACTGTTGCCGGATTTCGCGGTGACGGACCTCATGCCCTAGACCGCTTCCCGTAGTAGCCGGGGCGCCAGCACCCATTTGAACAATGCGAAAGCCACCAGTCCGACTACCGCCGTCGCGACGTGGAACAGCCAGAACTGCACGGTGTCCATCGTGCTGTACCAGCCGCCGACGGTGCCGACGATCTTGTTCGCCGCGAAGAAGGCCAAGTAGTATATGCCCAGAACGGTAGCATTGATCGCACGTGGAGCGAGGCGGGAGAACAGCGCGAGACTCACCGGCAGGATATGTGAGAAGCCGATGCTGTTGAGCAGATGGAACATCACCGGCCAGAACAACCCGATCTTCCCCTCGCCTTGTGTCGCCGCCGCGATGACCAGGCAAAGCCCGCCGCCGATGGTGAACAGGCTGCCGATCACCATCTTTCCAAGCTCGTCGGGTTCTTCGCGGCGGGCGCCGTACCACTTCCAGAAGGCGGCGACCGCGACCAGCATCGAGAAGCTGAGAGCCGCGTCGATCGTGATCATCCAGCTTGTCGGCACGCGATTGCCGAGGAAGGTCAGCTCAAAATGCTCGTCCGCCCAGACGAGATAGGCGTTGAATATCTCTTGATTGGTCAGCAACGCTACGGCCAGAACCGGCACGAGGATCACTAGCGCAGCAAGGCGCAGCCAGTCGCTGCCTTCCATGCGCGCGCGCGTCTGTGCGGTCTTCTGGACGACGCGATTGTCGGGTGGCAGCCAACGCGTCGCTGAGAGATAAAGTAGCAGGCCGGCCACCATTACCACCCCGGCCGCGCCGAAGCCCCAATGCCAGCCCCATTTCTCGCCCAGCGTGCCTGAAACGAGCGGTGCCGCGATCACGCTTACGTTGATCGCGATGTAGAATATCTGAAACGCCATCGCACGGCGGATGTCGTTTTCCGAATAGAGTTCGCCTACCTGGCTGGCGATGTTGCCTTTGAACAGTCCGACGCCGACGATCAGCGCCAGCAGCGCGAAAAGGAAGCTGCCTTGGAACGCCATGAGGAAATGGCCGAGCGCCATCGTCAGCCCGCCGACGATCAGCGTTGCGCGGCGACCAAGCCAGCGGTCGGCGATCACGCCTCCCAGGATCGGCGTCAGGTAGACGAGCGCAGTGTAATCGCCGAAGATCGCTGAGGCGAGCGGCTGTCCTTCGAGCCCGGTGTAATAGTTCTCGCGCAGCCAGCCGAGCCCGAGCACGCTGCCGATGTGCTCGGGCAGGAGCAGGTGCTTGACCATGTAGAGCACCAGCAGCGTCTGCATCGAATAGTACGAGAACCGCTCGCACCCTTCGACCACGGCTAGATAGCCGAGCCCCTTGGGATGGCCGAGGAAGGCGCGATCATGCCGCGTGGCGGCGAGTTCCGGCGTGGCTTCGGCTGCTGTCATGCGATCTCCCGGTGCGCAAGGATTGCGCGATGATAGGTCATGGCTACTGAGTAGTGTGGGGCGAGCAGTTTAGGAAAGCCATGCGCGCGATCAGGCGGCGCCCGCCAGAATGTTCACGGTCATCGCCAGAACCACAAGATTGAAGACGAATGCCAGCAAGCCGTGCCCGGTTGCGACCCGCCGCATCTTCTGATCCGTGATCGCGATGTCGGCGGTCTGGCACGTCATGCCTAGGACGAAGGAGAAGTTCACGAAATCGGCGAAAACCGGTTCCTCCTCTCCTGGAAAGTCGAGGCCGCCGAGATCCTTGCCGAGCCCGGTTCGCGAATAATACAGCTTCGCGTAGTGGAATGCGAAGACGAGGTTGCTGAAGAACCAGGCGATCAGAAGCGAGGCGACCAGCATGGCGAGCAGGGGTGCGCCCAGCACATTCTTTCCGGTCAGCAACGTTGTGATCGCGCTCATGATTGCAACCAGCAGGATCGCCGTCAGCACCAGCAGGGTCACTTGCCCGCCATCGTCCCGTTCCGCTTGCCGCCGGATGATGCCGGGTGCGCCGTCACGCCACAGGGGGATGACGCTGGCGATGAACACCAGCGCCGCCAGGTCGAACGCGGCCAGCGCGGCCTCGACCGGTGGGAGCAGGCTGGTCAGCGGCCAGGGGAGTAGAATCAGCAGCGCCAGAAACAGAAGGTAGCGACCATGTTTGATCCGGGCCGGCCAGGCCCTACGGTGCTGTGTCATGTCACTGTCCCCGCATCTGCGCGGGGATGCTAGCGACGTTGGCCTAGCGCGCAAGCTCCTCGTCGAGGAAGGTCGTGACGTCGTCCAATTGGACGTCCTTTGCCAGGAACGCTGCGCCTATGCCTTTCATCAGCACGAAGGGCAGGGTGCCGGCGTCCATTTTCTTGTCATGGAGCATGTGCGCGGTCAGCGTCTTGCCATCGCAGGTCAGGCCGAGGGCAGAAAGCTTGGCGGGTAGATCCATCGCGGCGATATGTCGTGCGACGCGTTCGGCCGTGGCACGCGGCATCAGTTCGCGCCGGGCGGAGTAGCGGGCGGCGAGCACCATGCCGAGCGCCACCGCTTCCCCGTGCAGCAGGCGATCTGAATAGCCGGTCTCCGCCTCCAGCGCGTGGCCGAAGGTGTGGCCGAGATTGAGCAGCGCGCGCGTGCCCGTGGTCTCGAACTCGTCCTCCTTTACGATTCTGGCCTTTTGGGCGACCGAGTGTGCGACGGCATATTCGCGCAAGGCGGGATCGCCGCCCAGCAGCGCAGCGCCGTTCGCATCGCACCAGGCGAAGAAGTCGGCGTCGCCGATCAGGCCGTACTTCACGACTTCCGCATAGCCCGCGCGCAGTTCGCGCGGGGGCAAGGTATCGAGCATCGCAAGGTCGGCCAGCACCAGCGAAGGCTGGTGGAATGCGCCGACGAGATTCTTGCCGGCGGGCGTGTTGATCGCGGTCTTGCCGCCAACGCTCGAATCGACTTGCGCGAGCAGCGTCGTGGGAAGCTGGATGAAGTGGCAGCCGCGCTTGACGATCGACGCCGCGAACCCGGTGAGGTCGCCGATCACGCCGCCGCCGAGCGCGAGGATGTGATCGCCCCGTTCGATGCCCAGTTCCAGCAGCCAGTCGATCAGGCGCGAAAGCTCGTCCCAGTTCTTGGTCGCCTCGCCGGCAGGCAGGATGCGCCAGTGCGGCGTGTGGCCAGCGTCGTGCAGCGCGGTCTGCACGACCGTACCCCACAACTTGTATACGTTCTCGTCGGTAACGATCGCGACGTCGGGCTTGCGTAGCTTGCCCCGACAATGTGAGACCACTTCGGCCAGCAGGCCCGCGCCGACGCGCACTTCGTAGGGACGGCTCGCGATATCGACGGGGATCACAGCCATTCGTCGATTCCCTTCAGCACATTGGAGACGGTGCGGCCCTTGGGACCGTTGTTGCTCAACACATGGATCGGCGCCTGCGCATAGGCCTCGCGCCGTTCTTCCCGTAAACGCGTGAGTATCTGGCGCGGATCCCCTTCTTTCAGCAAGGGTCGGTTGTCCTTTCGGGACGTGCGTTCGACCAACGTGTCGATGTCGCTGTCCAGCCATACCGCGATGCCGCGCTCGAGGATCAGGCGGCGGGTATGTTCGTTGCAGAACGCGCCGCCGCCGGTGGCGATCACTTTGCGGCCGCCTTCATCTTCCAGCAGCCGGGCGATCACGCGCCGCTCGCCATCGCGGAAATATTCCTCGCCATATGCCGCGAAAATTTCAGGGATCGCCATCTGCGCGGCTTTCTCGATCTCCTCGTCGGCATCGATGAACGGGCATTGGAACAGGGTGGAGAGGCGTTTGCCCACGCTCGTCTTGCCGACCCCCATCATGCCGACCAGCACGATGGGCCGGTCGATCCGTGCGGCGATCTGACCGATTTCTTCGGTCGAGAGCGAGGTTTCATCAACGTCCATTGCAGGCTCGCGTATAGTTGGGCTAGTTCGCAGCGCAAGCTTCCGGGAAGGGACGAGAGTGACTATCGCCATGCGCAGGAACCGGCTCGCCATCGGCTTGGTCGCCAGCCCCATTCCGATCCTGCTTGGTTGGGCCTGGGTGGATGGCGGTCGCGAGCCGCTTCGTGAGATTGTTCAGCCTGTGCCGGTGCCGGAGATCGCCCGGTGAAACCTGTCCGTCTGATTGCCGGTGCGGTGTTTGCCTGCACATCCGCCTGGGCGCTGGCGCAAGGTGCCCCCGAATCCCTTCTCCCGCCCGGTTTCGAGGAGCCCGCGCCCCGCGCGCCTTCGGCTCCACCCGCTGCGCCTCGAGCCCCGGCGACTGCGCCTGCGTCAGCGTCAGCGTCGGCCGGAGCATCTCCGGTCATGCAGCAGCTTCCGTCGGACGAACCCGCCGCGTCGGTTGTGCATGCCGCGCTGCCCGAGGGGATTGCGCTTCCCCCGATCGAGGTGCTGGAGCGCATGTCGCCCGAGGAACTGGAGGACGCGCTCGGGCTTCGGCCGAAATTCGATATTCCGGTCGCTGCGCGTCGATCGATGCAGCGCATCGGCGTGCTGGATGAAAGTGAAGGGGGATTGCCCGGTGGTGCGCTGGCGGGTCAGGACGCCTCGCTGGTGCGCGCCGCGCTCGCGGGCAATCGTGGTGCGATGGTTTCGCGCTGGGGCCATATCCTGTTGCGTCGTGCGCTGGCCTCACGTCTCGACGCTCCGACCCGCATGGATCCCGCCGATTTCGTCGCGCTGCGGGCGGCGCTACTCGTACGCATGGGAGAGGGCGAGGGCGCGCGTGCGCTGGTGCAGGATATCGATACCGGCAACTACAACCCCGCGCTGACGCAGGCGGCGATCGACGCCTATGTCGCTACGGCTGACTTCACCGGCATCTGCCCGGCGGTCGCTATCCAGGGCGGCTTGCGCAAGGATGCGCAATGGGACGTGCTGCGTGCGATCTGCACCGCCTTCGAAGGCGAGGGCGGGCAAGGCCTTATGCAGCTCGACCGTGCGATGTCGCGTGGGACGATGCCGAAGATCGACCTGCTACTGGCGCAGAAGTACGCGGGTGCTGCCGGCAAGGCGCGTCGGGCAGTGACGGTCGAGTGGGACGACGTTACCGACATGACGCCGTGGCGCTATGCGCTGGCGATCGCCGTCGGCTTGACTCCGCCGGACACGCTGATGGCGAATGCCGGACCACGTTACGACTACATGGCCGCAACCGCGCCGATGTTGGGGCTGGAAAGGCGCGCCGCCGCCGCGGATCGCGCGGCTGGCGCGGGTATCCTTTCGGGCGCCGCACTGGTCGATCTCTACGGTCAGATATACGCCAATGACGACATCACCGGCGATTGGCAGGATCGGGCCTCGACGCTGCGCGATGCCTATGTCGCCGCGGAGCCTTCCGCTCGCCTTGCGGCGATGCGGAAGCTGTGGGATGGCGGCGGCGATGCTGCTCGCCGCTATTCGCGGCAGGTGCTGACAGCTTATGCTGCCGCGCGGATTCCAGTTGATGCCGCGCTGAAGGACCAGGCCGGCGACCTCGTCGCTTCGATGCTGACGGCAGGTCTGGACCGTAACGCGCTGCGCTGGGCCTCGCAGGTGGAAAACGGCAGCCTCGCCTGGGCGCAGCTCGTACTTGTCGCGCCGATCAATTCGCAAGCCGTGGGAAGCGGTGAAATCAGTACGTTCCAGGATGGGGATGGGAGCGAGAATTCGCGCAAGACCGCCTTTCTCGTCGCTAGTCTGGCGGGCCTTGGCCGTATTTCGCCGCAGACGGCCAGCGGGTTCGACGAGGATCTGGAAATGAAACTCGATGCGCCGACGCGCTGGACGCGCCTGATCGATCAGGCGGCGGCGGTCAAAAACCCTGCGCTTGTCGCGTTGCTGGCAGGCGTGGGGATGCAAGGAGATAACTGGGCCAAGATGACTCCCCGTTATCTCTATCACATCGTATCGGCGCTGCGGCAGGTCGGGCTGGAGGCGGAGGCGCGGATGATCGCGGCCGAAGCGGTGGCGCGGGGGTGATCGCCGCCGGGTATCCGGCCGGGGATGACGGGCTATGAGCCATATCGAAGCCTTTCTCGCCATGTTGTCGGCGCAGCGGGGAGCAGCCGCCAATACCCTCGCCGCCTATCGCCGGGACCTCGAGAGCGCCGAGGCGTTGCTGGGAGATCTGGCGGTGGTCGATGCCGGGGCGTTGGCGGGCCTTGGAAAGGCTTGGGCCGACCTCGCGCCCAGTAGTGTCGCGCGCAAGGCTTCGGCGCTGCGGCAGTTCTACGGTTTCCTCGTTGATGAAGGTCTTCGCCCGGACGATCCGTCGCTGCGGTTGCCTCGCGCGCAAGCCCGTCGTCCGCTGCCCCGCACCCTCACGCATCAGGAGGTGGAGCGTCTGTTCGCCCGCGCGGAGGAGGAGGCGTCGGGCGAACGGCCAGAGGCGGTGCGGTTGCTGACGCTGCTCGAATTGCTCTACGGTTCCGGCCTGCGAGCGAGCGAGCTTGTGTCGCTGCCTGTTTCGGCAGTGCCGCGTGACGCGCCTTTTCTCTCGATTACCGGGAAGGGCGGTCAGCAGCGGATGGTGCCGGTCAGTGGCAGGGCACGCGCTGCACTGTCACGCTGGTTGGTTTTCAGAGCCGGCAAGTCCCGCCAGCTCTTCCCTTCGCGCGGGGCGCAGGGACATCTTACGCGCGTTCGCCTTTTCCAGCTTCTTCGCGAACTGGCGGGGCGGGCGGGCATTGCGCCCGAAAAAGTCTCTCCGCATGTCTTGCGCCATGCCTTCGCCACCCACTTGCTGGAAGGCGGGGCGGACCTGCGCGTGCTGCAAACCCTGCTGGGGCATGCCGATATCGCGACGACGCAGATCTACACGCACGTCGATAGCGCGCGGCTCGTGGCCCTCGTTAATGCGCGGCATCCGCTGCGCGCGAAGAAGGGCGAAGACGCGGCATAGAAAAAGGGCGGCAGGTTTCCCTGCCGCCCCGTATCTCGTCCAATCCGGATTATCAGATCAGGCGGCGTCGGCCAGAGCGCTGCTGGTCGTGTTGAAAGTAGCGCTCAGCTGATCGCCAAGACCCGACATCGCGCTGATCGCGGCAACGGCGATAAGAGCAGCGATGAGGCCGTATTCGATGGCGGTGGCGCCTTCTTCGTTGCGAAGAAGCTTCTTGAAAAACTTCATGTTTAGTCTCCTGGCTTTCAGTCTCGATACCCCGTCCGGCAGCTTCAGCTTTCGGACCTTTGACGATTTATTCCCAAACCCTTTACAATTACCTAATGCCGCTTCTGGCTAGGGCGTCTTCCGATTTGGCTTCGACGGTCGCCAGAAACCCATTGGTCGGATCCGCTATGCCGCGCAGGGCGGAGATCGTGGCGAGGGCGATCAGACACAGGATGAGGCCATATTCGATGGCTGTCGCACCGCGCGCATCGGTGAACAGCTTGGCCAAGAACGTTTGAATGATCACGCGCATCCTGCCAGTTCTGCCTCCCGGTGCGGCCGTTTTTGCCGATCAGCCTTAAGATTTCGTTGAGAGGGTGAAAAACTTGCCAAAAAAGTCGACACTTCTTCTCGTCGCAGCCGTGGCCCTCATCGGCGAGGACGGCCGAGTGCTGATGCAGAGGCGGCCCCTCGACAAACAGCATGGCGGACTATGGGAATTTCCCGGAGGAAAGCTTGAGCTGGGCGAGACACCCGAAATGGCGGCGATTCGCGAGATCGAGGAAGAACTGGGCATCGTGCTTCTGCCGGAAGCGCTTGTTCCCCTGACTTTCGCAGGTGATGGCGTAGGTATGCTTTCCGCTGGCGTGCAGCCCATTGTCATAATGCTTTACACTTGCCACCGGTGGACTGGTGAACCGCAATGCCGGGACGGAGAAGAACTCCGCTGGTTTGCGCCATCCGCCCTTCCTGATCTGGAAATGCCGCCGCTCGACAGGCCTTTGGCGCAGAGATTGATTTCGTTCATTTAGGCGCTTGCCAAGTCTTCGGAGCCCTCCTAAGAGCGCCACTCCAACGCGCCCGTAGCTCAGCTGGATAGAGCATCAGACTACGAATCTGAGGGTCGGACGTTCGAATCGTTCCGGGCGCGCCAAATACTTCCGTGAGCGTTATGCTCCGGCAGGCCAATCCATCGTCTGCCGTCAGATGCGTTCTTGTTGCATGATCCGCTCGCAAGGGCGCGACCGCGCGAATCGGCTCCAATTGCATTGAAATCGTCTCGATCTGGATGCGCCGTCTTTCAGCCCCACGGGAACGAACTTGTAGAGGTTGCAGGGTGAAGCAGAGCCCTGTGAAATACTTGCGCGGCCAAGCCGAGGGGCTCGTCGATCCGGTGAGCGAGGTAAGCTTCCATAACCACTTCGCTCTCGCGTCCGAGTACCTTGGTGGGCAGGCGCACAAGACGGCCATCACGTAAGTCGGCTTCGATCTGCCACAGAGGAAGCCTTCCCCAGCCGAGGCCGGAAAGTATCATGGCATGCTTGGCATCTTGCGTGGCAACGTGGCAGATGCGGTTCGACAGGACGCCGAAGGTCCGGCCTTCCGAAAGGTTCGATGGATCAGACTGTACGACCTGCATATGATCGGCCAGTTCCCTTGATCCGGCGTCGGCTCCTTGTCGCATAGCAAGCGGATGCTGTGCTGATACGACTGCGACATGCCGGATCGCTCCGATTGCCTCCACGACGATGCGCGGATCGCGAAATTCCTCCCCTACCAGAATGGCGAGGTGGCTGCGTTTCTCCAGCAGCGCGGCGAGAGGGCCACCCAACGGTTCGGTCGCCAACCGAATGGCCACAGAAGGGTGCTCTGTCCGCATTTCGCACAACGCGCGACCGACGGAGGCAAGTGGGAAAAGGGTATCAACCGTCATCACCAACTGGAGTTCGAGGCCGCCGCGCAAGCCATGCGCGCGTGCGCGCATGGCATCGACGCGAAGCAGGATGTCCCGCGCATCGGCCACCAGTCCATTGCCTTCCGGCGTCATGACGGGACGGTGGCTTGAACGGTCGAACAGCTTCACCTGCAGCCGATGTTCGAGATTAGCGATCGTTTGACTAACCGCTGATTGTGCACGCGACAGCTTCGTCGCAGCGGATCGGAAACTGCCACATTCCGCCACGGCCACGAACGTTCGCAACTGATCGAGGGACAAAGGGTCAAGCATGATCGCTCCAGCCGATCAAGATCATCAGATAATAGATACTTCTGCCGATCAGATTGCCCGTCCAATGGTCGTTTCGCAAGGAGGAGCCATTGCCCAAGGATATACAGCAGATCGCCCCGGAACCTACGACCGCAAGGATGGCACTCTGGCGAGCGCGACATGTCGAACTCGACGCTGAGGACTTGACGCTTGCGCAACTGGCGGAAGGTGTCCGCCAATATGTGATCCTAGGCGCCGGTCTCGACAGTTCCGTCCAGTGGCAACCCGAGACGTTCTCGGCCGGCATGACGATGTTCGAGGATGCAGCATGATGACTTCCGATACTCTCGATCTGCCAGCCTATCTTGTCCGGCTCAGCTATACCGGACCAGTGGATACAAGTGTCGAGACGCTGTACGCGCTCCAGGCAGCGCATATTGCTGCCATTCCCTTCGAAGCCATCGACGTCTTGCTCGGTGACGGCATCAATCTCGATCCGACGGTGATCGAGGATAAACTCGTGCGGCGTGGCCGTGGTGGCTATTGCTATGAGCACAATGGCCTATACAGCCGCGTGCTCGAACGGTTGGGCTTCGCAGTGAAGGCGCGTATCGCGCGCGTGCTCTGGGGTGGTGTCGGCGAGAGCGGCTTTCAGCCACGCACGCATATGGCCTTGCAGGTGGAAGCGGCGGGCGAGACGTGGCTGGTCGATGTTGGTTTCGGCTCGGCGGTTCCGACGGCACCGCTGCGTTGGGACGATAGCGACCCGCAAAACACCTCTCTAGGATGCTATCGCCTCATGCCAACCGCGTTCGGTCGCCGGTTGGAAGTGCGGTCCGAGAATGGCTGGAAGATGCTTTACGAAGTTCTCGACGAACTCCCTCAGCAGGAGGATTTTGAGGTGAGCAACTGGTTTACATCGACGCATCCCGATTCACCCTTCCTGCACAACCTGATTGTGACTCACGCGGATGGAAAAGGGCGCGTTATTCTCTCAGGCTCTGAACTGACCGTTCGCGCTCCAGGGGAGCAGGTATTCAAGAAAAAGCTGGATATTGAGCAATTGGAGCTCGTTCTGAGGGATATTTTCAATCTGCATCTCGACCCTGCTAGGCTTCGACCGATACTTGCAGAGCTTGCGTGGCGCAAATCGGTAGGCTGAGGCCTTAGGGAGTAGGGCCTCCAAAGCCACGCGTGGCGGACGATGGCGGGGCTCGGCGGTGCTATAGTAATGTGAACTGCAACTTATGGTTTCGCGATAATCAGAACTGTCGCCGCAGGACGCTGAACCCCGGCCTTCATGATGCATCCATTGACTGCGAGAGATATTGGCTCGATCACCGCTCGTCCGTTTAGTCTGGAGCAGACGATATGGCTAAGCTTGTGTTCGGAATGAACCAGTCCCTCGATGGTTATGTCGATCACATGGCGTTTGGGCCCAGTCCCACGCTCTTCCGCCACTTCATTGAGGAGGCTCAGGGGCAGGCCGGCAGTGTGTACGGTCGCCGGATATATGAGGTCATGCGTTACTGGGACGACGATCATCCCGAATGGGATCTGGATGAGCACGCCTTCGCGGCAGCGTGGCGGAGCCAGCCGAAATGGGTTGTCTCGCGGTCGTTAAAGTCGGTTGGTCCCAACGCTAGGCTTGTCGATGATGATCTTGAAGGCATGATCCATGCGCTGAAGGCTGGGCGGGACGGAGAGATCGAAGTTGCTGGCCCTGATCTGGCGCAAAGCCTCACCGAACTTGGCTTGATCGATGAGTATCGAATCTACCTGCACCCCGTCGTGCTTGGCCACGGCAAGCCATATTTCGCCGGACCCCGGCCGCCGCTGCGCCTTATGGCTCATGATCGGATTGGCGAGGATGTGATCAGGCTGACTTACGTTCCTGCCTGACCTCGCTACTTACGGTGATTTGCCGCGCCTCATTCCTCTCCCGAAAAGGAGAGGGCCCGGAAGCGGCTGGCTTCCGGACCTTCGTTTCGTATCGCTGCGGAAGTGTCAGAACTTCATCGAGAACGGATCGCGCTTGTCGCCCGAATAGTCGATGAACACGGTCTTGGTCTGCAGCCATTCGAGAATGCCGGCATGGCCGCGCACGCGGCCGTAACCTGAATCCTTCATGCCGCCGA
>DASWWL010000153.1:0-7571 GCA_036400975.1 Novosphingobium sp. | reverse complement strand
CAACTCCGGCCCCGAAGCCACGCACCTGCTGCGCGAGCTTCAGGCGCTCACCGGTGCGCCTGTCACCTCGACGCTGATGGGCCTCGGCGCTTTCCCGGCAGACCACAAGGACTGGCTGGGCATGCTGGGCATGCACGGCACGTACGAGGCGAACCTGGCGATGAACCAGGCGGACCTCATCCTCTGCGTCGGCGCCCGCTTCGACGATCGCGTGACCGGCCGCCTGGACGCCTTCGCGCCCAATTCGACCAAGATCCACATCGACATCGACCGGTCGTCGATCAACAAGACCGTGACCGTCGATTTACCGATCGTCGGCGATTGCGCCCATGTCCTCAGGCAGATGATCGAACTGTGGGGCGGCCGCAAGGCGAACGACCTTTCGATATGGAAGCAGCGCATCGAGGAATGGCGCGCGAAGAAGAGCCTGTCGTTCCCGCTGTCCCAGACGGAGATCATGCCGCAGCTCGCGATCCAGCGGCTCTACGAGCTGACGAAGGATCGCAATCCGATCATCACCACCGAGGTCGGCCAGCACCAGATGTGGGCGGCGCAGCACTTTCACTTCTTCGATCCCAACCGCTGGCTCACCTCGGGCGGGCTCGGCACGATGGGCTATGGCCTGCCCGCCGCAATCGGCGCGCAGCTCGGCAATCCGAACGACCTCGTCATCGACATCGCCGGCGAAGCCTCGATCCAGATGAACATCCAGGAACTCGGCACCGCCAGCCAGTATCGCCTGCCGGTGAAGATCTTCATCCTCAACAACCAGTGGATGGGCATGGTCCGCCAGTGGCAGGAGCTGACATACGAAAGCCGCTATTCGAATTCCTATTCGGACAGCCTGCCCGATTTCGTGCGCCTGGGCGAAGCCTATGGCTGGAAGGGCATCCGCATCGAGAACGAGAGCCAATTGGACGCCGGCATCCAGGCGATGCTCGCCCACGATGGCCCGGTGATCGTGGATTGCATGGTGGCCAAGGCAGCCAACTGCTTCCCGATGATCCCGTCGGGCGCCGCACATACCGAAATGCTGCTCCATGGCGATGCGGTCTCGGGCACGATGGACGACGAAGCCAAGGCGCTGGTCTGAGGACGACGACATAATGATGAAGATCAAGCAAGAAGCGTCCGAGCGCCACGTCCTGACCGTGACGGTCGATAACGAAGCGGGCATCCTCGCCAAGATCGCCGGCCTGTTCACCGCGCGCGGCTATAACATCGACAGCCTGACCGTGGCCGACATCACCGAGAACCATGCGGTGAGCCGGATCACCATCGTCACGCACGGTCCGCAGGCTCAGATCGATCAGATCCACGCACAGCTCGAACGGCTGGTGCCGGTGCACAAGGTGGTCGACCTCACCGAGGCCGGTCCTTACGTCGAGCGGGAACTCGCGCTGATCAAGGTCGCGGGCATCGGCGAGCATCGTGTCGAGGCGCTGCGCGTCGCCGACATCTTCCGCGCCAAGGTGGTCGACACCTCGACGAAGAGCTTCGTGTTCGAACTGACCGGTCCGCCCGACAAGATCGACAGCTTCGTCGCGCTGATGCGCGAGCTGGGGCTGGTCGAAGTCGGCCGCACTGGTGTCGTCGGAATGATACGAGGGCCGGAGGGGGCCTGAAAACCAGCAATTTCAACACTTCGTCACCCCGAACTTGTTTCAGGGTCCATTTCTCCTAATAGCACGGCGCAAGCTGGCTTGATGGATGCCGAAACGAGTTCGGCATGACGAGCAAGGCAAGGGAAATATCATGAAGGTCTATTACGACGCCGATTGCGACATCAACCTTATCACCGGCAAGAAGATCGCCGTGCTCGGCTATGGCAGCCAAGGCCACGCCCATGCCCAGAACCTGCGCGATTCCGGGGTGAAGGAAGTGGCCATCGCGCTGCGCGAGGGCTCGGCCACCGCGAAGAAGGCGGAAGGCGCCGGCTTCAAGGTGCTGTCGAACGCCGAAGCGGCCAAGTGGGCCGACATTCTGATGATCCTCGCTCCCGACGAGCATCAGGCCGCGATCTATGCCGCCGACATTCACGAGAACCTGCGTCCAGGCGCGGCGCTCGCCTTCGCGCACGGCCTCAACGTCCACTTCGGCCTGATCGAGCCGCGTGCAGACATCGACGTGATCATGATCGCGCCCAAGGGTCCGGGCCACACCGTGCGCTCCGAATATCAGCGCGGCGGCGGCGTGCCCTGCCTGATCGCCATCGCGCAGGACGCCACCGGCAATGCCCACGATGTCGCGCTGGCCTATGCCTCAGGCGTCGGCGGCGGCCGTTCGGGCATCATCGAAACCAACTTCCGCGAGGAATGCGAAACCGATCTGTTCGGCGAGCAGGCCGTGCTCTGCGGCGGCGCCACCGCGCTGGTCCAGGCCGGCTTCGAAACGCTGGTGGAAGCCGGCTACGCTCCCGAAATGGCCTATTTCGAATGCCTTCACGAGCTGAAGCTAATCGTCGACCTGATGTATGAAGGCGGCATCGCCAACATGCGCTATTCGATCTCGAACACCGCCGAATATGGCGACATCAAGACCGGTCCGCGCATCATCACCGAAGAAACCAAGAAGGAAATGAAGCGCGTGCTGGAAGACATCCAGTCGGGCCGCTTCGTGAAGGACTTCGTGCTCGACAACCGCGCCGGCCAGCCGGAGCTGAAGGCGTCGCGCAAGGCAGCACAGCGCCACCCGATCGAGGAAACCGGCGCCCGCCTGCGCGCCATGATGCCTTGGATCGCGGCCAACGCGCTGGTCGACAAGACCAAGAACTGAGACATCGGATTCTCCCCGTCCGGTCCAACCGGACGGGGAGGATTTTCCATCGGCTGAAACCGGGTTTCGATTCACCCGTTGCTTCTCCGGGTTATCGGCGCATGATCGCGCCAAACAGCCGGAGCATTCTCGATGCCTTTCAATCGTTGCCTGCTTGTCCTGCCCATCCTCTCTGCAATGACGCCGGCTCTCGCCGGGTGCGGCCGGGCCGATCATCAGGCGCCGGCCCCCGCAGAATCGCTCAAGCCGCTTCCCTCCGAACAACCGCCGGCGCCAGGCAACGACGAATGCGGGGCCAGTGGGCTGTCGTCGCTGCTCAACAGCCTGCCCACCGATGATGTCATGACCCGCATCCGCGCCAGTGTCGGCGACACTCCCATCCGCACGATCCGGCCCGGCAGCGCAGTGACGATGGACTTCCGCCCCGACCGGCTGAACATCGAACTGGGCGAGGACGGCCGCATCAAGCTCTTCCGCTGCGGCTGACCGGCGCGAGAAGTTCCGCATCGTTCATACGTGTGAGCTTCGTGAAGTTGCGCCCCCTCTCCCCCGCTGGCCTCTTTACAATCGGGCGACGCATCCCCATAGGCTCAAACATGAGCATCCGGCTTGGCCTTACCCTGCGACTTATCCGCCCTTGGGCGTGAGCTGACGCGTTGCTCCGGCGGCGCGCATGGCGCCCAAGGGACCCTCAGCCAGACCTGAAGCCGCAGTTTCCAAGCGAGAATTCGCCATGACCATGCTGAAGAATCCCGGGGCCAAATACCGCCCCTTCCCCACGATCAACCTGCCCGATCGCCAGTGGCCGAGCCGCACGATCACCACGCCCCCGCGCTGGCTTTCCACCGACCTGCGCGACGGTAACCAGGCGCTGATCGACCCGATGGGCGCCGAGAAGAAGAACCGTTTCTTCGACCTGCTGGTCAAGGTCGGCCTCAAGGAAATCGAGATCGGATTCCCCGCCGCCGGCGCCACCGAATTCGATTTCATTCGCGGGCTGGTCGATTCCGGCCGCATCCCCGACGATGTCCTCGTACAAGTGCTGACCCAGTCGCGCGAGGACCTGATAACCACCTCGTTCGAAAGCCTCGCCGGTGCTCGCGCAGCGATCGTCCATGTCTACAACGCCGTGTCTCCGCTGTGGCGGCAAGTGGTGTTCGGCATGGAGCAAGCGCAGATCAGGGACATCGCGGTAAATGGTGCGAAGGTGCTGCGCGATCAGGCCGCACGCTTCCCGCAGACCGACTGGCATTTCGAATACAGCCCGGAAACCTTTTCCACCGCCGAACTCGATTTCAGCCTGGAATGCTGCGAAGCGGTGATGGAAGTGCTGCAGCCGACGCCTGAGCACCCGATCATCCTCAACCTGCCCGCGACGGTCGAGGCCGCGACGCCGAACATCTACGCGGACCAGATCGAATACTTCTGCCGCAACCTGCCGAACCGCGACAGCGCAGTGATATCGCTGCACACGCACAACGATCGCGGCACAGGCGTCGCAGCGGCGGAGCTGGGTCTGATGGCTGGCGCCGACCGCGTCGAAGGCTGCCTGTTCGGCAACGGCGAGCGGACGGGCAACTGCTGCCTGGTGACGGTGGCGCTGAACATGTACACGCAAGGCATCGATCCAGCTCTGGACTTCTCGGATATCGATGAAGTCATCCAGACGGTCGAATACTGCAACCAGCTCAAGGTCGCGGAACGGCACCCCTATGGCGGCGAACTGGTGTTCACCGCCTTTTCGGGCAGCCATCAGGACGCCATCAAGAAAGGCTTCGCCGCACAGGAACAGCGCAACGACCCGCTCTGGGCCATTCCCTACCTGCCGATCGATCCCGCCGACCTCGGACGCAGCTACGAAGCGGTCATCCGCGTGAACTCGCAATCGGGCAAGGGCGGCTTTGCCTGGGTCATCGAACAGGATCAGGGCCTGAAGCTGCCGAAGCGGATGCAGGCGCATTTCTCGAAACACGTGCAGGAACTGGCCGACGAACTGGGCCGAGAACTGCAAGCCAGCGATATCTGGGATGTGTTCCGCCGCGTCTACCGCCTCGACGAACCACAGCACTTTCAGCTTGAAGACTACGAAGAGACCAAGGCAGCCGATGGCGCGCGCATCTTCGCCGGCAAGATCGGCGTCGATGGCAAAGTGCAGTCGGTCTCAGGCCGCGGCAACGGCCTGATCTCGTCGGTCGTAGCCACGCTGAAGGACAGTTTTGGTGTCTCCCTCGAAGTGCGCGACTATTCGGAGCACGCGATGGGCAAGGGCTCCGACGCACGTGCCGCCGCCTATGTCGAATGCGTCACCACGGACGGTCGAACGATCTGGGGCGTCGGCATAGACGAGGACGTGGCCACGGCAAGCGTGCGGGCGGTACTGAGCGCGGCGAACGCGGTTTAGTCGAAACCCCTCCACCACCCGCTGCGCGGGCGGTTCCCCCTCCCCGTTTGCACTACGTGAAAACGGGGAGGATCGGAAATGGAGTTCGGACCCTTCCCGGTACAGGCGATGACGGAGGGGTAAGACTTTCCTACATGCGCCTAATATGGCTTATCCTGTCGGATGAGCCAGACCCGCAAACCCCGCCGTCATGTCCCCGCCTTCGCGCCCGTGCCGCTACGCTACCGCAGCGGCGGATGGACACCGGGCAAGCAAGCCGCCTTCCTGGGATTCCTCGCCGCAACGCGATGCGTGCGCACGGCCGCGCGCCATGTCGGCATGAGCCGCGAGACCGCCTATCGTTTGCGCCGCAAACCCGGCGCGGGCAGCTTCGCCCATGCCTGGAACGTGGCGATCGGCGAAAACACCGGCCCCGCGCCTAAGGTCACACTCGAAGAGCTGCGCACCCGCGCCGTTTTCGGCCTGCTCAAGCCGCTACTCTATCGCGGCCGCTATGTCTCGACGGTGCGAAAAGCCGACAATTCCGCGCTTCTGCGGTATCTGGCGCGATTTGATCGCGCCTGCCGCGACCTTGACCGGGAGTGCCGCGACGAGGCGCGTCTCGCACCTTGCGCAGCGTCAACCCGGTCAGGTCACGGCGCTCCGATCAGGCTTTCTTCGGCAGCTTGATCTCGGCCACGCCCGTGCACATCGTCGTGCCCTTCTGGTTCTGCATAAGGTGCTTGACCTGGATGATATGGCGACCTTCCTCATCGACCGTCTTGTCGACGACTTCGGCGGTCTGGACGGTGATATCGCCGGTCAACGCGGGACCGCGATAGGCGGCGGTCGAATGAACGACCATGCCATGCTCGCCCGCCCAGCCCGCAAGATAGTCCGTCACCCACGCGCCCATCGATGCGCCATAGCCATAGCCGCGCGGCATGCCGATCTTGCGGGCGAACTTGGGGAACAGGTGGCCACGCGAGGGACCAAAATAAGCGCCATCCGTCTGTTCGGGATTGATGCGCTCCCAGATTGGATCGTTCTCGTGTCCCGCCATTTCCTTGGTGAAGCCGAACGATTCCATATCGATTTCGCGCCGGTCCAGGGTGCCCCAGGTGGTGAACTGGTACGCGCGCCATTCGGTGGTGAAGCTGGCGATGGTATGCGGACCAAAGACGCGCTCGGGCAGCTTGTCGCCAATGTTCACATCATCCCACCAGCGCTCCTTGTGGCCCAGATCATGAAGCATCTGGATCCATGTGAACTTGCGGTCCTCAAGCGCATCGATCTCGGCATCGGTCCATTCGGGCTCGTCGAAATCGGCGGGATTGACGGCATCTCCGCCAGCGGCCGCGCTGTAACGCAGTGCGGTCGAACGCTGCTTCGCGATCAGTTCACCGTTCTGATTACGATAGAAGTTATCGCCCCGCTGGAAACACGTGGGACCGAACCCCGTATTCTTGACGGTATAATCGAAAGGAATGCGCTCATTTGAAATCACATCGCCGTTCTGGACCTGCACATCATGGAACCACCATTCGTCACCGGCAAAGAGGAGGTGCGATTCCGGAATCTTGCCCACGCAGGCCGGGGCCGAACCGTGGCCATCATCGATCACGATGGGGAAGGACTGCGGCGCCACAAGCTTGCCCCAGCGGCTGGCGGCGGCATAGGCCGGATCGAAATGGAGCAGGTTCGGATAGTGCATCGCCTGCGCCCAGCGACGTATGTCATTGTTTCCGATGGGTTCGCGGACGGGCGAAGAATCGATGACCTTTCCGAGGTACTGATCGATATCGGAACAATCGAGCGTCGTGCTTGTCACTGGGGACTCCTCTCTGAACTGGCTTGCGAGTCGCCTTTCACCATGCAGCCCGCATTGGCAACATCTGTTCCCCCTCGACAGCTTTCGTGAGCGTCATTATGGCTATTTAATCGATCGATTAAACGGAACTTTTCATGTCCCTGCCCGCGCTTTTCGGCTCTCTACGGTTGCCGGTGATCGGCTCTCCGATGTTCATCGTATCGGGGCCCGAACTGGTGATCGCCCAATGCAAGGCGGGGATCGTCGGCAGCTTCCCGGCGCTGAACGCACGGCCGGCCGCGCAGCTCGATGAATGGCTGGCACGGATCAACGACGAACTGGCCGCGCACGACCGGACGCATCCCGAAAGTCCTGCCGCCCCGTTCGCCGTCAACCTTATCGTCCACAAGACCAACAACCGCCTTCAGGAAGATCTCGAAATCTGCGCCAAGTGGCGTGTTCCGCTGATCATCACATCTCTCGGGGCGCGGGAAGACGTGAACCAGGCCGTCCACAAATGGGGCGGCATGGTTCTGCACGACGTGATCGACGATGCCTTCGCGCGCAAGGCGATCGAAAAAGGCGCCGATGGCCTCATCGCCGTCG
>DASWWL010000152.1:0-8824 GCA_036400975.1 Novosphingobium sp. | reverse complement strand
AGCGTGGCCTCGGGCAGAGTCGCGCGCACCAGACGCACTTCGGCGATCGAGGCGACATCATAATGCGTGATCCCCGAATCCCAGAGCACCTTGAGAAGGTCGGGCGACGGGTTCGCCTTCACCGCGTAGAGCGATTTTCCCGGAAACTTCTGAGCAAAGAAACGGGCTGCGCGCGCCGCGGCATGCGGACGGTTCAGGATAACGGGTTCGTCAGGCGCGAGATCGCGGACTACAGCCGATGCGTCTGGATGGATGTGCAACTCAAGGGACCCCCAAAAAACGGTAAATGGAACAAGGCTGCCTTGCGGTTATTGGAAGTCCCCATGGGGCAGCGGGGGTGCGATATAGGGGGGTGGGGCTGAACTGCAAGTGAAAACGCACCCCCGTTTTCAGAGAACTGCAATATTTCGGGACAGAGCCAGACCACGCCGTCAAGGCACTGACATATTTGATAAATTTCCACCCCTAACGAGAGCGGATTTTGCAGCGTTTTCAACTCTCCGGATGGCCCTCCGGTAAAATGGCCGGAAGGCGGGCAAATCGACTCGCAACCATAGGCAATCAGCTCAATCGATCGCGAAAATCCTCGTAGGAAAAACGCTTCACACACTCGAGCGAATCGTCAGAGCTATCCCAAAGCCAGATCGATGGCAGCGGAACACCATTGAACGTGGTGGTCTTGACCATCGAATAGTGCGCCTGATCGAGGAAAGCGAAACGCTGCCCCGGCTCGGCCGGAACCGGCAAACGATAATCGCCGATCACATCCCCTGCGAGGCATGATGGGCCTCCCAGCCGCATCGCGCCGCCTTGCCCCTCATCCACAATTTCCCCCGCCGGCAGCTCACCGAGCATCGCAGGACGATAGGGCGCCTCAATCACATCGGGCATGTGGCATGTCGCGGAAATATCGGTAATGGCGACCGGCATTCCATTCCAGTGGGTATCCAGAATCGTGCCAACAAGGATTCCGGCGTCCAGCGCTACCGCTTCGCCTGGCTCCATATATATCTCCGCATCGGTGTCCTCCTGCATGTCCAGCAGGAATTCGACCAGTTCGTCGCGTTGATAATCAGCGCGGGTAATGTGGTGCCCGCCGCCAAGATTGATCCATTTGAAATCGCCGAAGAACGGCTCAAGGTGATCGAACGCCACATCCCAGGTCCGGCGTAGCGGCTCCAGATCCTGTTCGCAAAGCGTGTGCATGTGGATGCCATCGACGAGCGCAACGTGTTCTTCGGTCAACTGGTCGATCGGGAAGCCGAGGCGCGAATGCGGCGCACAGGGGTCGTAGCGCGGCACCTCACCTTCCGGATGCAGCGGGTTGATCCGCAGGCCGATGTCAAAATGCCGTCCATGCGCCCGCGCTGCCTCGATAATCGGCAGGCAGCGCTCGATCTGTTGCGGCGAGTTGAAAATCACATGGTCGGAAAGCCGCAGTATTTCGGCAAGATCCTCAGGTTTATAAGCCGCGCAATATGTCGCGATCTCGCCATCGTAGAACTCGCCCGCCAGTCGCGCTTCCCACAGCCCCGACGTGCAGACACCGTCGAGATATTCGCCGATGATCGGCGCGACGCTCCACATCGAGAACGCCTTTAGCGCGGACAACATCTTTATTCCCGCCCGGTCACGCACATCGGCAAGCACCGAAAGGTTGGCGCGGAGTCTGGCCGCATCGACCACGAAAGCGGGAGAATCGACCCGCGACAGGTCGAAATGCGCGAAGGCGCCCGGATCTCCCGCTCTGGTTTCCATATGGTCTCCCCCTCTCCTTCACGGGAGAGCTTTCGAAATCAAAACTTTAGCGGCCCCGCCAGTTCCTTCACCTGCCACGGCAAGCCGTGCACGTTCAGCATGTCCATGAAGGGATCGGGATCGAACTGCTCCATGTTGAACACGCCTTCGCCCTTCCACGCGCCGGTGAGCATCATCGCCGCACCGATCATGGCCGGAACGCCAGTAGTGTAGCTGACCGCCTGGTTGCCCGTCTCGTGATAGGCATCCTCATGATCGCAGATGTTGTAGATATAGAATGTCCTCTCGCCGGAACCGTCGCGCGCCTCGCCGGTGGCGATGTCGCCGATATTGGTCTTGCCATGCGTGGTCGGACCAAGGGAAGCGGGCTCGGGCAGCACCGCTTTCAGGAATTGCAACGGAATGATCTCCTGCCCGTTGTAGATCACCGGATCGATCCGTGTCATGCCGACATTCTGCAGCACGGTCAGATGCTGAATATAAGCGTCGCCGAAGGTCATCCAGAAACGGGCCCGCTCCAGCTCGGGCACGAACTTCGCCAGGCTTTCCAGCTCTTCGTGATACATCAAGTACATGTTCTTGGGACCGACACCCTCGAAATCGAAGTTCTCACGGATCGTCATCGCCGGCGTTTCAATCCACTGACCGTTGGCCCAGTGCCGCGCCGGAGCGGTCACTTCGCGGATATTGATCTCCGGGTTAAAGTTTGTCGCAAAGGCCTGGCCATGGTCGCCGCCATTGCAATCGAGAATATCGAGCGTGCGGATGGTCTTCAGCTTATGCTTCTTCAACCACATCGCAAAGACGCTGGTAACGCCCGGATCAAAGCCGGAACCGAGCAGCGCCATTATCCCCGCTTCCCTGAAGCGGTCGTGGTACGCCCACTGCCAGTGATATTCGAATTTCGCGACGTCCTTCGGCTCGTAGTTCGCGGTGTCCATGTAATCGACGCCGGCGGCGAGGCAGGCGTCCATGATCGTGAGATCCTGATAAGGCAGCGCAAGATTGACAACGAGCCTAGGGCCGACCTCTTTGATAAGAGCAGTCAATGCCGGCACATCTTCGGCGTCGATTTCATAAGTGCTGACGGTCCGGCCCGTGCGCTGCCGTACCGATTCGGCAATGGCGTCACATTTCGACTGTGTCCGGCTGGCGAGATGCACATCCGAGAAAATCGCCGGATTCATCGCCATCTTGTGAACCGCGACCGAGCCGACGCCGCCCGCGCCAATCACCAGAACCTTACTCAAGGCCAATCTCCTTTGCCCCAATGAACCATGGGGGGAAGCTGCGCATATAGGCCCGTTGCGTGACATCTCAACATCGTCGCTGCGTCACCGAACGGTCATGCCAGTGCTTCAATGCAAGGTGCTCGCACCTTTCGAAAGACCCGAGACCATGCGCCAATCCGCCAAGCTGATCGCCACCGCCGTCGTCCGCCGGGAGGCCGATGCTGGAGGCAAGTTGCTCGACAAGGCCTTCGCCCTAGCCTTCAAGGGGCTGGTCTACGCCCAGATATGGGAAGACCCGGTGGTGGATATGCGCGGTCTTGCGATCCAACCCGACAGCCGCATCGTCACAATCGCGAGCGGCGGCTGTAATGCGCTGTCCTATCTTACCGCCAATCCCGAGCGGATCATCGCGGTGGACCTCAATACCGCGCACATCGCCCTCAACAAGTTGAAGGGCGCGGCGGTGCGCCATCTGCCCGACCATGCTCGCTTGCGCCGCTTCGTTGCAGAAGCGGACCATGCCACAAACCCCCGGCTATACCGTGACCTCCTAGCCCCGCATCTCGACGAGGCAACGCAGCGCTATTGGGATGGACGCGACCTTTCTGGTCGTCGGCGTATCGGTGGTTTCTCCAAGGGCATCTACAAGCGCGGGTTGCTCGGCAACTTTATCGGCGCTGCTCACCTATTGGCGAAGCTTTACGGCATAGACCCGCGGGAAATCCTCGCAACAAATAGCCTCGAAGAACAGCGCCAAGTTTTCGACGAAAGATTCGCGCCGATCTTCGAGCGCCGTTTCGTGCGCTGGCTGACCGACCGCCCTGCCTCGCTCTTCGGCCTTGGGATTCCGCCCGCACAATACGCCGCACTCGCAGGAGAATCGCGAATGGCCGACGTATTGCGAGCACGGTTGGAAAAGCTGGCCTGCCACTTTCCGGTAAACGACAATTATTTCGCCTGGCAGGCCTTCTCGCGCGGATACGGCCGCGATGCCGACGCGCCTGTACCGCCGTGGCTTGAGGAAGCGCATTTCGCAGCATTGCGCGAACGCATCGACCGGCTGGAAGTTCACCATGCGAACTTTACCGATCACCTTGCCGCACAGCCCGGCACCAGCCTCGATCGTTACGTGTTGCTCGACGCACAGGACTGGATGGACGACGCCCAGCTCACCCGTCTATGGTGCGAGATACTACGCACTGCCCGGCCCGGCGCACGCGTGCTGTTCCGCACGGCCGCCGGACCCAGCCTACTCCCAGGCCGCGTGCCAAATGATATTCTTTCACGCTGGCGCTACGACGAATCTGAATCGCGCATGCTCACCGCCGCTGATCGCTCGTCGATCTATGGCGGCGTACACCTCTACGTACTGAAATGAGCGATCTCGCCTCCACCCGCGATCACGCCGCGCTGATGGACGCCGTCTATCGGGGTCAGCGACAAATCTACGATGTGACCCGCAAGTTCTTCCTTTTCGGTCGCGACTCGCTGATCGCCGGGTTGAAGTGCGAGCCAGGGGACACTGTGCTGGAAATCGGCTGCGGCACCGGTCGCAACCTTTCGCTGATCGCACGGCGATGGCCAGGCGCAGCGCTGTATGGGCTCGATATATCCGTCGAGATGCTCGCGAGCGCCCAAGCCAAGCTAGGAAGACACGCAACGCTCGCCTGCGGAGATGCAACGGATTTCGATGCCGGCGCACTGTTCGGGCGCGAGAAATTCGATCGCGTCGTGATCTCCTTTGCGCTGTCGATGATTCCGGATTGGCAGACCGCCATTGAGCAAGGCCTCCGCACCCTGTCACCGACCGGCACGCTGCATATGGTCGACTTCGGCGACAGCAATGGCCTGCCGTGCCTGCTACGTACGGGACTGAACGCCTGGCTGCACCGTTTCCATGTCACGCCGCGGTTGAACCTTGGCACCAGCGCAGCGGCGATCGCCGCACGGCACGGCCGGCGTTGCCACATGAAGCGTGGCCCCATGGACTATTACTGGCTGCTGACGGTCGGCCCAATTTGACAGTCCGTCGTCACGGCTCCAGTCTCGTTGTAACGCAACGAGGGGAGCAGAGATGATCGGAATGGCAATTCTGCAGCCGGTGGTGGCGCTGGCCGTCTGGACCATGGTTATGTGGTTCTGGCTTTACGGGACGCGTATCCCGGCCTTGAGCGCAGCCAAGGTAGATCCCGACGACCTCGTACATGATCCGACCAAGGGGCTCGACGCGGTCCTGCCTCCACAGGTCATGTGGAAGGCGCATAATTACAATCACCTGCACGAGGCCCCTACCGTATTCTATGCGGTATCTCTCGTGCTCGCAATCATTGGTGCCGGAGACGGCCTGAACGCCCAGCTCGGCTGGGTTTACGTCGTGCTGCGCGTGATCCACTCGCTGATCCAGGCGACGGTCAACAAGGTCATGCTGCGTTTTACGGTATTCGCCTTGTCGAGCTTCGTGCTGATGACGCTCGTCGCCCGGGCGGCAATGGCGGTGCTTTAATCGCGGATGAAAAAGCTGGCCAACTCGACATGGGTAGACCAGCGAAACTGACCGACCGGGCGCAGTTCCACGAGCCTGTAACCGGCGTTCACCAGCAACGCCGCATCGCGTGACCAACTCGATGGGTTGCAACTGATATAAACAATCCGCGGGACTTCGCTCGCGGCCAGCCGTTCCACTTGCTCCCGCGCGCCCGCGCGGGGCGGATCGAGAAGAACGGCATCGAAGCGGTTAAGTTCATCGGTTTGTAGCGGATTGCGGAAGAGGTCGCGATGCAATGCATGAATGGGCAGTCCCAACCTCCCCGCCGCCGCCTTGCAGGAGAGGTGCGTGTCACGCGCGGCCTCTACCGCCAGCACTTTCACTCCCTCCCCGATCCTGCTCCCCGCCAATGCAAAAGCGAACGTGCCAAGGCCGGAAAACAGATCGGCGATCGCAGTGGAGCCAGCCAGCCATTCCCGCGCAGCCTCGACAAGCGCCTCTTCGCCATCCAGCGTTGCCTGTAGAAAAGCTCCTGGCGGAAAACCTAAGCTGACTCCCCCCAGCGAAACGGTAACCGGCTCCGGCTCCCAAAGGGTTTCCGGACCATAGCCCTGATCGAGCGTGAACCGCGCAAGCCCATGCTCCTGCGCGAAATCGCGCATGGCTTCGTTACCGGCCAGTCCTTCCACCGTCAGACCCTTGACGCCAAGATCCACGCCCTGTTCGGTCATCGCCAGATCGATGTCGGCCGCCATGCGAGGCATGACGTTTCTAGCGCCCGATTTGCGATTTCGGCCTTTGCTCGGGCCAGCGCTCTGCCCTAAGCGGATCAACAGTTTTCGCAAGGGAGACAGGATCGCGAAAAGCTCCGGCAGCAGAACCGGGCATTCCGCCAGTTCCACCAGCCGATGAGACTTCGCCTCGCGAAAGCCGATCACAATCCTTCCCCCCGAACTTTCCGCGCGCAACGAGGCACGGCGACGCGTACCGGACGGCGATAAGTGCGGGGGGGCAATATGCTCAGCGCCAAGTTCCTGTGCGGAGGAAGCGTTGGCCACCCTCGCCTCGACGAAATCGCGAAGTGTTTCCTCATCGAGCTGCTGAAGCTGGCAACCGCCGCAACGTCCGAAGTGACGGCAGGAAGGTTCAACATGATGCGGTCCCGGTTGGAGCCTGCCATCAGCCAACAGCAAGTCTCCCGGCGCAGCTCCCCAGGCGAAACGCCCCGAAGCCGTGATGCCATCGCCCTTGGCAGCGATGCGAATGATTTCCTCTGCTTCGCTCATAGCGCGGCAGCGAAAGCGGGAGCCACATATTCAGCGAGATCACTCGCGGTGAAAGCGGTACCCGCGAGGCGTGCGGCCTCCCCATGCAACCAGACCCCGTCGCATGCGGAAACGAAAGAATCTCCCCCTGCAGCCAGTCTGCTGGCGATAACACCTGCCAGCACATCGCCGGTGCCGGCGGTGGCGAGCCAGCTCGATGCCCGAGGCGCACAGGCCAGTCTTCCATCAGGTGCGGCGATAACGGTATCGGGTCCCTTTGCAACGATCACCATGCCGCTCGCCGCCGCCAGCGCTCGAACGCGATCGGGCTTGGTATCACCACCATCGCAGTCGAACGCAGCTTCCAGCGTCATCAACTCTCCTTCGTGCGGCGTGGCCACCAGCGGCGCCTTGTGTTCATGCAGCAAACGTTCGCCGAGCAGGACAAGCGCATCGGCATCCAGCACCGTAGGCTTTTGGGCGACCAGCGCCAAAACCAGTCTCTCACGCGCTTCAGCGTGACGGCCGAGCCCGGGTCCGATCAACAGCGCCGCGATGCGCTCATCGCCCAGCGCATCCGCCAGATGACGGGAATCGACGACAAGATCATGTGGCACCATGCTCAAGCGTTCCGCCACAAGCTTAACATAACCGGCACCTGCTCCCTGCGAGGCGCGTGCAGCCAGTAGCGCCGCACCCGGCATCTCACCGCCGACGACGGCCAGCAATCCGCGTCGGTACTTATGCGCATCCGCGGCCGGCGCAGCGAGACACGGCCGGCGCAGCACCGTCGCAGCCCCAAAAACCGGAGCGACCCCGATATCGACCAATCGGATTGCTCCAACCGTAGCGCTGGCGGGCATCAGAAAATGCGCGAACTTCCACGCGCCCAGCGCGATTGTGAGATCGAAACGCGGCAGACCTTCGTTCAGAAGAGCGCCGGTATCCGATTCCACGCCGCTCGGCACATCGACCGCTATGGCATGGCGATGGCTTGCCGCAAGCCGGGTCAGCAAAGTGATGTGAATGTCATCCAGCGGCCGCGTCAAACCACTGCCGAACAGGCAATCGACCAACACCTCGCCGTGCGGATCGGCATCGAACGGCAGGAACTCCCCCCGATATAGGCCTCGCGCATTGCGGGCCGCGTCAGTGCGAGGGTCCGTAGCAGCGATCACCGCCACCTTGCCGCCCCGCGCACGCAGGGCTTCGGCGATCACATAGCCATCACCCCCATTATTGCCAGGCCCGCACAGCACCGTGACCTTATGATGCCCGGCAATCCGCCAGACCCAATCGGCAGTTCCTTGTCCCGCACGCTGCATCAGTTCATCAACGCCGATGCCGCGCGCGATCAACGCATCCTCGGCGGCGCGCATCTGCGCCACGGAAAGTATCTGTTCAGGGTCTGGCAGCATTGTTCGTCACCGTAGCCGGAAAACGATAACGGTCCGATCCTACCGTTACTTCCAATTCCTTCCCAACCAGCGCATTCGCGGCAATCACAGCACCATCGGCAGTAGCAAGTCCGCGTCCGTCCTTCAGAACCTCGAAACGTCGGAAACCACCGTCCGGATGGCGAACCGTGAGGAACAGGGTGCCGCCATCCTCATCGCTTTCAACAGCGCAGACCCGCGCAAATTCCCCAGCGCCGCCCACGGCGCAGGCGATATGTTCGTCACCCTCCGCCGGCACGGTAGGAGAAGCCGCGTCCGCGGGGCTTTTCTCCGAAGAACAAGCGGCAAGCGCCAATGGCATCAGAATGCCGGCGAGACGCATCACCCTCTCTTGAGCTGCGATACATCGCGTACCGCACCGCGCGCGGCGCTGGTCGTCATCGCCGCATAGGCCTGCAACGCAGCCGAAACCTTTCGCGCACGCGGATGTACCGGTTGCCAAGCCTCAGTCCCCCTCGCCTCCATCGCTACACGGCGCTTCACCAATTCCTCGTCGGATATGGCAAGGTTGATCGTGCGGCCCGGAATATCGATTTCGATCGTGTCGCCGTTTTCGACGAGCCCGATCGCACCGCCTTCCGCCGCCTCCGGGGAGGCGTGCCCGATCGACAGGCCTGAGGTGCCGCC
>DASWWL010000151.1:0-25331 GCA_036400975.1 Novosphingobium sp. | reverse complement strand
CATCGGCGCGATCGGGGCCGTATCGGTGTTTCATGCCGTCTATATCCAGAAGCGGAACATCAAGTGCGCTTGCGTCGGCGGCTCCAGTCGGGTGCCGCTGGGCTTCGTCTCGCTCAGCGAAAATCTCGGCATGATCGCCATGGCTCTTTGGATGCTGGGCCGCAATTTCTGAATCGGAGAGAAAACTTGAACACGACAACTCGTCTCTTCACGCTTGGGATCATGGCCCTCGCCCCGCTTCCTGCCATGGCGCAGGAGCATGACCATGCCGGCATGGATCATACCGCGATGGGTCATGATGCCACCGCGCCGGCCGAAGACGACATGGCGATGGCGGCCCCTTCCCGCTATCCGGCGACGGCCGGTTCCGGCACTTCTCTCCTGCCTGCCAATGAAGGCATGGACGGCTTGCATGTCCCGCTGGGCGACTGGACGGTCATGGCGCATGGCTTTGTCACCGCGCAATATACCGATCACTCCGGACCGCGCGGCGACGACAAGTTCTATTCCACCTCGATGCTGATGGTAACCGGCGAGCGCGAAGGCGACTGGGGCCGTCTGCAGCTGAAATCGATGCTCAGCCTCGAACCGGCCATGGAGCGGCGCGGCTATCCCAATCTTTTCGCCACAGGCGAAACCGCGAATGGCCTGCCACTTATCGACCGGCAACACCCGCATGATCTGTTCATGGAACTGGCCGCGCGCGTGGATGTGAACATTGGCGAAAGCAGCCGCCTGTTCCTTTATGGCGGCCCTGTCGGCGAACCCGCGATCGGCCCCAGCGCCTTCATGATGCGCGGGTCGGCCAAATACAACCCGGAGGCGCCGATCAGCCACCACTGGTTCGATTCGACGCATATCACCTATGGCGTGGTGACGGCGGGCATCGCGACATCGCTGCTGCAATTGGAAGGTTCCGCCTTTCGCGGCGCCGAACCCGACGAGAAACGCTGGGACATCGAAACGCCGAAGCTCGATAGCTGGTCGGTCCGCGCGACTCTAACCCCATCCACCGCCTGGGCTATCCAGGCAAGCTATGCGCGGATCGAGCAGCCCGAAGCGCTCCACCCCGGCCAGGACGAAAAGCGCTTTACCGCCTCGGCGCACTACGACAACGGCGCTGGAGTGTCGGCGATGCTCGCCTATTCCAACAAGAAGCGCGTTCCGGGCACCTCGCTCGACGCCTGGCTGGGAGAAGCGAATTGGGATATTGACCGGGCCAACAGCATTTTCGGCCGGATCGAGCATGTCGCCAACGATGAGTTCTTCCCCGATCATGCGCATCCGCTGCACGACCGCACATTCCGCGTAACGAAGTTCCAGGCGGGCTATGCCCGACGCATCCCGATCGGCCCCGTTCAACTCGCGCTGGGCGGCTCGGTTTCGGCCTATGCCAAGCCTTCCGCACTCGATCCTTATTATGGAGATAACCCATGGGGATACACGCTGTTCGCCCGGATCACGCTGTAAAGGGAAATCAGGGGCGGCAGATCAACCTGCCGGTGGTGAAGTAGACCACCCGTTCGAACTTGTCCCGCACGGTCAGCGAGCCCGGAGCTTCCGCATCGTGGCCAGGACCGTGCGTCAATTGTACCCAATGGCCGCGGCCAGAGTATTTTTCATGGGCCCCATGCGGAAACTCGCCGCTGCCGCTGTCGGCGGCAAGTACGACCAGATCATCTCCGATCTTGAAGAAGCCGCGAACGCTTCCTGCGATCATGATCGGATCGGCTGTAGCGCTATTCTCCGGCACGAAGCCGCAGCCAGGGCCCGCAAGATTGTACTTGTCGATATCGGCCTGCAGGATCGGTTGCGGGCCAAGGCGCTGCACCGGTGGCTGCACCTTTTGAGCCGCCTCGACCATGGCGACATCCCGCGCGTCCTCTCTCGCCCGCTCCTCCGGGCTCTTGTTGTCGCAGGCAGCAAGAAAAAGAAGAGGCGTCAGCAGGATAGCGCGCATTGTCATCGTCGTCCGAAAAGTTTCTCGATATCACCATGGGCAAGCTTCACCCATGTTGGCCGGCCATGGTTGCACTGGCCAGAGCGCGGCGTGCATTCCATCTCGCGCAAAAGCGCATTCATCTCGGCGACGGACAACACTCGGCCGGCCCGCACCGATCCATGGCAGGCCATGGTTGCAAGGACATGCTCCAGCCGCTCTCCCAGCAGCAAGGCATCGCCGTGCTGCACAAGGTCATCGGCGATGTCGCGCAAAAGGGCATGGACATCACCCTTGGCAAGCACCGATGGCACTGCGCGCACCAAGATGGCGGAAGGCCCGAAGCGCTCTATGGCGAGGCCGAAATTCGCCAACTCGCCGGCTTTTTCCTCCAACCGGTCGCAGTCCGGTTCTTCCAGCTCGACAACCTCCGGCAGCAGCAGGGCCTGGCTGGTGGCAATGGCTCCGCTCGCTCCGGCTGCCCGCAGTTTTTCCAGCACCAGACGTTCATGGGCAGCGTGCTGGTCCACGATGACGAGCCCGTCGTCAGCTTCGGCGACTATATAAGTGCCAGCGACTTGTCCCCGCGCAACGCCCAATGGATATTGCGCGGCATCTTCGGAGAGAGGTTCGGCGACTTCTGCCCGGGCCTGCGGCGGGGTCATGACCTCTGCTTCGTATCCGCGCCAGGCCTGTCCCGTTTCGCTTACCCTCGTGGCCACGCCATAACGCGTGAAGAGGTTTCCAAGCGAAGAGGCAGGGGACGGAGAGGAAGCAGTTGGTTCCACCTGCCAGTTTCCCATTGCGGATGCAGCCGGAGCCTGCGCGCTGCGCTGGCCGGCGCTGCCCAACTCATGTCGCAATGCGCCGACGATGAAACCCCGGATGAAGGCTGGATCGCGAAAGCGGACCTCCGTCTTGGCGGGATGAACATTGACATCCACATCCTCGACCGGAAGTTCGAGGAACAGGGCAAGCACCGCGTGCCGGTCGCGCGCCAGCATGTCGGCATAGGCGCCGCGCACCGCACCCACGAGAAGCCTGTCCTTCACCGGACGGCCGTTGACGAAGAGATACTGATGATCGGCGATAGCGCGGTTGAAGGTAGGCAGACCGGCAACGCCCGTCAGCCGCGCCGATCCGCGCTGCACATCAATAGCCACGCCGTCCTCGGCCAGTTCGCGTGCGACAATCCGCGCCACGCGCGTGGCCAACGTCTCCCCTTCTTGGACGGCGAGGACACGACGGCGATCGTGATCGAGAGTGAAACCGATGTCGGGCCGCGCCATGGCCAGGCGGCGAACGACATCCAGACAGGCAGCATACTCGCTGCGCGGCGAGCGCAGGAACTTGCGCCTTGCCGGGACTTCCCCGAACAGGTTGGCGATGCGGATGCGCGATCCGAAAGGCAGGGCGCACGGTTCATCCGTCAGAATACGACCGTGATCGACGATGCGCTTCCAGCCCTCGGCATGACCGCGAGGACGGCTTTCGACGAGAAGCTGTGCGACGCTGGCGATGGATGGCAACGCCTCGCCACGAAAACCCAGAGTCGTTACCCGCTCGATATGCCCTTCCTCGCCGACAAGGCTTTCCGGCAGCTTCGATGTCGCGTGACGTTCCAGCGCGAGCGCAATCTCATCGGGCGTCATGCCGCAGCCGTCGTCGATAACGGCAATCGAATCGAGCCCGCCTGCGCGTAACTGAATATCGATATTGGCGGCGCCGGCATCGATCGCGTTCTCGACGAGCTCCTTCAATGCGGATGCCGGACGCTCCACCACCTCGCCTGCGGCAATGCGATTGATAAGTTCGGGCGGCAGACGACGAATTTCGGGCATGCGCCGAACCTAGCGATCAAGCACCACGATTACGAGGCGGAAGCGAGTTACCCACGTTCACTTCAACACAAAATTTTGGCCTTTCCGCAAGTCATGGTTTAAGCAGCCGCTTTCCACCCCTCAGTGCCTGGGAAAGGCTGCCGCGTTCTGGCGGTAAGCATCGGGCAAGAATACGGAATTCTCGATGGCTTCGATGATGTCGCGATTCTTCAAATTCGGTTCGCAGAACATGGCGATCGACTTGGGAACAGCCAATACGCTGGTCTATGTTCAGGATCGCGGCGTCGTGCTCAACGAGCCTTCAGTGGTCGCCATCGAAACGATCAATGGCGTCAAGCGAGTGAAGGCCGTCGGTGACGACGCCAAGATGATGATGGGCAAGACTCCCGACAACATCGAGGCAATCCGTCCCCTGCGCGACGGCGTGATCGCCGACATCGAAATCGCGGAAGAGATGATCAAGCACTTCATCCGCAAGGTGCACGGCAAGAAGAGCCTGTTCCGCTATCCGGAAATCGTGATCTGCGTGCCGTCCGGTTCCACCTCGGTAGAACGCCGCGCCATCCGGGATGCCGCTTCGAATGCCGGCGCGAGCCAGGTCCACCTGATCCTCGAACCCATGGCGGCAGCGATCGGGGCCGACATGCCTGTCACCGAACCCGTCGGTTCGATGGTGGTCGATATCGGCGGCGGCACGACCGAAGTCGCGGTGCTCTCGCTGCGCGGCCTCGCCTATACCACATCAGTCCGCGTAGGCGGCGACAAGATGGACGAATCGATCGTCAGTTACGTTCGCCGCCACCATAATCTGCTCATCGGCGAAGCCACCGCCGAGCGGATCAAGAAGGACTACGGCATCGCCACAGTACCCGCCGACGGCATTGGCGAAACCATCCACATCAAGGGCCGCGACCTCGTGAACGGGGTTCCCAAGGAAATTACGATCACCCAGGCGAACATCGCCGAAGCCTTGTCGGAGCCTATCGGCGCCATCATCGAAGGCGTGCGCATCGCGTTGGAGAACACCGCTCCCGAACTCGCGGCCGATATCGTCGATCAGGGCATCGTGCTCACGGGCGGCGGCGCGCTTATCCAGGGACTGGATGAGTATCTGCGCGAGGAAACCGGTCTACCGGTAAGCATTGCTGAAGACCCGCTCTCCTGCGTCGCGCTGGGCACAGGCCGCGCGATGGAGGATCCGATCTACCGCGGCGTTCTGATGACCGCCTAACCGAGCAGGGAGAGGGCTCGGCATGGTGCCGTCAGCCAACCGGCATTCCGGCTATTCCCGCAAGGCGCAGTATAGCACCTTCTTTGGCTATATCGCCGGGGTGCTGGGCGCCCTGATCGGTATCGGTCTGCTGCTGTTCTCGATCGCCGATCCTTCCGCCTTCGCCGGAGTGAGAAGCCTCGCCGCGGACGCAACCGCCCCCGGCGCAGGGGCGACAGCGGAAGGACGCACGGCTTCACGGGATTTTTTCGCCACTATCGAGGGCTATTTCCTTGCGGGCAGCCGTAACGCCAAGCTTCAGCGGGAACTCGATACCGCCAAGATCCGCTTGGTCGAGGCGAAGGCCATCGCCGAAGAAAACAAGCGCCTGAAGCAATTATTGACCCTTTCGCACGAGGATCCGCGCCCGGTCGCGGTTACTCAGCTCACCAGTTCGACTGTCGCAAGCACACGCCGGTTCGCAACGATCGCGGCGGGATCGAGCCAAGGGGTGCAAATAGGCATGCCTGTGCGTTCGCCTCTCGGGCTTGTCGGCCGTGTTCTGGAAGTAGGCAAAGTGACATCGCGCATACTGCTCGTGACCGATAGCGAAAGCGTCGTTCCCGTGCGTCGTGCGGGCGATGGCATCCCTGCTTTCGCGCACGGTTCAGGTGACGGCACGCTGCAGATCAAGCTGATCAGCCTCGGGATCAATCCTCTCAAGGTCGGCGATGTGTTCGTGACGTCCGGCTCGGGGGGCCTTTACCGGCCGAATACGGCGGTGGCTGCGGTGGTTCGGCTAACACGCGACGGTGCCATTGCGCGTATTCTCAGCGATCCCGCGACCAGCGAATACGTGCTGGTGGAAAGAACTTGGGAATCCCAAGTGCTGCAGCCCCAGGCCGCATCACTTTCTCAGTCCTCCCCCGCTACGGTTCCCGCGCCATGATCCCCTTGCGCGTGCCGAGGGGGGACCAGTTTCGCAGACGCATCAACCGGGCCCCGTCACCGCTGCTTGCTCGGGGATTCCCTTGGGTAACGATCATGGCGGCATCCGTTATTCCCGCATGGTTTTCAATCGCCTCCGCCCCGATCCTGCCGCCACTCGGCTATCTGATGCTGCTCGCATGGCGTCAGCTCCGCCCTGGCCTTCTTCCGCTCTGGGCGGGATTGCCGCTGGGCCTGTTCGACGATCTGTTCAGTGGCCAGCCATTTGGCAGCGGCGTACTCCTGTGGTCGCTATCGATGATATTGCTGGACGCGATTGAAACGCGCTTTCCCTGGCGCAATTCCCTCATCGAATGGGCGATGGCCGCCGCATTCATAATCGCTTACGCCTTTCTTTGCGTTTTCACGGCAAATCTTGCCGGCGGCGCGGCCGCCTTTGCCGTCACCGGTCCGCAGATAGCCGTCGGAATCCTGTTCTACCCGCTCGTCGGCCGTCTCGTAGCCGCCTTCGACCGCTTTCGCCTCCTGCCGTTCATGAAAGCAGGGCAATGAAGCAAGGACGGCACGTCAGTCCGGGCACGCTGCGCAACAGCTTCGATCGTCGTGTGGTCATCATCGGCGCGCTGCAGGGCGGGCTGGGCGTACTACTGGCGGGCCGTCTCGGCTATCTAGCTGTCGCCCAGAATGAGAAGTACAAGCTCGATGCGGAGAGCAACCGCGTCAACCTCACGCTAATTCCACCTCGTCGCGGCTGGATACTCGACCGCAACGGCGCGCCGATGGCCTCGAATCGCGCCGACTTCCGCGTCGATATCATTCCCGAAAGGCTCGTCGATGCCGAGGCGACGGTCAACCGGCTCGGCGCGCTGCTGCAGCTTACCGCCGTCGAGATCCGCGACCTCAAGGACAAGCTGGAAAAAGCGCACGGCTTTCAACCCGTCGAAGTGAAATCAGGGATCGATTGGGAACGTTTCGCCTCTGTCAGCGTGCGATTGCCCGATATGCCGGGTGTAGTACCGCAGCGCGGCTTCTCGCGTTTCTATCCCACCGGCCCTTCCGTCGGACATCTGATCGGATATGTCGGCGCGGCCTCGGCGGAAGACTACGAGAAGGAACGCAATCCGCTGCTTGTCACGCCGGGCTACAAGGTGGGCAAGGACGGCCTCGAAAAGCAATTCGAAACCACTCTGCGCGGCGCCCCTGGCGCGCGGCGCGTCGAGGTGACGGCGAGCGGACGTATCGTCCGCGATCTCGACACCCGCGAGGACGTGCCGGGCAAACCCATCCAGCTCACCATAAACGCTCCACTACAGGACTATGCGGCGCGGCGGCTCGGCACGGAATCGGGCGCGGTAGTGGTCATGGACTGTCATACCGGCGACCTGCTTTGCGCCTCCTCCATGCCCAGCTTCGATCCCAACAGCTTCTCCGACGGTATCGGCCGTATCGAATGGAAGATGCTATCGGACGACGACCATGTCCCCTTACGCAACAAGGTACTTCGCGGTCTCTACCCTCCAGGATCCACGGTAAAGCCGATGGTCGCCCTGGCGTTCCTGGAGGCCGGTCTTTCGCCCGATGAAAGCGTGTTCTGCGGCGGCGGGTTGCGTGTGGGCAACCGCGTATTCCACTGCTGGAACCGGCGGGGTCACGGCCAGGTCAACATGGCCAAGGGCATTTACCAGAGTTGTGACGTCTACTTCTATCACTTCGCCCAAAGGGTCGGGATGGAGAAGATCGCGGCTATGGCCAAGCGCCTGGGCCTGGGTCAGGAATTTCCATTGCCCGTGCTCGGCCAATCCTATGGCACGGTCCCCGATCCCGCATGGAAGAAGCGGAAATACGGCAAGGACTGGGCCGTGTTCGACACCGTGAACGCGACCATCGGCCAAGGCTACATGCTGGTGAACCCCTTGCAACAGGCGGTGATGGCTTCCCGCATCGCCAGTGGCCGGCAACTGATGCCACGCCTGCTCCTTGAAAAACATGCTCCTGAGGCAAAGCCTCTCGGCATTTCGCAGGAACATCTCGATTTCGTCCACAAGGCGATGAGCGACGTCGTCAATGGGCCAGGCACCGCCGGCCGGGCGCGATTGCCGATTCCCGACGTGCTGCTCGCCGGCAAGACCGGAACCGCGCAAGTCGTCGGTCTCAATGTGGGCAGCGGCAAAGGCGGCCTCTGGAAGCACCGCGACCATGGGCATTTCATCTGCTTCGCGCCGTTCGACAAACCCCGCTACGCTTGCGCGGTGGTAATCGAGCACGGCGGCGGCTCCGGCGCCGCCTATCCCGTCGCACGCGATGTCATGACCTTCCTGTTCGACCCGGCGAAGGCGATGGCGGTCCTGACGGAAATGGAGGCTGGCTGGGGAGGTACGCCTCAGGAACGAATGGCCGCCAGATATCGCGCCTATTCCGCGCAATATGGCGGTAGCGCTCCGGCCGTGGCCCCTGATGCCGCCGAGCGGGCGGTGGAAGCGGTCGAGCGTGAACGGCCGGTCCAGCCGATCGTCGATGCGGCGCAAGCCCCTCCGCCCGAACCCGTGACGGAAGCGACGGCTGGCGTTGCCGGTGGCGCGACTTCGCCAACGGAGGGAGGACGATGAACCGGTCTATCGTTCCTGCTTCGATTGCCCGCCTGCCATGGGCGGTCATCCTGCCGCTCGGCGCTCTGGTCCTTTTCGGCTCGGCGGTGCTCTACTCTGCGGCCGGCGGACATATTCGCCCATGGGCGCTCACCCATGTGCTGCGCTTCTGTGTCTTCCTGGGCATGGCGCTGGTCATAGCCCGTTTGCCGCGGGATCTTTTCAAGCTGGTTGCCTACCCTGCTTACGGGATGATCCTTTTTCTCCTGATACTGGTCGAAATGATCGGTGCGATCGGCGGCGGCAGCCAACGCTGGCTCAACCTGGGCTTCATGCAGCTGCAACCATCCGAACTGATGAAACCGGCGATCGTGCTGGTGCTTGCGCGCTTCTACGACAGCCTGCCCGCCTTCATGACATCAGGCTGGCGCGGACTGATCCCGGCTGCGGGACTTGTCGCGCTGCCCGCCGGATTCGTCATGCTCCAGCCCGATCTCGGCACGGCACTGGCCATCTGTTTCGGCGGCTTCGCGGTGATGTTCCTCGCCGGCCTGCCCTTGCGCTGGTTCATCGGGGGCGGTCTCGCCGCTTCGATCATCGCACCGATCGCGTTCTTCACGCTTCTGCATGACTACCAACGCAAGCGCGTGACGACTTTCATGGACCCGGAAAGCGATCCGCTCGGCTCGGGATATCACATCACCCAATCGAAGATTGCGATCGGATCGGGCGGCTTTTTCGGCAAGGGCTTCGGCAACGGCTCGCAAAGCCATCTCGAATACCTGCCCGAATCGCATACCGATTTCGTTTTCGCGACGATGGCGGAAGAATGGGGAATGATCGGGGGCCTGTTCGTTCTCCTGATCTTCGCATTGGTTCTGCGCTGGGGCATAGGCGTGGCGAGAAAGGCTCCGGATCGTTTCTCGCAGCTTCTCGCCGCCGGGATGACGGCGACGATTTTCTTCTACGTGGCCATCAATCTCATGATGGTGATGGGCCTGGCGCCCGTGGTGGGCATCCCCCTGCCCTTCATGAGCCATGGAGGATCTTCGATGATGACCAACATGATCTGCGTCGGCACGATCATGGCCGTCGATCGCTGGCGTTCAGGCCGCAACACCCTGGGCTGATCCGGGAAAATGCAGAGAGGCGAAAAAATCGATCCTCTCCCCCTTTATCTCCTCCGAACAACCGTTATAGGGGGCGCTCCCAGCCGAATCGGGCAACACCCGAAGGCCGGTGTGGACGCATAGCTCAGTTGGTAGAGCAGCTGACTCTTAATCAGCGGGTCCTAGGTTCGAGCCCTAGTGCGTCCACCACTTTCCCCCATAACTTCAATAACTTACTAGCCCTGAAAATTGGATGGGATGATCCGCCTGCGAGCTAGGTAGCAGCCTAGGTAGCACGGCCAGCGGTCGCATATTTTCCGGCTGCGGCTAGGCGGAAGAATCGTGGCCTCGAAAACACATGTTGGTTCGGTGTAGGCTTGGCCGAACCAGCCAAACCCATTCGCCGCCACCAAGGCGGCGATGCACCGATCACATCAGGGGCATGATGGCTGTCTCGGAGCGACGGGCCTTCCGTGTGCTCGGACCGCAACGTCGACGCAGCGCAGGACGCCAGGCGGGCCTGACGACGAGGCGGCCTTGACCGAGGACATCATCACTTTGGCCAGCCAATAGTAAGGCCACTACGGCTATTGCGAGTCACGGCTCTACTGCGTGATGCCGGCTGGCATGTGAACCGCAAGCGGATCGAGCGCATCGGGGGGCGCGATTGGCTCAATCTAACCGATGAGGTCCCCGATAACCTCGCCTGTACCTTGAACCATTCGAGGGCATCATCGAGCTGGCGAAAACCCTCCCCCAAATTCATTCAGGCCCGTCTAGGCTGCGGGCACGCCAATGCTATTGACCATCCGCCAATAGGCATCGCCCAATCGGGAAAGCGACGATCCAGGCAAATCAGGGCCAATTGCGTCCTTAAGGATCGGCACCAACCCGTCGCCGAAGCGGGTAATCCAACGCCGCTCGATTTCCGCGGGTAAGCGGACCGTGGGTGACGCACCCGCGAAGGTTGCCACGGTTGCGTCGAACAATGCGCCGGCAACCTCGTTATGGTCCTCGGTCGGAGTACCATGGTTCGGGCGAGCGATGTAGCCGGCCATGGCCTGGACGATCATGCCACGCTTGTCGTTCAGCACCGCGCTTGTTGCGGTGATTTCTTTTTCGGTAGTCATAGTTGATCCTCGGCATGCACCGCGGTCCGCGGGCGCATATGGCCAGCGCAAAAACCTACGGTGCAAGATGGAAGCAGTTTAGCCAGCTAGGGCTATTCGTACCTCGGTGTGGGATCGCGTTCTCTTGCGAACTAGCACATCGAGGGGTGCAGTCGCGTCATCAGGCTGCCGGAATAAAGTTCAGCCCGCATCGAGATTTGGAGCCAGTTCATGGTATCGAGATATGGACGTTTGGCCAAAATGCAACCGCTGGCGACCCGGCATCGGGATCAAGCCCAGTAATCCGGCCGCCCCTATTCCATTCCAATTCGATGGCGGCGGACCAACGCGTGCGGAGATGCCCGATCTTTCGATCGGCACCCATCATCGCGGGGTGCTAGGCTTGATCGATTGGGATGATCAAAACATCCCGGTGAGGATCGCGGATCACATCCTCCGTGACGCTACCGATCAGCAGCCGTTCCCAGCCTTTTCGCTGGTTCGTTCCCAGGACGATCAAGTGAGAATCCTCGCTCCGCGCGCTCTCCAGGATGCTTCGGGCAGGCGTACCGTTGACGCCCGCCACCCGCTGGCCCTTCGCGGGCAGGCCCAGTTCGCGCACGAGGTCGTATAGTTTGTCGACCGCCAGACTATGCTCGCCTGCAACATAGTCGTCCGCCGCTCCGGTACTGTCCGGCCATCGCCTCAACGTACCCTCGAACGGCGCCTCGAAGGCATGCATGACGATTACGTCGGTATGCTTGAATATACCCATTTCCAGCGCGGCGCGCCCAGCTGCTTTGGAGGCTTCGTCGAAATCAAGCGCGAGGAGCGTCCTTTCATAGGATGCGGACGGAGTCTGGATCGCCACGAGCAGCGGATACCGAGTTCGGCGCACGACGCGCTCCACCGTCGTGCCCACAAACACGTCGGTGAGACGGCTGCGATGCGGACCCAAAACGATAAGGTCAGGACTCGCTGCCTCGGCGGCCTCAAGAATGCCGGAGTGGACATCGTTCACCGCAACCAGCGATTCCGCCCTGATCCCGTCATTCGTGTGCAAGGTTCGCACCGTTTCATCGAGGAGGGCCGAGGCCGCCGAGCGGTCGGAGGCGATTAGGCGCTCCGGTTGGTCAATGTCGATGACATGAATCAGCGTCAGCGCCGCATCGACTTGCTTCGCGATCAAGGTGGCGCGCCGCAAGGCGCGATCAGAGCGGGTGGAAAAATCGGTTGCGACGAGAATGCGGTCCATCGAGTTCACCTTCCGAAGACTGAATGAGCTCTTGAGGGTTAAGTTCCCCCAGGCTCCATTATTTGGGCTGCCCGGGGCTTTCCCGACGAAGCGCCGCAGAACCGCCGACCGAAACGCGCGGTTTGCCAGGAGGGCAGCCTATCATGAACCACCAGCGGAGGCGATCGTACCCGCGGGCGTTCGCGTCCGTCCCGAGATGCATGGAGCGGCTTTCGGGTCGCGTTAGACGATTATTGCGCTTGGGGCGGGACTTCCGGGTTGCCTTCGATCCGGTCACGATAGAGCGCAGCGCGGCCGAGAAGCATGAAGGAGACCGGCGCAGTCAGCGTGATGAAGACCACAATCAGGATTTCGTGCACGGATGGGCGAGAGCGCAACACCGAGAAGCAGACGACCGAAGCGAGGCAGATGAGCAATGTTCCAAAACTCGTGCCGAGCGTCGGCGCGTGCACCCGCTCGTAGAAGGTCCTGAGCCGGAGCAGGCCGATCGATCCGATCAGGGTCATTGCCGCGCCGCTGAAAATCAAGAAGGCGACGATGATCGCCGCCCAGAGCGGGAGGTCTGGGGCCTGTATCATTCTATCACCTCTCCGCGCATGAGGAACTTTGCCAGCGCGACCGTGCCGACAAACCCGAGCAACGCGATGATCAGGGCCGCTTCGAAATAGACGGTCCGCCCCGTCTGCACCCCGAACGTCAGCAACAGCAGCATCGCGTTCACGTAGAAGGTATCGAGCGCCAGAACCCGATCCTGCGCGCGCGGGCCCGTAAGAATGCGGTATGCCGTGCAGAGCATGGCCAGACCCAGCAGAATCTGCGCAGCGGTGATCGCCAGCGCGAGCATGAGCGTGGTCATTGGTCGAAAATCTCCAGCAGCAGTGCCTCGTAACGACCCTTGATGAGCTCGATCCACGCCTCCCGGTCGACGAGGTCGAGCACATGGACGAGCAGGGTTTCCTTGGTTCGATCGAAGTGGATCCACATCGTTCCGGGGGTCGCCGTGATGATCAGCGCCAGCACCGCCAGCCCGTGGGGATCGCGCAGATCCAGCGGCAGACTGACGAAATCGGAAATGCGGTTACGCGGAGGAAGCAGAATGATCCTGGCGACGGCGATGTTCGATCGCACGATGTCGATGATGACGATTCCGACGAGCCGCATCACCGGCCGCAGCGATCTGATCTTGACCCTTTCGGGCCGCAGCGCCGTCATCGCCCAAGTGGCGAGAAGCGCGACTGCGGAGCCCAGAACGAGCTGTCCTATCGAGGGCGACTGCGTCAGCAAGACCCACATCAGCAAAAGACTGGCCGCCAGCAGCGGGTATGGGATCCATCGTTTCATGGCTGGCTCTCGCGGTGAGCCATACTCTCCGCGGGCAGCACGGCATGGATATATCCGTCGCGATCCTGCAGGGACCTGCCCGTTCGCTCCATATAGCGCATCACCGGTCCGGCAAAGATCATCAGGCCGAGACAGATGAGGAGGAGGAGGCCCACCGGGATCGCTTCCCAAAGCCGCAGGACGGGCTGCGGACGATCCGAGGGCGTCCAGATCAGATCGATGCCTGCGCGGCTCGTCGCGACGATCGTCGCCAGCCCCGAGATGATCAGCAGCGCGACCAGCGTCCAGGCGGCGGCCGAAATGTCCCGTCCCAGCCCCATCACGCCGTGCATGATCGCGAACTTGGCAACGAAGCCCGATAGCGGCGGCATGCCGGCGAGCAGCAATGCGCAGAACAGGAATCCGCCGCCGAGGATCGCGATGGTCACCGGAATGACGACCCCGACTTCGCTCTCGCCCTCCTCGAGGGCGTCGGTGTCTTCGTCCTCGAACACCGGCTCGACGACGGCGCGCACTCCCGGATCGGTGTCCCTGCGCTCGATCAGTTCGAGCAGGAGATAGAAGGCGCTGAGCCCCAGGGTCGAGCTTACCAGATAAAAAAGCGCACCGGCCAACACCGCGCCCTGCCCCACCCCAAGCGAAGCCAGCAACGTCCCCGACGATACGATCACCGAATAGCCCGCCAGGCGCGAAAGCGTGCGTGCCGCCAGCAGTCCGATCGTGCCGAAGGCCATGGTGGCAAGACCGCCGTAGAGCAGCCATTCCTCGCCGAAGTTGGCCGTCCAGCCGACTTTCCCGCCAAAAAGCAGGAGGTAGACGCGCATCAGCGCATAAATGCCGACCTTGCTGAGAATCGCGAACAAGGCGGCGACGGGCGGGACGGCCGCCGCGTAGGTCGCCGGCAACCAGAAGCCGAGCGGCCACATGCCCGCCTTGACGAGAAATGCGACGCCGAGGACCGCGATCCCGCTTTGCAGCAAAGCCAGGTCGGCCCCCTGAACCAGGGGAATGCGCAGAGCGAGATCGGCCATATTGAGCGTGCCAGTAACGCCGTAAATCATGCCCGCGCCGATGAGGAAGAGCAGTGAGGTCATGATGTTGATCGAGACATAGTGGAGCCCGGCCTTCACCCGTGCCGGGCCCGAGCCGTGCAGCAGCAGCCCGTAGGAAGCGGCGAGCAACACCTCGAAGAAGACGAACAGGTTGAAGATGTCGCCGGTCAGGAAGGCGCCGTTCAATCCCATGAGCTGGAGAAGGAAGAGCGCGTGGAAGCGCGGGCCGGCGCGTTCCCATCGGCTCAGCGAATAGACCAGCGAGGTGACCGCCAGGATACTCGTTACCAGCAGCATCAGACCCGAGAGCCAGTCGACCACCAGGACGATGCCGAAGGGCGCGGGCCAATTGCCGAGGTGGTAGGCACTCGCCGCGGGTCCGCCGTCGAACCCTGCAGATACCACCCGTTGGAACAGGATCAGCGCGACCGCGAGAAGCGCCAGCACCGTGAGCAGGCTGACGAAACTCTTGGCCTTGCGCTGCCGTTCGTCGAACAACAGCATCAGCGCGCTGGCTGCGAGTGGCAGCAGAACGGGCGCGACGATGAGATGGTCTGCCAAAGCGAGCTTCATTCGCCATCTTCCCCGTCGACATGGTCCGTGCCCGTAAGACCACGCGCGGCAAGCAGCACCACGAGCATCAGCGCCGTCATCGCGAAGGAGATCACGATAGCCGTCAGCACCAGCGCCTGGGGAACGGGATCCGACAGGCTGGCCGCCCCGGCCTGTTCCGCCCCCGTGAGAGCCGGCGCATCGACCCGCAGGCGGCCCATCGCATAGATGAACAGGTTGACCGCGTAGGAAACGAGTGAAAGGCCGATGATCACCTGGAATGTTCGCGGCCGCAGAATGAGCCACACGCCCGAAGCGGTGAGCACGCCGATGGCTATGGCAAGAACAGCTTCCATCAGAGCTCTCCGGCCTCGGGTTCGGCATCGCTGCGGGGTCTGGTCAGCGGCGTGCGGATCGACTGGTGCGCCAGCACCGTCAGAATCAACGCGGTGGCCCCGATAACCACGAGAAAAACGCCCACGTCGAACAGCAGCGCGCTAGCAAGAGGGACCTTTCCGATGACCAGAATGTCGGCATAGCCGAACGCGGATGTGAGGAAAGGATAGCCAAACAGCCAGGCGCCAGCGCCCGTCGCCACCGCGATCAGGAGGCCCAAGCCTACCCAACTCATTGGCCGCACCCGCAACCGCGCTTCCACGCCGCGGGTACCGAAGGCCATGTATTGCAGGAGCAGCGCGAGGGTCATCGTCACGCCGGCGGCAAAGCCGCCGCCCGGCAAGTCGTGCCCGCGGACCAGCAGATAGACGGCAAAGACGAGGATTACCGGAGACAGCCACTGCATGATAATCCGGGGAATGGCGAGATAGTCGGCGCGGGTGTCGCCAACCTCTCGCCCCTCCGAGCGATCGTCGAACGCGTTCTGAACCCGCTGCTGCTCGGGAGCGCGGACGCTTTCCACCGCCGGGCGGAAGCGCCGCAGAAGTGAGAACACGGTCAGTCCGACGGTCGCCAGCACAGTGATCTCGCCCAGCGTGTCGAATGCGCGGAAATCGACGAGGATGACGTTGACGACGTTCTTGCCCCCTCCGCCGGGATAGGCGTTCTCGAGGAAGAAGCCAGCTATGCTGTTCGGCAGCGGCCGGGTCATGACCGCGTAGGAAAGGAGAGCGATGCCCGCGCCGGCAGCAATCGCGATGCCCAGGTCGAAGCCCCTTCGCAGCCGATAGGGAGACAAGCGGCGCGTGCGGGGCAGCATCTCCGGGTGCCTCTGCGGCAACCATCTGAGGCCCAGGAGCAGGAGCACCGTCGTCACGCCCTCGACAAGCAGCTGGGTGAGGGCCAGGTCCGGCGCCGAGAGCCAGACGAAGCTGACGCAGCTCGCGAGGCCAGCGCCGGCCATCAAAATCAGCGCGGCATAGCGGTGGAATTTGGCCTGCCACGCGGCTCCGATCGCGCAAAGGCAGCCGACAAGCCAGATCAATGCAAAGCCTGGGTCCACCAGCACGCCGGGCCGATCGCCAGGCTCGTATCCGTACCGCAGGAACGGCAGAAGACCGGCAAGGCAGGCGATGATCACCAACAATCTGAGTTGCGGCTGGAGCTTGCCGGTCCCTGTCAACGCAAGCAGCCTTCGGGCACCGGATACGATCAGCGCCAGGACGACCTCAAAGCTCCGACGTCCCTTCAGCCGCCCCATCAAGGGAACTGCGGTAAAGGCGTTCAAGCGGTCGCGAAAGATCGCGTAGCCCACCCCCCCGAAGATCAAAGCCGCGACGCTGAGGGCCAGCGGCCGAGTGAATCCATGCCAGATGGCAAGGCTGTAGCGGGGCGTCGCGTCTCCCAGAACCGATTCCACGGCCATATGGAGAAACGGACCAATCGTGACTGAGGGCATTATCCCCACGACAAGGCACGCCAGCACCAGGACCTCGACCGGAAGGCGCATCCAAAATGGCGCTTCGTGAGGTTCGCGCGGCAGACCTGTTGGCGCCGGACCGAAGAAGCCCTGGTGGATGAAGCGGACCGAGTACAGGACGCTCAGCGCCAGTGCCGTGGTCGCGATGAACGGCAGGGCCTCGTCGATGATCGTGCCGCGATGATTTTCCAGCGCTTCTGCCAGGAACATCTCCTTAGACAGAAATCCGTTCAGCAAGGGCACGCCAGCCATGGCCGCCGCCGCCACCATAGCGAGCGTCGCGGTGAACGGCATGAAGCGATAGAGCCCGCTCAGCCGCCTGAGGTCCCGCGTGCCGGTTTCATGATCGACGATGCCCACCGCCATGAACAGCGATGCCTTGAACGTCGCATGATTGAGCGTGTGGAAGATAGCCGCGACGGCCGCCAGCGGACTGCCGAGGCCGAGCAGCAGCGTGATCAGGCCGAGGTGACTGATTGTCGAGTAGGCCAGCAGGCCTTTGAGATCCTGCTGAAAGATCGCGGCCCACGCGCCGACGAGCAGCGTGGCGAGGCCGGTCGTAGTGACGATCAGATACCAGGCGTCGGTGCCGGCGAGAACCGGCCAAAGACGGATGAGGACGAAAATGCCCGCTTTCACCATCGTCGCCGAGTGCAGGTACGCCGAAACCGGCGTGGGCGCGCCCATGGCGTGCGGCAACCAGAAGTGGAACGGGAACTGGGCGCTCTTGGTGAAGGCGCCGATCAGAATGAAGATCAGTGCAGGAAGGTACAGCGCGCTTCCCTTGATGCGGTCCGCCGCGGCAAGAACCGCATCGAGATCATAGCTTCCGACGATCCTGCCGATCAGGAGCACGCCGACCAGCAGGCACATCCCGCCGGCCGCCGTGACGAGCAGCGCGATCCGCGCCCCGCTGCGTGCGCTCTCGTTGTGATGCCAGTAACCGATGAGCAGAAACGAGAACAGACTGGTCAATTCCCAGAAGAACACGAGCTGGATCAGATTGCCAGACAAGACCAGACCCAGCATCGAGCCCATGAATGCGAGCAGAAAAGAGAAAAAGCGTGGGACAGGATCCTCGGTGGCCATGTAATAGCGCGCATAGAGGACGACCAGAAAACCGATCGCAAGCACGAGAAACGCGAAGACCCAGGTCAGCCCGTCGAGCCGGATCAGGAGGTCGAGGCCGAACGCCGGCATCCATTCCAGCTCGCTGCGTATTGCGTCTCCACCGGCTACCGCCGGATAGAGCATCGCAAGGCTGCCGACGCACAGTAATGCGATGGCCCCCGCCAGCAAAGCGGCCGCATTGCGCGAGGTCGTCGGTAGTAGGGCGGCGGCGAGGCTGCCGGCGAACGGAAGGAGAAGGATTGCCCACAAAAGTTGGGCGGCCCCGGAAGCGATGCCAATTCTCCTTGTTTGATGGGACGCTGTTCGAATGTGCTACTGTAGGAGCGCGATCGCCCGCCGCAACCCTGCAGGCCGCCAACCCTTTCCCCTCGGGAACCTAGTTCATTCAACCCGGTCGGAGCTGATGCGTTCCACCACGGTGTCGCACGCTCGATCGTTTCGTCAGTGCGGGCAAGAGCCCAGTGGGAAAAAGACCTAACCCGCCGTTCGCATCAGCACTGAAGAAATCGCGGTCAGCATATCCGCTGGCGCGTACGGCTTAGCGACTAAAATACTCTGCGGAACGCCGTACACGGGCCAATCCGGGGCGCTGTCGCCCGTCGCGTATACCACGGGCATATCTGGCCGCAGCTCGCGGGCGTGACGCGATACCTCCCATCCGTCAGGGCCTGCACCGAGCCTTACATCTGTGATTATGCCGGCTATCTCGGGATGCCGGCTCTCCAGAACGGAAATGGCATCCGCTCCGCTCGTCACCGCTACGACGGTGTATCCCCCCGCTTCGAGCGCCTCTTGGATCCCCAGCAGGATAAGGGGCTCGTCTTCCACCAGCAGCAACATCATTGCGTCCAACACGAAATTACACCCCTCCCTGTCACATCCGCCGCTCCCAGTCTGTGCCGACCGCTTCCTCAAGCGGAGCGCGACTTGAATCTATATCGTGGTACGATATAAATGCAAAGCCCCGCGAGCGGGAGGACCCATGCGGGAGCTGTTTGGCTGGCGGTATCCGTCCGCAGTTTCTGGGCCTCGGCGCTCTGCCTCTGCCTGCCAGCACGGGCACGGCGGCAGCGCCCGCTCCGGCCACCGCAAACGCCGACTATCACGCGATGTCGGAGATTTTCGTGGCGGCTCCTTCAAAATACGGGGTGCGGATGAAATGCCTGGGGCGATCGGAGCGATGATCAAACGGGCGCCAATGCCAGGTGGCCACCGTGCATTGCGTGTGCCGGCTATTGGCGTAAGGTCGAACCGATCTAGGATCGAGCTTGATGGAAGGCGCCTTTTTTCTGGCGGGCGGCGGGCGAGCTGCGGACGCAATATACGGCTTTGACTGGGCCGCGACGCCGCTCGGCCCGATCAACGGCTGGCCGCAGGTGCTCAAGACAGTGCTCGGCTTGATGCTGTCTTCAAGCTTTCCCAAAGCCATTGCCTGGGGTCCGACTTACATCACCTTTCACAACGATGCGTTCGAGTCGATCCTTGGCGACAAGCCTGACGCGATCGGCCGGCCGTTCGACAAGGTGTGGGCAGAGGCCTGGCCGGCTCTCGAACCAATTGTCGATCGCGCCTTTGCGGGCGAACCAACCTTTATTGAAAATTTCCCGCTGACGATAAACCGCCATGGCTATCCAGAAGAAGCCTTTTTCACCTTCTGCTACAGCCCGATCCGCGATGAGCGAGGTGAAGTGGCCGGGATGATGGACACCGTCGTCGAGACGACTGAAACGATTCTCGCGCAACGCAAGCTCGCCATGATCAATGGCGAGTTGGCGCACCGGATGCGCAACCTCCTGACGATGGCAACGGCCATTGCGAATATGTCTTTGCGAGACGCTTCGAGCCTGGAAGCGGGACGCGAGGAAGTGACCGGACGGCTGATCGCACTGGGTCAGGCTCAGGAACTTCTCATGGCTGATGCGAAGGTCGAGGCGAATGTTCCGGACCTGGTTGCATCCGCGCTGGCGCCGCATGCTGGTTTCAAAGACCAGATTCGGGCTATAGGTCCGACCTGCCAGTTGAAGGCGAAGGAGAGCCTCGCATTGTCGCTGGCATTGAACGAGCTTCTCACCAATTCCATCAAATACGGAGCCTTGTCGGACGGCGGCGAGGTTCAGCTCGAATGGGTCGAGAGGGCGGCCGAGGAATTTCGGTTCACATGGCATGAGACCGGCGGGCCGCCGCCCGACAAATCCGATCGTGTGGGTTTCGGCACGACGCTGTTGATGCAATTCGTCCCTGCGAGCTTTCAGGGCGAGGCACGACGAGAGCTAGGCGAGGGAAGGCTCAAATACGAACTCGTCGCGCCACGGCGCGCTAGTGATGAACCGTAGTTCGTGGCTTGACCTTTTGCTCACTCCGCATTCGGCTCCCTCGGCCGCACCCGGGTAGGCTATTGGCGGAAAAGTTGAATCGAGCGAGTTGTCTGACATGATCACAGCCAAGCATATCCCGTGGGAGCCGATCGCTACATTACCGGAAGACCGGAAAGATGGCCGCCGCCTGCTGCTTTGGGAAATTGACGTTCCGGCGATCGGACGCTGGGACAGCGACCGCCAGGGCTGGGAAGATCCCGAAAGCATGCGCATCCTGGAAGATGTCACCTATTGGTCCGATATCACTGCGCCGGAGCTCGAATGAGCTCCGATCGAGACAATCGAGTGAGTATGTCCACTAACCGTTGGTGGAGTGCATTCCGACAGCTTTGGGCAGCCCGTCGCTGGCGCACGCCGGCGCGAATCTTAAAGAGGCCGCCACTCCGCTAAATGGCGGAACCAATCACAGATGTACATTAGTCCTAGATCGCAATATCCGCACAAATCGAAGCACAGGCTATATGAGGTCCATATTCATGTTATAATATCTGTGATGCACAAGATAAATACTACGATGTTTGGGAGACGCACTTTTCTCGGCGCTATCGCTGAGGAAACTAAGGCGCTCCCTCTTCCCGTAGCGTTCCTTCTAGCATGTTTGACATTTTAGCCCTGTACGCCTATCTTGGGCTTGTTATGATGGCTGAAAACGAACATTCTGAAGTCCATCCAGGCAGCAGCACCGCACGCCTGCGCCCCCTAGGTGGTGGGCGGTAGACAAGCCTCCCCCTAGGGAGTTCCCATTTTTCGATCGGCGCCGTGATGGCGCATAAGTGCTGACCCTAGCACGCTAGCGGCGCTCGCCTTTCAAGGCCTGTGCAGTGTGGCGTGAAATGGAGGTTATCCGTGTCGATTCACTTGGTCGTGGAGTCCGGTAGAACGGCTCCTGGCGTTGCGGTCCGCGTTTCCGGCGGATTTCGCTTGCTCGATCTTGATCCTGGATTCCGTCATTCGAATGACCAGGAGCTTTTCTGCGGGTGCGCTCTCGAGCAGCACGCGGTTGCCGGAACACGCAGTCGGTCGGTCTCGCGCCAAAACCGAACTGTTAGCAGCCTAGGCGCCCCGCGGGACGAACGCTTTGGCTCGATGACCACGTAGGCCGGTATCCACCGCCACGATCTTCCTCCTCGCCCTTAGCATATCAGCCGAGCACTCGGCCGGCGTGCATGGCGACCATTTCTGCAAAGAACGACGAAATGCGTAAGAAACGACCAGATCCCATTAAGAGCGTCCAACGACGGTTGGAGGTAGAAGCGAAGCTTGCGGAGTACCCGGAACTAACGTCCGACAAAGTCATCGATCTGATCCACTGGTTCAAGCGCGAAGCCACGGCGATGGAAGTCGCCACCGTGGCTAGCAATCCCGACATCCAGGATAGCTACCGCCAATTTCGTGACAGACATCTCGACAAGCTCTCGACCGGAGAAATATTCTTAGCGACAGGGCTCGGGATGATACTTATCATCGTTGTGGCGATCTTGATTGCGGTTCCATGAAGTCAAACCAACATCTATAGTTTATCCCAGCTTTGAAAGCGAGTTAGGAACTATATTTTGGCATGATTCATAAACAGGAAGTGTCGCCCGTGGATAGATCATGAACATAATATTCGTTCTCGTGGTCTTCGCGATCTACAGCTTTGTATTCGCTCTGACCAGGCGTCCGTGGATGCCTTGGGCGCTCTGCGCGTTCACATTCGCTTCCACGGCGGCAGCCCTCGTTTTCTACACAGACATAACGAACCCACGTCAAGAACAAACAGACGGGATCGGCTCAATACTCAACAAAGGAATCACAAATGACGAGCAACTCAAATCTGCTCGAGATCCTGCTGGAAGCCTCTTGCAATCAAGCTGAAGAACTACTTGGCGATCCAGCCGTCGAGGACCAGATTCTCGAACGAAAAATATCGGATCTGCAGATATCGCCGCTTCTGGACAAGCAGCTGACTGCTGCGGCTCTTAGGCTTGCGCGCGACTTGTGTCTCTCAGGAGGGATCAAGCGCAACCTTCTCAATCGTTTCCGCGCACCGCCTCCGGGTGTTGCTGTCGAGGCACAGCGGCGCGCGATCCAGAGCGAGGTGAGAAACAAGGGCCTGCCGATGGAGCTCGCCGGCGATTATGTCGATATTCTCGAGCGGCGCTTCACTGTGCCTTCGGATGAACTCCCCGAAATGCTTTGGGATTATGCCTCCCTCTACGACGATCTCTGGAGCGATCCCCGGATCGGTGCGGGCACGCCCACAAGGAGGATCATGCTCGCGATGGCTACCGTTCTGCGCGCCCGGAGCGCTCAGCTTGTTGCCACGAGGACCACACCGACCGCCTTGCAGAAATACAGGCCACAGGAAGCCTGATCCATCGGTGTCGGCTCGCGGATCGACCGCGGCCGATCTCGACGATGTCGAGGGCGGGAAATCGCCAGCCCGACAAGCAGCCAGGGGACCAAATCCAGCAGGAGTTCGACCATGGACGATAACGATCAGCGCCCCTCCCCATCAGAGGGGGCAGATACGTCAAAAAAGGATGAGAAGCGAGGATCGGTGCTTCCCTTCGCCGCTCCAGCACAGCGGCGCCACAAAAAGGGGAATGCCGGCAGCCGGCCAGCTCCTCCCGACCCTCCAAGCGCGGCATGAGCGTGCAAATCAGCGAAGGAGACGCTAATTGACCAGCCTTCCAACGGACCAATGTTCCTTGACGGAAGCGTTAATCCAAACTGCGGCGGAACGCGCCACAGAGATCCTGTCGGCACCAGCCTCCGCGGCGCGATTGCGCCAGCTAGGGTCCGACGGATTGAACCACATTCAGCGCCTTGAACGGTCTCCGCTCGCCGAGGATCAGTTCGTGGCCGTAGGTCTGCGCCTGGCCGGCTCGCGAGCCATGCGGGGCGATATCGCACGCCTTCTCGGCACGTATCTTGAGACTCCTTCCTCCTCCTTGGAGGTCGAAGCTCAGCGGCGATCGATCTGGAAAATGAACCGGGTTGATCAGCTGCCGCTTGAACAGGCCGAGATTGCGACGAAACGAATAGAACAAGGTGTATTTTGCAGGCACGAGAACGTAGCGGATGCTCTGTCAGATTGGGCAGCGCTCTACGCCGATCTATGGTGCGACCCGCGGCTCGGCGCGGATGCAACGGCTCGGCGGACAATGTTGACCATGGTTTCGCTGCTGCACGAGCGCAGCGTCTCTGCTCAGTCGTCAATGGCGGATGATCCCAGGAGGCAGGAATGAGACAGTCAGGACGTACCGACAGCGACGCCCCGGCTCAACTTGGCTGCTGGGGTCAAGCTGCAGTCGTCGCCTTGTTCCTGGCTATCTTTCTGCTCGCAACGCTTTAGCGGTCGCGCCGCAACAACGTCCAAAGGTTGAATCAACACTATCTTTCGGTCTGCCCGCACAAGCCTTTGGCTTGCTGCCGTTCGGAGTGACGGCCCGACCCGTGCAATGCGAAAGCGGCGGCCATCAAGGCTGCTTCATCCGGGCGTTCGGCCACGACCGTCCTTATGTTCGCGAGATTCTGGAACGCCCCCGCGGCTACCACCGAGATACAGCATACATGACCCGACCAATCGAGCGCATTTCGTCGGAGCCAGGCAGCGACGTGCCTGCCGGCCCGAGGCGAATGGACGAGAATGGTCCCGACGTCAGGCAATGCGGAAGCGACCCGGTCGAGGGCCGCGAGGCTCGCTTCCGCAATGTCGTAGACACAGATTCGGCGGGCCCTGTAGCCATCCGATCGTAGCAGGGCGGCAAGGTCACCCGCCGGATGCACCGCGCCCAAGTGGAGAATGTCGGCGCCCTTGGCAATTCGAGAGCATATTAGCCTGCGCAAATCATGAACATCGCCCGAGGCAGAGGTAACGCTTCGATATCCGCGCAAGCGCGCGAAGCGAGCGCTGTGGTCGCCGACGGCGAATACCGGCAATCTCGACAGGGAGGGCCGGAAGCGATGGAGGCGAACGCCGTTCAGGCTGGTGAACACCAGCGCATCGGGAACGGCGATGGCTGTCGGCGTTTGAAGCGGCAGCACTCGAAGCACGGGTTCGATGAGTGAATCGATCCCGGCACTTTTGAGATGCTGAACTGTAAGTCGGTTGAAGGGAGCGGTTCGCGTCACCCAAATCCTTGACATGTCAAACGTGGCCCGCATCCACCCGAAGCCGATCACCGTCGATCATTGCTGCACTCTCCGGAGAGCCGGCGAGCTTGCGGATCATCGAATGCCCAACTTCGACGCGATGAACGGCTGACGCATCGCTGACGTTTTCACCTTGCCGGTTCACGATCATTTTGACCTCGTGTCGCGACGCGTGCGACAGTTCCAGGAGCGCAAGCGCAACGCTGTGCTCGATGGGAGAAGGATCCGCGCGTGCGCGGCCCAGCTCTCTAGCCCCGGGGCCGCTCCGCCGCATTGCGGTGGCGCCGCCCCGACGGGCGCAGGCGCGTCATCAGGTTGCCGCCGTGCGCCTGAAGCCGCAGAAAAGTCGGTGGAACCTGCATGCCGCGATCTTAACATCACACCAAGGCGTTGGCGATACTTCTCTTCCTACGATGCCGGGCCTCGTCGGCCGCCGCAGGCTGGGCCATCTCACATCCCGGTAAATCCGGGTGGTCGCAGGAACCGATCGGGCGCGCTCGGCACGTGCCGCATCAAACCGCCGTTTTCTGAACATCCGGCCTATTCGGGGGAGCACCCGCATCGTGAACGGGAATGCGCTCGCCTTAATCGGAGTCAGGTTTCCTTGAAGCCCAGCGTGGTGTTGGTAGGGCATCCCGATGGAACCTGGCCTTGACCTGATCTCCTTGCTGATGGCGGCGGCCTTCATCGCCGGGATGATCGACGCCGTGGCGGGCGGCGGCGGGCTGATCACGATCCCCGCGCTGCTCGCGGCCGGAGTGCCGCCCGTCCAGGCGCTCGCGACCAACAAGCTACAGAGCACGTTCGGCACGGCGGGGGCGGTGATCGCCTTTGCGCGAAGGGGGCATATTGATTTCAGGCGCTTCGC
>DASWWL010000150.1:0-9047 GCA_036400975.1 Novosphingobium sp. | reverse complement strand
CGGGGCAGAGGAATGAGGGGGGCTAGAAATGCGTGTCCTGCTTGCCGAAGATGATGACGAAACCGCTGCTCACATAGAACGGGGGCTAGGCGAGTGCGGTCATTCCGTCGTGCGCGCGCGCGACGGCGAGGAAGCCCTGGGCTTCGGCACCACAGAGCGGTTCGACGTGATCGTGCTTGACCGCATGATGCCCCAGCGTGAGGGCCTTGTCGTGTTGCGCGCGCTTCGGGAGGCCGGGATCGGCACGCCGATCCTGGTGCTTACCGCGCGGGGCGGCATCGGTGATCGGGTCGATGGTCTCGATGCCGGTGCGGACGATTACCTGGTGAAACCTTTCGCGCTGTCCGAACTGATCGCCCGGATGAACGCGCTCAGTCGCCGGGCGCCGATCAATGGGGGGGCGACTCGCCTGGAGGTGGGTGATGTCGTGCTGGATCTGCTTCAGCGCAAGGTCACTCGCGCGGGGCGGCCAGTCAGTCTGCAGCCGCGCGAATTTGCGCTGCTGGAACTGCTCATGCGGAACGCCGGACGCTCGGTGACGCGGGGGATGTTCCTGGAGCAGGTGTGGGGTTTCCATTTCGACCCGCAGACCAATATCGTCGAAAGCCATCTCAGCCGCATGCGCGCCAAACTGCGCGAAGGTTTTCCTGACGATCTGATCGAAACCGTGCGCGGCGTGGGTTATCGCATCCGGTATGAAGCCTGAGGTCCGCACCAGCGCCGCCTATCGTATCGGCATTACCTGCGCTGCGGTGCTGGCCTGGATGATCCTCCTGCTCGGCGGGGTGGTCTACTGGGCGGCCGATGCGGAGTTCCGCAAGCAGCGCGATCAGGAGATCGCCGCCGAACTGGAGCGTCTGGCGCGCGAACCCGATGCTCGAGAGCTGATGCGCGAACTCGCCTGGCGCGAGGGGGAGCGGTCGACGGTACGTTTCAGATATGCGTTCTTCGACCGTCAGGGCCGCATGGTCGCGGGTACGATCGCCTCATCTCCGTTCAAGCAGGGCTTCGGAGATCTGGTCGTTCGGGAACCGGATGGCACCAATCGCGTCATGCGGGCTGGATCGGTCGACCTCGCGCATGGCGGGCGTCTGGTGGTGGCGGAGGATTCGGCCACGATTGATCGGGTGACGGCGCTGATCCTGAAGCTTTTCCTCGGGGCGTTCATGGCTTTGCTGCTGATCAGCGCACTCGGCGCGGTGATACTCGGCTGGTACTTGCGCCGTCGTCTGATACCCATCACCGCCACTGCCGACGCCATCATTACCGGCGACCTGAAATTCCGCGTGCCTGTCGGAAAACGGCAGGATGAATTCGACGCCGCCGGCCAGACGATCAACATCATGCTCGACCGTGTGGAAGCCCTGATGGAGAATCTGCGCCAGGTATCGAGCGACATCGCTCACGATCTGCGCAAGCCTCTGATGCGCCTTCTCTGGCAGACCGACCGGCTCGGTAAGGTGGAAGGTGCCGAACAGCGGGTCTTCGAACTAGGTGACGAGCTGTTGTCGCTGTTCACCGCGATCCTGCGGATTTCGGAAGTCGAAGGGGGTGGTCTGGAAGGCAGTTTTGTCCGCATTGATCTCAGCGCGCTGCTGGAGGAACTGGCCGAAAGCTTCGAACTGGCGCTGGCGGACGATGGCAAGACGCTGCACTGGACGATCGAGCCGGATGTCGTCGTGATGGGCAATCGCGAGGTTCTGGCCCAGTTGGTGTCGAACCTGCTGGACAATGCCCGGATTCATACGCCGGTCGGCACCGTAGCCCGGCTCTTGCTGGAAAAGGCCGAGGACGAAGCCCGGCTGATCGTCGAGGATAGTGGCTTTGGCGTTCCAGAGGCCGATCTTGAGAAGCTGCTGCAGCGCTTCTATCGGGCGGAAGCCAGCCGGACAACGCCGGGCAACGGCTTGGGCCTCTCGCTTGTCGTCGCTGCGGCGCGGGCGCATGGAGGAGCTATTGTGGTCGAAAATGCCACTCCGGGGCTGCGCATCAGTGTGACCCTGCCGCGATTTCAATAGCGGTCGCAGGTGGGCGGATTCAGTGTCCGACCTGGATACGTACCTTCGAAGGGTGGACCCCAGCCGCGTTGGCGATGATCGATCGCTGTTGTTCGATTATGGCGACCCATGCGGCGTAATCGAAGCTCTCATCCGCTGCTTCTAGCGGGCAAGTGGTGCAGGGCTGGGTATGGGCGGGGCCATTCGTGCGGTATATCGGCACCGAATGACGATCAGCCAGGCCGATCGATCTTTTCATTTTCCTTCCCTCTCTGAATCCTCTCCATTTTCAGTTGGCTATGGTGCCATGAGATGTCTCAAGAGCCCAATTGAGAAAGCGCAATGTTCCTTAACGCGGGAGAGGAGCAGGGGTCGTTTCAGGCCGGACGAAACCAATCCTAGATCGCGCCCAGGATCGTCACGCCCCATATCACCGCGGCCATGACCAGCAGCGTCAATGCCAGCCCGATGAAGCGGGGCGATGGCGCGGTCCACTCGACTGGCTCCAGATGGATTACGCTGGTCGTTCCCCGCCCGGCGTCGTCATCGGTATCATTGGCTGCCTGGGGTTTCGTATCTTCGGAAAACGAAGACGCGTCCGTGCGCGTGATCATGTCCGGACCGCTGACGCCGCTCGCCAGCGCGAGCTTTTCGAAATCCAGCGCCAGCTTCTGATCGCCCAGGTGCCGCATCATCGCCTGCCATTCCGGATCGTCGCCGCCGGGCGCCGGCAAATGCGAGAGCAGGCGCTCCATCTCGGTGTCGAGGGCGTGAATGCGGTCCATGGCCGCGAGCGCTTGCCGGCGGTCGTTGCTGCGGATGGCGAGTTGCAACCGGGCGAGCGCGATGGTGCTGGCGCGAGAGAGCTGTAGGATCATGCCTAGTGCGCGGGGGTAAATCGTGCTGGCAAGACCAGCGGTGGGCGGGGGCTGGGTCAAAAGAGTCATCGGTTCCGTCCTGATTTCCTGTCGCCCGGATGACGGATGTGACAGTGCGCCGCAGATGGAAAGGCGGATCGGGCCGGACGTTCGCAACCTGCGGCGGCATGCCTCCAGAGTGGGGAGAGGAAGGCAGGTGACGCTTACTTGGCCGTGCGGATGCGGTGCAGGTGCTGCTGGAATTGGCGCGGTGTGATGCCGGTCGCGCGGCGGAAGGTGGTCGTGAAGCTGGCCTGTGAGGCAAAGCCCAGCAATCGGGAGGTGGATCCCGAACTTTCGCCCCGGCCCAGCAGGAACTTGGCCCGATCTACGCGGCTTTGCGCTATATATTCGCCGATCGTGCAGCCACGGCTGGCGCGAAAGCTGCGCGTGAGCTGGCGTACGGACATGCCGCATAGCGAAGCCAGGGCTTCCAGTGAGGGTGGAGCGCGCAGCTCACGCAACCGGTCGTCGATCAGTTGGAGGCGCCATGGGGACAATCCGCCCGGCGCCGGCCCTGGGTTCTCTATATTGGTTATGTGACGACTGAATTCGATAGCAAGCTGGCCCATCAGGAATTCGACCATATATGCATGGCCTGGACCTGGGCGATGAGCCTCCTGTCCCAGTCTGCGCAAAAGCTGGCGCATTGTACCGTTGGGGATGTCGAGACTTGCCTCCAGACGCGCCTGCGTCCATTCGATCGGGCCGCCCAGGCAGCCATGCACACTATCGGGGTTCAGCTCGCATACCAGCGCTTCATGGATTAGCGGTTCCATCGCCTTGAAGTGAAGGCTGGTATTGGGTGGGGCGATGTAAAGCTCGCCCATTCGTTCGAAGCGATGCGGTTCCCAGTAATCGCAATAGCGCACCCGTGCGCTTAAAGGGCGTGGCGTGACGCTCAGGTCCACGCGATAGCATTGCCAGCGGTTGATATGATCTGGGGCGATGGGCATTTCGAAGCGCATATGCTGGAATTTGCCGAACCGGGATTTGGCTTCCGCTTGTACCTGGCGATAGTTTTGCCTTGCCGGTTTCATTCCTGTTCCTTCGCGTCATATAACATGATGGCCATTTTATCGTGATACGGCCACCCCTGCGCAAAATGGAGATAAGCGAGACCGTTGTTCTCAATGTTCTGTAAACTGGTCAAATTATTTCTATCTGGCCATAGTCCATCAAAATGGCGCGACCGTGAAAGTGATGGCCTGGGATTTGTATCCCGTGGAACGATGGTGCTGCCGGCTCGCTGGCTGGAATCGACCCTAGCGCAATAGGGAATCGCGGAATTGCCCCGGCGTCACTCCGTTTGCGCGTCGAAAAGCGGAACAGAAGTTGGAGGCGGAAGAGAACCCCAGCTTTTCGGCGATGGCGGTCAGGCTCATGCCGATGCCGAGCAGGCGTTTGGCATGCTCGATCTGGCTGAGCGCGACATAGGCGCCCACGGAGCTGCCGCGGCTGGCGCGAAAAGCGCGGGTAAGCTGGCGGGTGGAAAGCTTGCACAGCATCGCCAGCTCCTGCAGCGAAGGAGGGGCGCCAAGTTCGTCGAGCCGTTCCTCGATAGCGCGCAGTTGCCAGCCGGCAAGCCCCCCGCTGATCTGGCGTTTGGCGAACTCGGCGCCATAGCGGTGTAATTCTATGGCGAGCTGTTGCGCGATCAGATCGACCAGCAGGTGGCTGGCGAAGCCGGGGTTGCGCGCTTCCTCTGCAAGCTGGAGCATCAGTCCCCGCATTCGGGCATCGCGGATATCGAGGCCGGCGAGCCAGTGCCGGTCGGTAAGGTCCGGGATTTCATCGAGCATTTCCAGCAGAGCCTCGCGCCGGATTTCGCAGACGATCGACGTAAGCGGGCTGGTTTCGTCGCTGGCCACCACCATCCCGTCATCGCGATGCGCGAGAAAAAGATCGCCGACGCGTTCGAAACGGCGGCCACCCCAGGTATCGATATAGGAAGCCCGGGTGCTGCGATGGCGTCCGGTCAGGCAGAAGTCGAGCCGGTAACCTTCTGGCGTCAGATTGCCTCTGGGCGGCTGGAAGAAACGGTAATGCAGAAGCTGGACGCGCGCTTGAGGCGCTCGAATCTCGGCTTCGACCTCGACGGTCGCGCTGGCGGTGTGTTTCATCTCTCCCGACGGCCTCATGTTGCCGCTTGCCTGATGCAGTCATCGACCCAATCGGGTCATGCGATCAAGAGGCAATGGGCATGCCGCGCCGGGGCGATGAAGCCACCGAAGCGACGCGTCGGGGTTGACGAGCCCCTTTGCGCGGATCGAAAACCACGGTTGACCGGCAAAGGCCGGAATGCATGGAAAAGAGGATTCGCGTTATGCTCGACAAGAACAAGTACGGCCCTTGGGCTGTCGTGGCCGGTGCCTCCGAAGGGCTGGGCCTGGCCTTCGTCCGTGAATGTGCTCAGGCTGGCATCAACGTGGTGATGGTCGCGCGGCGCGCCGACCTGCTGGAAACGTCATCCAGGGAAATCCGCGAGGAATATGGCGTCGAGGTACGCACTCTTCAGGCCGAACTGGCCAAGCCGGGCATAGTTGAAGAGATGCGCAAAGTCACCGACGACATCGAAGTAGGGCTCGTGATCTTCAATGCCGCCGCCGCCAACTTCAAGCCGTTCCTCGAACAGAGCGAGGAAGAACTGCTGGCCGCCATCAACCTTTCGTGTGTTGGCCAAAGCTTCATCTTGCAGCATTACGGGCGCAAGATGGTGGAACGTGGCCATGGCGGCCTGATGCTTATCAGTTCGCTGGCGGGGTCGGCCGGCATCCCCAACATGGGAGCCTACAGCGGCGCCAAGGCCTATACCGACAAGTTGGGCGAGGCACTGTGGGCCGAGCTGAAGCCCAAGGGCGTCGATGTATACGTGCTGGTGGTCGGCTCTACCGACACGCCGCGCCGCCGCGCCAGCGGGGCGAAGAACGTGCCGGGCATCCCGGTGCTCACGCCCGAAGAAGTCGCCGCGCACGGTGTCAACAACATAGCCAACGGCCCGTTGCAGGTTCCGCCCCCGCTTCAGCCGATGTTCGAGAAGATCTACACCGCTGATCGCGCCGCTGCGGTCAATCTCCAGCGGTCGGATGCGCCGGTATCTGACAAGATATTCTGAGGCACCTGTCGCGATATAAAAGGCCCGCGTATTGCGCGCGGGCCTTGTTCCGTCCGTTCATTTCGGGCAGCGGAGAAAAGCCGGCGGACGTGACCGCCATGAAATGGTGAGTCCGTGGCCGATGTCGCCACTTATCCTGATCCTGTAAAACGCGCGCTCATCACCATTTCCGCCCTGACGGCGGTTCTGATGGTGACGATCGACAGCACCATTGCAGTGATCGCGCTACCGCGCATCCAGTCCAGCCTTGCCGCATCGCCGGAACAGATCACCTGGGTATTGACTAGTTACATGATTGCTGGCGCGATCGCGACGCCGCTTAGCGGCTGGCTGGCCGACCGTTTCGGACGGGGGCAGGTTATGGCGGCATCGGTTCTGTTCTTCACCCTGAGCTCGGTGGGTTGCGGTCTTTCACCCAATCTCGAAACGCTGGTCGTATTCCGCTTTATCCAGGGCTGGTCGGGTGCAGCGATCCTGCCGCTCACGCAAGTTCTGCTGATGGACATCAATCCTCCGGAAAAGCACGGGCCGGCGATCGCAGTCTTCAGCATCGGTACGCTCTGCGGACCGATGATCGGACCAACGCTGGGCAGCTGGCTTACCGAAACCGTGTCATGGCATGCGATATTCCTGATTAACGCGCCGATCGGCGTGGTCTCGGTCGTCGGGCTTGTCACGTTCGTTCGCGACAGGCCGCAGAAGGGCAAGCATCCGTTCGACCTGTCGGGTTTCCTCGCAGTATCGATGGCCCTGGCCGCGTTTCAGCTCATGGTGGATCGCGGCCAGATGCTGGACTGGTTCTCCTCGACCGAAATCCTCATCGAACTCTGCATTTGCGCGTTCTTCGGCTATCTCGCTGCAGTTCACATGTTCACGGTGAAGAACCCTTTCATCAAGCCGGCGATCTTCCTGGACCGGAATTTCCTGATCGGTACTTTGCTGAGTGCCGTGATCGGCATCTTGCTCAACAGCATCATCCCGATCATGACCACGCTGATGCAGAACATGCTGGACTATCCGGTGATGCTGGCCGGCTATCTTTCGTTGCCTCGCTCAATCGGCAATATGGTCACGATCCTGGGTGTGGGCTTCATGATGAACCGGATGGATGCGCGCATTCCGATCGTTGCAGGGATGCTGATGCTCGTCTGGAGCATGTATCTGCTGAGCACGCTTTCGCTCGATTCCCAGCCCGAGACGTTCGCCTGGATAACCTTCCTGCAGGGATGTGGAGCGGGTTTGCTGTTCATGCCGCTTATGCTCGTCGTCTTCTCGACGCTGCCGGTCCATATGCGTAATGAAGGCTCCACCCTTTTCGCGCTGACCCGCGCGGTGGCAGGCTCGGCGGGGCTGTCGCTCATCCAGGCGATGACGATCCGGGATGCCGCACAGGTGCAGTCCCGCCTTGTCGAGCACGTGCGGATCGACAATCCGGTGATGGGCTGGCGAGTGCCGGATTTCGATCCCGCCGACGTGCAGTCCGTCGGCGGGATGATGGGCGAGATCGCCCGTCAGGCGGAGATGGTCGCTTATATCGACGGCTTCCGGCTGATTTTGCTGCTTTCGATCGTGCTGACGCCCTTTTGTTTCCTGTTGCGGACCAACGTCCTGCCGCGTGAGCGAAGCAGCGGCACGCCAATTCATGTGGAGTAGTCTTCCCTCCTGCCTCAAACCTTGGCGATGCTCGGATCGAAGGCCGCCTGGGCCTTGCGGAAGGCCTCCATGTCGATCGGTGCGCCGCTGCGCAGCGGTTCGGGGGCTAGCACCGCGGTGAGTTGATTGAGGCCCATGAGCTCGACCGAGCGGCGGATCTTGTCCTTGCCTTTCGCGAAGCCCTCCGGCGAGATCAGCGCGGTCTGGCGGCCCCAGCGCAGCGCCTCGTCGAACACTTCCTCTTCGGACAGCACACGCTGGACGAGCTGGAACTGGAGGGCTTCCGCCGCATCCATCCAGCCGCCCATCAGCCACAACTTCTCGATCACGCGCATCGGCAGCTGCATGTAGAGCGTCAACCAGTCGATATAGGGGTACGATCCCTTGAAAACCTCGCATGAAAACCGGGTGCCGGTGGCCGCGATGTTGAAATCGCAGCAGGCGACGATCGCGAAGGCATATGGTCCGACGTAAGAGTGCAGCGCGCCGATCAGCGGCTTCCTGAAGTACCACGCGCGTGGAAGCTGCGGCCGGACCGAAGGGCTGGCGTGCGGATAAGTGAGCGTGTGGAACTGCTTCCCGCCCATCTGTTCCTTGAGGTCATGTCCGGCGGAAAACAGCTTGCCTTCGCCGCGCAGCACCACCGAGCGGACGGTATCGTCGATCTCGGCTTCGTCCAGCGCCTCGTCCAGTTCGGCCATCATCTTGTGTGAAAAGGCGTTGCGTGCGTCGGGGCGGTTGAGGACGAGTTGGATAACGCCTTCGTCGTGCTGCTCCACCCTGATCGTCTCGAAATCGGTCTTCATGTCATATCTCCCGGAATCGCTTTGCATTCTCGCTAGCGGTCTGGCAGCCGCCCGCCAAGCATGGCACGAGAGCGCCGGGAAAAACGGAGAGGGCGATGGCGGGGGAAGCGAAGACGGCGGGCGCCGAATGGCGCGCATACTGGACTTTGCCGGTCGCGGCGATGATCGGATATTCTACGATCGGTTTGCAAAGCTATGGCATTGGTCCTTTCGTCACGCATCTGGAGCAGGCGTTCGGATGGAAGCGCGCGGAAGTGATGATCGGGCTTAGCCTGTCGAACTTCGTCGGCGTATTCCTTAACATCATCATCGGCATGATCGTCGATCGCTTTGGTCCACGCCGTATCGCGCTGACAGGCCTTTTCGTGAAGACGGGCGCTTTCGCGCTTCTCGGCACCACCACCGCATCGCTGCTGAACTGGTCGCTGCTCTGGGTGGTCCTCGCGGTGGGCGTGGTGCTTGTTCAATCGACGGTATGGACCAGCGCGGTGGCGGCGCGGTTCGACAAATCGCGCGGCATGGCCTTCGCCGTGACCCTGTCGGGCGGACCGATCACCGC
>DASWWL010000149.1:0-23753 GCA_036400975.1 Novosphingobium sp. | reverse complement strand
GTGAGTTGTTATGCGAACGGCCGGCAGCATCACGCATGGCTGTCCGGCACGACCCTGAGGTGCGGGGCGCTGGCGGGACGGGCTCGCTGCCTTGCCGCCTTGCGTCGGGGCATACCCCGAGGTTTCGTCCATGCCGGTGTGACATTCACCGGCCTGTCCCTCCGCCGCATCCCGTGGCGGCCTTTCCGGACCGCGCGGGCGCCGACCGCACTACGGGAGACAAGAGAAGCGAAGGCCTTTCGCGTCTCCCGCACCCGTCGCGGTGTGTCAGTCTGGGGCCTGACACAAATGGAACGTATGAAGAACATTCCTACATGTCAAGCGCATGGCACGTAGTTTTTGGCAGGTTCCAACGCATCGCGTTCAGCAGGTTTGGGCTGCCGAAGCATGTCATGAGCTTCGACGAAAGGACCATTCGCCGAATTCACCCATCGCCAAAAAAAACGCCGGCCCCGCAAGGCCAGCGTCTCATTTCGGGATGGAGATCGGCGCGATCATATTGGGTTGATGATCGCTGACTTTTCGCGCGTATATTCGTAGATGTCGTCGTGGCCGTAACCGCTCTGCTTGTACCCGCCGAAAGGCAGTTCCAGGCGCGGTTGGCGATAGGTGTTGACCCAGACGCTGCCCGCCTGGATCTCTCGGATGTAGCGGTGAGCGCGCGACAGGTTGCGTGTCCAGAGGCCTGATGCGAGACCGAAGTTCACGTCGTTCGCTATGGCGATCGCCTGGTCGTCGGTGTCGAACGGGATCATGACCGCCACCGGACCAAAGATTTCCTCCTGACAGATCGACAGCGAGTTGTCCTCGGTACGGAACAGGGTAGGCTCGACCCAGTATCCGCCGGGCATGGAAGGCACGACCACATCGCCGTAACGTCCGCCGAACACCAGCTCCGCATCGCGCTTGCCCGCTTCGATGAAGCCCGTGACGCGCTCGAACTGCTTCTGCGACACGATCGGTCCCATGCAGCTCCTGGCGTCGAACGGATCGCCCACGACGATCTTTTCGGTGATCGCACGGATGCGCTGCAGCAGGTCGTCCATGATGTTGCGCTGGACCAGAATACGCGAGCCTGCGACGCAGACTTGGCCGGCGTTGCCCGTGAAAATGGCGCCGGTCGAAACACCCTCTGCAGCCGCATCCAGATCGGCGTCCTCCAGAACGATATTAGGCGACTTGCCTCCCAGCTCGAAGATCGCCGAAGTCAGGTTGGGCGCGGCCGCCGCCTGGATGCGCTTACCCGTGACCGAAGAGCCGGTCATCGAGATCTTGTTAATTCCGGGATGGCTGACCAGTGGTTCGCCCGCGTCGGGACCCTCGCCGCAAACTATGTTGATCACGCCCGGCGGCACGACTTCGGCGAGCAGCTCGGCAAACCGCAGGACCGCGACGGAAGCCTGTTCCGGCGGCTTGACGACGACCGTGTTGCCGCCGGCCAGCGCAAGCGAAGCCTTGCCGCAAGTCATCGCCACCGGCGCGTTCCACGGCACGATAGCGGCAATGACGCCATAAGGCTCGCGACGGGTGAAGCCCATCATGTTGTTCTCCAGCACCGCGCTGCGGCCGATGGAGGCCTCCAGCGTCAAGCCGGCGGTATTGTCCCACACATAGGCCATGCCGATGCCGGCGCGCTGGACGTTCTCGCCAAGGAGGCGACCATTGTCGGTCGTCTCCATGCGGGCGATTTCCTCGCCATGCTTCATGAATATCTGGCCGATCTGGCGCATGATATGCGCGCGCGCCGGCCCCGGCATCGCCGCCCAGGCAGGCTGCGCCGCCCGGGCGGCGGCGACTGCGGCATCGATATCGTCCTTGTTGCCGGCGGGAACGCGGGCCCACACCTGGCCGGTCGCCGGGTTTATCGAATCCAGGTACTTGCCCGACGAAGGCGCGCGCAGCTCTCCACCGATCAGATTGCGATAGTTCTTAATCTCAGGCACTCCGTCCTCCATCCGCTTGTCGTTATGCGAACGGCGCCGCCTGCCGAACCGATGGACGGCGCCATGCCGCTGCGAACCCTGCCAGCTTTCAGGACAGCCCGGAAGCAAGACTAAGGGACAGGTGTATCACGTGTTCTGAGAAAACGGACTAAAGTACGGGAATCTGGCCGAAATCCGTCAAGGCTGCATCGCGGAGACCACGCCACACGCGGGCCGCCTGCACTGTTTCGGGTACATCGTGCACCCGCAGTAGCTGCACCCCTGCATCCATGGCTCTCGCCACGAGCAGTATCGAACCGCCAAGCCGCTCGTGCGGGGGCGCCTCGTTCGACAGGGCTCCGATCATGCGCTTGCGGCTGGTTCCCACCATCAGCGGCTGGCCAAGCGCATGGAACAGCGGCAACGCGTTCAGCAGCGCCAGATTCTCGGCCAGCGTCTTGCCGAAACCGATGCCCGGATCGAGCACGATATGCTCGCGCGCGACGCCGGCGGCCAACGCCGCGTCGCGCCGGGCCGCAAGCCAGTCGAACACGTCCAGTACGACATCGGCATATTGGCCGTCCGAATGCAGGTCTTCGCCGTCGCCGGGGGCATGCATCAGCACGACCGGCACGCCAGCCCGCGCCGCCAGTTCAAGGCTTCGCGGATCGTGGCGCAATGCCGAAACATCATTGATGACATGCGCTCCAGCGGCGAGCGCAGCCTCCATGACCGCCGGACGCCGCGTATCGATGCTGATCGCAGCCCCCATCGCGGCAAGACGCTCGACGTGCGGGATCACGCGCTTCAGCTCGTCCCCTTCCCACACCGCCGCTGCGCCAGGCCGCGTAGACTCTCCACCGACGTCGATCATCGCCGCGCCGGCTTCCAGCATCCGCGCCGCATGCGCGCCCGCAACCTCGGGAAGATCGAAGAACTGGCCGCCGTCGGAAAAACTGTCGGGCGTCACATTGAGGATGCCCAGCACCTGGGGCTGATCGAGCCGGATCGTCCGTGGCCCGCATTGCAGCGGCGGATGCTCTCGGATCAGGGCCTGCCACTGCGCCTGCGCCCGATCGGGCAGGGTGGGCAATGCGGCGACCATCTCGGGCACGGACAGGCGGCGGCGCGACGTCACCTTGCCATCCTCGCGACCGATCAGCGCGAAGCGGCTGGCATAAGCCAACCCTCCGGCAAGCCTAATCGCCTCGCCCTCCTCGCCTTGCGGACTGTCGGCAAGCGCAATGGGCCGGATGTAGAGCGTTTCCATGATCGCCGCTTCTAACGGTGAATCACGGTTCCGTCGCCAGAAGATAGAGCTGGCGTACCGAATCGAGCGGCTTGATTTCGCCTTCATGCTCGACGTGCCAGAACGTCCAGCCGTTGCAGGAAGGCGCACCCTGCAGCTTGGCGCCCAGTCCATGGATGGAACCGCTGTTCTCGCCCGAAACCAGCGAGCCGTCGGCGCGCACAGTGGCGGAAAGGCGGCGTTTCTTGTCGGTCAGGATGCTTCCCGGCGCGATCCAGCCGGTCTCGATCAGTTGCCCGAACGCGACCTTGGGGGCGGCCTTGCCGCTTTGCATCGTCGTCAGCGCGCTTTCATCGAGCGGTAGCGCCATCTCGATGCGCTCCACCGCGACGTCGCGATAGAAATCCTCGCGCTCGCAGCCGATCCACTCGCGGCCCAGGCGCTTGGCCACCGCGCCGGTGGTGCCGGTGCCGAAGAAGGGATCGAGCACGACGTCGCCTTTGTTCGTCGTCGCCAGCATTACTCGATACAGCAGCGCCTCGGGCTTTTGCGTCGGATGCGCCTTCGCACCGCCCTTCTTGATGCGTTCCTGCCCGTTGCAGATCGGCAGGACCCAGTCCGAGCGCATCTGCAATTCATCGTTCAGCGTCTTCATCGCACGGTAGTTAAAGGTGTATTTCGCCTTCTCGCCCATGCCTGCCCAGATCAGGGTCTCGTGCGCGTTGGTGAAGCGCGTGCCCTTGAAGTTGGGCATCGGGTTCGCCTTGCGCCAGACGATGTCGTTGAGGATCCAGAAGCCCAGATCCTGCAGGATCGCACCAACGCGGAAGATGTTGTGATAGCTGCCGATGACCCAGAGCGAACCGTTCGGTTTCAGCACGCGGCGCGCCTCGGCCAGCCAGGCGCGGGTGAATGCGTCATAGGCGGCGAAGCTGTCGAACTTGTCCCAGTCGTTGGTCACGGCATCGACATGGCTGCCGTCCGGGCGATTCAGGTCGCCACCAAGCTGGAGGTTATAGGGCGGATCGGCGAAGACCATGTCCACAGACGCCGATGGCAGCGACCGCATCGCCTCGATGCAATCGCCGGACAGTATCTGTCCCAGCGGCAGGATTTCTTCCTGAGCGGCGCGCGCGCGCACTCGTTCCTTTGCCAACAACCCGACCATGTTTGCTCGTCATACCCCCTGCTTGCGCCTTAGGGTGAGTCCTCGCAGAGTCCGCGTCAAGCCACGACTCCTGCTTCAACCTGCCATTGGATGGTTAACAAGAGGTCAATTCAGGGCGAACCGAATCGCCCGACACAGCATGTTGAGTCTTCCCACGCGGTCGGGACTCGACATCTGGTGGTGTGGCGAAATCGACTCCGCCGCAAAAAATTTCGCGTCAGGCGAACAAATCGAGCTGCGCTACGGGTGCGAAGCTGCGGCGATGATGGGTGGTCGGACCATGGCTGCGCAAGGCCGCGAGGTGTTCCGGCGTGCCATAACCGGCATTGCGTTCCCAGCCGTAATGGGGATGTACTTCGGCCAGTTCGCGCATCAGACGGTCGCGATGCTCCTTGGCGATGATCGAAGCCGCGGAGATGCACGGCTCGACCGCATCCCCCCCGACGATCGGCCGTGCGGTCCAGCGCCAACCCTCGCAGCGTCCGGCGGGCGTCAGGTTGCCGTCGATCAGAACTTCGTACGGATCTTCGCCAAGCTGCCCGCACAGACCCTGCACCGCCAGCGTCATCGCCAGCATGGTCGCGCCGAAAATATTGAGCCGGTCGATCTCCTCGACCTCCACCACGCCCACGGCCCAGCGGCAGCGGCGCTTGATGACGGTTTCCAGCGCCGCGCGCCTGTCCCGGCTGAGCTTCTTCGAATCGTCGAGCCCGCTCGGGCGCGGCTTGCACAATAGCACGGCGGCAGCGACGACCGGACCCGCCAGCGGCCCCCGGCCCGCTTCGTCCACACCGATCACCATGGGCGCGGAAAGCCCCTTGGCACCGGGCGCAAATTGATGCGTTGTAGCGGCCATGCCTGTCCGTCCCATCCTGCTCGCCCTATCGCCGCTCATCCTTGCCGCGGCAAGCTGCGGCTCCCCCTCCTCTGCGGATAACGGCTCATCTTCCTCCGATTTTCGAATCCAGGAGATCGCCCGGTTCGACGAACCCTGGGCAATGGCTTTCATCCCCGGCACGCCTCTGGCTCTCGTTACGGAGAAGAAGGGCAAGCTGCAGCTCTGGGAAGAAGGTGGCACGGTGCGTGAGGTCGCCGGTGTTCCTGCCGTCGCCTACGCCAGCCAGGGCGGACTGGGCGACGTGATCCTCGCCCCGGACTACGCCAGCACGGGCATGATTTATCTGAGTTGGGCCGAAGCTGGCGAAGGCGGCACGCGCGGCGCCGCGGTCGGCCGTGCGAAGCTGATTACGGAAGGCGCCCCCCGTCTCGAAGGGCTGACCGTAATCTGGCGCCAGAGCCAGAAAGTGACGGGAGGAGGCCACTATTCCCACCGCCTCGCCTTCTCGCCCGACGGACGCTATCTCTTCATCGCCTCGGGAGAACGGCAGAAGTTCACGCCCGCGCAGGACATGAACTCGAACCTCGGCAAGATCGTCCGCCTGCTGCCCGACGGACGCCCCGCCCCCGGCAACCCCTTCGCCACACAAGGCGGGATCGCAGCCCAGGTCTGGAGCCTTGGCCATCGCAACATCCTGGGCCTGAAGTTCGACCAGCAAGGCAGGTTATGGGATCTCGAACATGGCCCCGCCGGAGGAGACGAGCTCAATCTCGTAGAACCCGGCCGGAACTATGGGTGGCCGCTCGTGTCGAATGGCGATCACTATGACGGCAAGGCGATCCCACGCCATTTCACGCGCCCGGACCTTGCTGCGCCAGCGATAAGCTGGAACCCGGTAATCGCGCCGGGCGACTACATATTCTACAAGGGCGCACAATTCCCGGCATGGCGCGGACAGGCACTGATAGGCGCGATGAAGCCCTCGGCGCTGGTCCGCGTCGCCATCGAGGGCGAAAAAGCCCGCGAAGTCGCCCGCTATCCGATGGAGCACCGAATCCGCGAGATCGAGGAGCGCGGGGATGGTTCGGTCTGGCTTCTGGAGGACGGCAAGGAAAGCGGCGCCGGTCGCCTGCTGAAACTGATCCCCGCAAGTCAGGCCGTAAGCCCGTGAACGGTCCAAGAGCATTAGCAGTCGACAAGCGGGAACTTCGCCCCTATCCGCGCGCGGCCCATGGCCGACATCATTCCCCTTGACCAGGTCGATCCTACGCTGATCGAAACCCTGCTGGACCAGGCTTTCGAGCCCGAACGCCATACGCGCACCGCGTACAAGGTGCGTGAGGGGATGGACTGGCTGCCGGGCCTCAGCTTCGCCCTGATCGACGAGGAGCATCTGCTTGCCGGCACGATCCAGTGCTGGCCGGTCGCACTGACCGATGCCGGCGGACGCGCGCACCCGATGATCATGGTGGGACCTGTCGCCGTACTTCCCGGCCAGCAGGGGCGCGGTTTCGGCCAGGCCCTGATGACCGCCAGCCTTGCGGCGCTGAATCCCCAGGCTCCGCTTCCACAAGTGATGATCGGCGATCCCGAATACTACGGCCGCTTCTGGGGCTTCACCAATGAGTTCACGCGCGGCTGGGACTTGCCCGGCCCGTTCGAACGCCATCGACTGCTCGTGCGGTGCGACAATCCGGCCGTGCTCCCCGGCGAAGGCATACTGGGGCCTTGGCGCGGGTGAACTGATCTGGCATCGCGAAGCCGATGCCTTACGAACCGCCACCTGAACTCGCGGGGCTCTCGCTGCCTGAAATCGCCGATCTCGTCGCGGCGCGGCGCTTGCCGCCGGTCGATCAGTGGCATCCGGAAACGACGGGCGACAGCAGGATGCGCATCGCCGCCGATGGACGCTGGTATCATGATGGCGGGGAAATCAGGCGCCCGGCGATGGTTCGCGCCTTCGCCTCGTTGCTCACGCGCGATGGCGATGGCCAGCACTGGCTGGTCACGCCATATGAAAGGCAGTCGATAGAGGTGGAGGATGCCGCCTTCATCGCCATCGACGTCAAGCAGGACGGGGGCGATCTCGCCTTCCGCCTGAATACCGACGACTTCGTGATCGCCGGTCCGGATCATCCGATCCGCGCCGCGGGCGAACCTGATACACCTGCGCTCTATCTCGCCGTGCGGCATGGCGCTGAGGCGAGACTCAATCGCAGCACTTATCTCCAACTTGCAGAAATTGCGCTGAACAATGGCGGCATGGCGATTGCGAGCAGGGGCGAGATCTTCTCGCTGGTGCCCGCGTGAACAGTCTCTTCACGCACCTGTCAGAGCTTCATGCGCGGGGCCATGCGCGAAACGACCTGGAACTCCACGAGGATACGCGCCTCCCAGCCCAGCAGATCGATGTCTTCCGTCCCGCCGCAGTACTGGCCGCTATTACCGAGCGCGACCGGCCCGGATTGCTGCTGATCCACCGTCCCTCGAACATGCGCGCGCATCCCGGCCAGATCGCCTTTCCGGGCGGCAAGCTGGATGCCGGCGAAACTCCCACGGAAGCCGCGCTGCGCGAAGCGCATGAGGAACTGGGCATAGAGGCGCGCGACGTGCGGGTGATCGGCAGCAGCGACCAGTACCGCACCGGATCGGGCTTCGATATAACGCCTGTCATCGCGCTCGTTCCGCCCGACTTGCCGCTGCAGCCCAACCCGCTGGAGGTCGCGCAGTGGTTCGAAGCCCCACTCGACTTCATTTTTGCCCCGGAGAACCAGCGCCAGCAATGGACCGAATTCGAAGGGGCCATGCACCGGTACTGGCAGATAGTTTGGAAAGAGCATGATATTTGGGGTGTAACTGCTGGTATCATAGTCAATATCTCACGCAGGATGGGGTGGAATGACTGACCTTCTGCCGCCCGCCGACTGGACCCAGCGCAAGGATCTTGCCACGCTCGTCGCTGCACTGGGCGAAGGCAACGCGCGATATGTCGGCGGTGCGGTTCGCGACGCCCTGCTCGGGCTCGACGTCAAGGATATCGACCTGGCCACCCCGCTGACGCCACAAGAGGTGATCGCCCGGCTCGATGCAGCGGGGATCCGCACTATTCCAACCGGAATCGATCATGGCACCGTGACGGCCGCCCTTCCGGCCGGCCCGGTAGAGATCACTACCCTCCGCCATGACGTCAGCACCGACGGCCGCCGCGCGACAGTGGCCTTCGCAACCGACTGGCGCGACGATGCCGCCCGGCGGGATTTCACGATCAATGCGCTCTATGCCGATCCCCTGAATGGCGAGATCTTCGATTATTTCGGCGGGCTGGACGACCTCGCGGCGCGACATGTCCGCTTCATCGGCGACGCGCGCGAGCGCATCCGCGAGGATCACCTGCGCATCCTTCGATACTTCCGCTTTCAAGCGAGGTTTGGCGGAAAATTAATTGATAAAAAATCAGAAGATGCCTGTTCCGAACTTGCCGCAACGTTGAAGGGCCTGTCCCGCGAGCGGATCGGCATGGAATTCCTGAACCTGCTTGGCCTGCCCGATCCCGCTCCCACCATCATTCGCATGGCGGAGCTTGGGGTACTCGCCCACATCCTGCCCGAAGCGTCACCCGACGCCCTGTCGCGACTGATCCGCGAAGAACGGCGCTACTCCATATCTCCCGATGCCATTCGCCGGCTCGCCGCGCTTTTGCCCGCCGATCCGTCGCTTGCCGAACAGGTCGCTTCGCGTTTCCGCCTGTCCACCGCACAAAAGAAGCGTCTCGCCAGCGCTGGGGATCGTCGGGATGCTCTGAGCAACCCCCGTGAGCTCGCCTATCGTATCGGGTTGAAGAATGCGCTCGACCGCGTACTGCTCACCGAGGCCGATGCCGCTCCACTGCAAGGCTGGACCCCCCCCTTGTTTCCGCTCAAGGGCGGACAGATCGTCGCGCGTGGTGTGAAGGCCGGGCCTGAAGTCGCGCGCATACTCCGCGCCGTCGAGGATCGCTGGATCGCAGAGGGCTTCCCGGATGAAGTCCGCGTCGGCGCATTGCTGGACGATGTTCTGACGGACGCCGCTTAAGCGCGGCGAAAGCGGGGACATGCTACATGCCGGACATGAACCTGCACGATCTCTTTGATTTCCTTTCAAAGCAGCCGCTCCTGGCGCTGGCCATGGTCGCGATCCTGGTAACGACGCTAGGCGGCATGCTCCGCCGCGTGTCTCCATGGCTGGGTGGTTTCGTCCAGGGTCTCGGCAATCTCGGGCTCGTAGGCGCGCTGCTGCTGACAATCGCCCAGGTCGCGCGCATCACCACGGACGGCGATCTTGCGCTGCCGCAAGTCGGCATGCCCGCGCAAACCGTCGAAGGCCAGGAAACCCGCGTGCGTATGAGTAACGATGGCCATTTCTGGCTTCAGGCGGAAGTGAACGGCGTGCCTCGGCGTTTTCTCGTCGATACCGGCGCGACATTGACCGCCATCGCCACCAGCACCGCCGAGGCGGCCGGCGTACCCGCGCAGCAACTGCGCCAGACGATAATGCTGCGCACGGCCAACGGCTCTGTCCGCGCCGAGCTCGCGACGATCGAGGAACTACGCTTCGGCAATATCGTTGCCCGCGACCTTGACGCCGTGATAGCGCCGGGCATCGGCGACACTAACGTGATCGGGATGAACCTGCTCTCCCGGCTGGAAAGCTGGCGGGTAGAAGGCGACGTACTGGTACTGGTGCCCAGGCATCCGCAGGTGGAAACGGCCACCCAGGATCAGGACATATAGACGGCTGAAACCAGCTCCGGATACGTCCTAGAACTTGTTGTCCCTCGGAAATCCCGTAGGCGGCAATCTGCCCGCCGCACCACGCGCCACCTTCCACAGGCGCATGTCGGGTTCGGTGCGGATGCGGCCGCTGTCGCCGCCCATCTTCCAGCTCAGCCCTTCTTCGAGCTTCAGGGTAACGGCGTCGGCCAGCCCACCGTCGCGATAGCGCTGGAGCGTGACGCCCTGCCCCTTGGCCAGGATGGGCAGTTCCTCAAGACTGAAGATCACCAGCTTGCGGTTGTCGCCGACCACCGCGACATGATCGTGTTCGGGCGGAATGTCGCGCACGAGCATGAGCTTCACGCCCGGCTTGGTCGTCATCACGCCGCGTCCCTTGCGTGTTTCCGCGAGCAGCTCATCCGCTTCGGCGGCAAAGCCGCGCCCTATGTTCGAGACCAGCAGAATCTGCGCCTTCGGCTTATACGCGATCACCGCGACGATCTGGGCATCCGCATCAATATCCAGCATCGTGCGGATCGGTTCGCCAAAACCCCGCGCGCCGGGCAGCTTGTCGGCGCCAAGAGTATAGAAACGTCCATTATCCGCAGCGATCAGCAGCTTGTCGGTGGTTTGCGCGTGGAGCGCGAAGGCCGGGCCGTCGCCTTCCTTGAACTTGAAATCGCCGTCGAGCGGAACGTGCCCCTTCGCCCCGCGCACCCAGCCGCGCTGGGACAGGATAACCGTAACCGGCTCCTTCTCGATCATCGCGTCCATGCTGAACTCGCGCGTGGGTGCAGCCTCCGCGATCGTCGTGCGGCGCCGGCCGAGCGCGGTATCCTCGGCATATTCCTTTCTCAAGGCATTGAGATCGCGCTTCAGGCGCGTCCGCTGACGCGCCGGACTATCGAGCAGCTTCTGCAGTTCCTCCTGTTCGGCCAGAAGATCCTCGCGCTCTTGCCGAAGCTCCATTTCCTCAAGCTTGCGCAAGCTGCGCAGCCGCATGTTGAGGATCGCTTCGGCCTGCCTGTCGGTAAGACCGAACTCGGCCATCATCAAAGGCTTCGGCTCATCCTCCGTTCGGATGATCTCGATGATCCTGTCGAGATTGAGATAGGCAATGATGTAGCCTTCGACGAGTTCCAGCCGCGCGGCGATCTTTTCCAGCCGATGCCGGCTGCGCCGTAACAGGATATCGATCTGGCTGTAGACCCATTCCTGGAGCAACAGCTTGAGACCGAGAACACCAGGAGTTCTGTGTGCATCCAATACGTTGAGGTTAAGACTGAATCTGCTTTCGAGGTCGCTCAGGCGATAGAGCGATTCCTTGAGAAGCTCGGGATCGACGTTGCGGTTCTTCGGCACGAGGACGAGACGGATGCTCTCGTCGCTCTCGTCGCGCACATCCTCCAGGATGGGCAGCTTCCTGTCGGCGATCAGGGCGGCGATCTGTTCGATCAGCTTACCCTTCTGCACCATGTAGGGGATCTCGGAAACGACGAGCTGCCACATGCCGTTGCCCAGCCGCTCGATCCCCGCTTCGCAATCCTCTTCGCCCTTGGCTTCGGCAGCATGGAAGCGGGCACGAACGCGAAAAGCGCCCTTGCCGGTCTCATAGGCATGCGAGATAGCCGCCGGGCTATCCACGATCACGCCGCCGGTGGCGAAATCCGGTCCTTGGAAGACCTCCATGAGTTGCGCATGTTCAGCCTGCGGATTGTCGATCAGCAGCAGGGTCGCATCGATCACTTCCGCAACGTTGTGACTGGGGATCGAAGTCGCCATGCCAACGGCAATACCCGTTGCGCCATTGGCCAGAAGATTGGGGAACAGCCCCGGAAAGATTTCCGGCTCCTCCTCTTCGCCATTGTAGGTCGACTGGAAGTTGACCGTGCCTTCGTCAAGCCCGGCCATGAGCTGGATCGCGGTGCGCGTCAGGCGCGCTTCGGTATAGCGGTAGGCGGCGGGGTTATCGCCGTCGATATTGCCGAAGTTCCCCTGCCCCTCGACAAGCGGATAACGGAGCGAGAAATCCTGCGCGAGACGCACCATGGCGTCATAGACCGAGACGTCACCATGCGGATGGAACTTGCCGATCACGTCGCCGACGACGCGCGCCGATTTCTTGAAGGCGCTGCCCGGATCCAGTTTGAGCCCACGCATCGCCCACAGCAGGCGGCGATGCACCGGCTTCAGCCCGTCGCGCAGATCGGGCAGCGAACGTGCGGTGATCGTCGACAGCGCATAAACGAGATAACGCTCGGACAACGCGCTGTCGAAAGGAGCATCGACGATGGCGTCGAAAGGATCGGGTTCGCTGTCAGTGGTTACGACCATGGCCAGTCCGCCCTAGCAATGCGCCGGCTCGCGAGAAACCTCGGGAACGCCTTTATCCGCGAAACATTCAGGCCATGACCTCCAGGAAAGGAAATTCCGATGGCCAAGCGCGTTCTCATCCTGTCCACCGATGGCTTTGAGCAGTCGGAACTCATCGAACCGAAGAAGATACTGGAACAGGCCGGCTTTGAAACCATTGTCGCCAGTCCGAAACATGGCGAGATCAAGGGCTGGAACCACACCGACTGGGGCGAGAAAGTGCCCGTCGATGCCGGTCTCGAAGAAGTCGCCGCAGAAGATTTCGATGCCCTGCTGCTACCCGGCGGACAAATGAACCCTGACGCGCTGCGCATGAATGATCGCGTGATTGAGCTGATCACCGATTTCGACGACGCCGACAAGCCGATCGCCGCCATCTGCCATGCTCCCTGGCTGCTGGTGGAGGCGGATATCATAGACGGGCGCACCGTTACCGGCTGGCCTTCGATCCATAGCGATCTCGAGAATGCAGGCGGCGAGGTGGTCGACAAGGCCGTCGCGATCGACGGCAATCTCATCACGAGCCGCAAGCCGGATGATATTCCCGCCTTCTCCCAGGCCCTGATTGACGCTCTGGCGGACTAGCGAAAATTCAAAGCCGCTGCATGTCGCGGGATTCACCCGGTATCGTCACTTCAATCCCGTCCAGCGCATCGGTCAACGTGATCTGGCAGGAAAGACGGCTGGTACGCGCGACGCCGGCCGCCAGATCGAGCATGTCGTCCTCGTCACCCGAGGCCGGCGGCAGCATATCGAACCAGGCCGCATCGACGATGACATGACAGGTCGAGCAGGCCATCTGCCCCTCGCACGTTCCCTCAAGCGGCATCCCCGCCGCCTGGGCGACTTCGAGCAAGCGATCACCCACCCTGCCCTCGGCGGAAACGATGTTTCTTTCGGTTGTCCTGAAGTTCACGCGAACCAACGTTCACACTCCCTGCGCCGCTGCCGCGGCATTGATACGAGCGCAGGCATCCTCGATCTCCCCCAGCGAACTATAGCGGCCAAAGCCGATCCGGATAGAGGATTTCGCCTGCGCCTCCGTAAGCCCGATGGCGCGCAGGACATGGCTGGCCTTGCCCGAACCGCTGGCGCAAGCCGAACCGGCGGAAAACGCGATGTCGCGCAAGTCGGACATCAGCCGAGCCACATCGAGCCCATCCCGGCGCAAGTTGAGATTGCCCCGCCAGCGACGTTCGGCATCCCCGTTGAGATGCCAGTCAGCCAGTATTTCCCTGGCGCGCGCCGAAAGCTTGGCCACATGCATGGCATCTTCGGCCATCCGCGTTCTCGCCAAGGCTGCGGCGGCGCCGAAACCGGCGCAAAGCGCGGGACTGAGAGTCCCGGAGCGCAGACCTTGCTCCTGCCCGCCACCATGGATCAACGGCGCCAGTTCGACTCCGTCACGCAGCCACAATACTCCCACGCCCTTGGGGCCGTAGAGCTTGTGCGCGGAAAGTGCGATGATATCTGCCTCTACGGGCGGGGCAAGCTTGCCGGCGCCCTGAACCGCATCGCAAAGGAACAATGCGCCAGCCTTGTGTGCCGCCTCGGCGAGAGCGGCAACAGGCTGAATGGTGCCGATCTCATTGTTCACCTGCATCACCGCGACCAGACCGGTGCCGTCCGGAATGGCTGCTTCACTCGAAAGTACGCCGGAAGACTCTACCGCCAATTCATGGATTTCTGCGGAGTTCGCCCTCGCGGTATACAGAACCGCCGCATGCTCTATGTTAGAAACGACAACGCGAGAGGCTTTGGCGCCACCGATTGCGATGTTCAACGCCTCGGTCGCGCCGCTCGTGAAAATGATCCTGCCACCAGGGGGAAGCAGTTCCGCGACTTGCTCGCGCGCCATCTCGATCACCGCGGCGGCGGCGCGTCCCGGACGGTGCGGACTGTGCGGATTGGCAAAACCCGCCGCTTCCGGGCCCGACAGCCACGGCAGCATCGCCTCGCGGGCTTCGGGCGCCAGAGGAGTAGTCGCCTGATAATCGAAATAGATCACGACGTCACCCGCCCGCCGCTGGCGATCTGGCTCCATGTGGCGATGAAACGTTCGACACCGGCAATCCCCGTCTCGCGACCGAGACTGACACGGATCACCTCATCCGCGCCTTCCAGCCCCATCGCCGAAAGAACATGGCTGGTGCGTAGCGAACCGGAAGAGCATGCGCTGCCAGCGGATACGGCAATGCCCATCGCGTCAAGGCGGATAAGCTGCGACGCGGCGGACACCCCCGGCAGACGATAGGCGGCGATCGTGGGAATACGCTCGCTATCATTCGCAACGATCTGCCCGCCTCCCGCCGCGATCGCCACGTCGAGCCTGCTGCGCAACAAGGCAGCCTCCGTGAGCCATGCCGCGCCCGCTTCCAGTGCAGCTGCCATAGCCAGCACTCCGGGCAGATTCTCCGTCCCCGCACGATAACCGCGCTCCTGCCCGCCGGAAGGACGAAGCATGGACCAATCTCGTACCAGCAACGCGCCGACTCCGATCGGCCCGCCGAACTTGTGGGCGCCGATGGCGATGAGATCGGCATCCGGCAGCGCCAGCTTCCCCGCCGATTGCGCGCAATCCGCCAAAAGCAGCCCACCTTGGGCGCGTACGGCAGCGGCTATTGCCTCAAGCGGCTGGATTACGCCCGTCTCGTTGTTGACGTGCTGAACGGCAACCAGCCCCGCAAGGACATCGCCTTCATCTGCCAATACCCGGCCTGCCGCATCCACGGACAGGCGCCCCCGCCCCTCGGCATGACGCAACACCGCTTCGTGCTCGACGAGCGAGACAGCCTGCAGGGGTTGAATGCAGCAGTTCAATGCGATCGCCAGCGCTTCGGTCGCGCCGGAAGTGAACACGATCTCTCCATCCCAGCCCAGCAAGGCGGCGATGCGCTCGCGTGCGGATTCCAGCGCATTGCGCGCTGCCCTGCCCGATGCATGCGGGCTTGAAGGATTCGCCCATATCGCAAAGCCTTGGTGCAACGCGTCGCGAGCTTCAGACAGGAGCGGCGTCGTCGCGGCGTGATCAAGATAAAGGCGTTCGGACATCACCGGTCAAAAGATTGTTTTTGGAATACGTCCTTCTATATAGCCCTCAGCTTCCATTCAAACTCCCCCTGCGGATCGGCTGCCGTCACGGGCCGCCGGGCAAGGGGCTTGCAACTGTCAGGTACGCAAAACATGCCATCCGTGATCTTTCCCGGTCCCGAAGGACGCCTCGAAGGCCGCTTTCAGCCCGGTCCGCGTCCACGCGCACCCGTGGCCATGATCCTGCACCCGCATCCGCAGGCGGGCGGCACGATGAACGACCGCATCACGCAGGCAATGTACAAGACTTTCGTGGCGCGCGGATTTGCTACGCTGCGCTTCAATTTTCGCGGCGTCGGCCGCAGCCAGGGCAGCTTCGACAACGGCATCGGCGAGCTTTCAGACGCGGCGGCCGCACTCGACTGGGTGCAATCGATCCACCCCGAAGCATCCACCACCTGGATCGCCGGCTATAGCTTCGGCGCCCTGATAGGCATGCAACTGCTGATGCGGCGTCCGGAAATTCGCGGCTTCATCTCGGTGGCGCCGCCGGCCAACATGTACGATTTCAGCTTTCTCGCCCCTTGCCCCGCGTCGGGCATCATCGTGCAAGGTGTCGCCGATACGGTCGTCACACCGAACGCGGTTCAGAAGCTCGTCGACAAACTGCGTACGCAAAAGCATATCACGATCCATCATGACGAGATTCCCCGGGCTAATCATTTCTTCGAGAACGAGCTCGACGAGATGATGCGCTCGGTCGATAATTATCTCGATATGCGGCTTTCGCCGGATTGCCCGATCAAGTGATGGCGTAAGGGGGCAAGTTTCCCGGCTGCGCCATCCCCTGCACCACTATCAACGCAGTTCCTGCGTAGCGGGCGCGTGCCCGTCGGCATAGGGTAGCGTCCAGATCGCGACATTCACGGCGATCACAGCGGCAAGCACCAGCATCAGCACCGCCTGACGACGGTGGCCCGATCGCCGCCATAGATAGAATGCACCCGCAAGCAGGGCGATAATCAGTAAAACAAGCAGCGATAGAATGGTTGGCAAGGCCATGAATATCAACTGAGGCCTGTGCGGGGTCGCGCAGAACCGCTTAGTTCCAGAAGCTCGGTCACACCCGCCAGACCGCCACTACCCGCTGCCCCGCTGCCGCCGGCTCGTGCGGCGATATAGCCGCCGATCAACATGGCGAGCGGCGGCGACAATCGCTGCAGCAACGAAAGCTCGATCTCATTCGTATCAGCCGCCGCCTTCTCGGCGCGTCTGCGATCATCATCCGATGCGAAGAGATGGCCAAGCAGCATCTCTCCCGTCTCGGTATTTACCGCGTTCGGTCCCATTATTTCCGCAGCGAGATTGCCGTCGCCAAGCCCCGTCAACAAGTCGACCAGCGCTTTCGCACCGATCTGGCCACCACCACGCTCGCCGATCAGAGCCCGCATGCGATCGAGCAGGATCGGCAAAAGGGCGTCCGACCCGGCCATGACATCGGCCGGGGACGCATCGATCAGGCGCGCAAGCGCATGAATGCCGCCGCTACGCCGCAGCGTGGCCAGCCAGTTCATCGGCACCCCCCTTGCATACGAGGAACCTATTTATTGGTGCGACCCTAGCTAACACTAATCCAACTTAACTTTATCGGCGAGCCCATTCTGAAAATCGCCCAATCTTGCGCTGGTGCGATATCCGCTTCATCGGCCTATGACTTGCCAAACAATCCTTTTGCTATATTTGCTATATCATTCAATGGGTTGCCGTCACCGTCCCGGTCAAGAATTCCCATAATGCCTGATGCTTGCGGATGCTCGGCCAGCATTCGCGCAAATTCACCAAGCGAACCTTCGCCACCGATCTGTTGAACAATTGTTGACAAGGTGCCTGCATCCAGGCCGGTCCGGGCAGCCGCGCCAGCGATAGTATCACCCGGCTCCTGATGCGCGATCCCAAGTGCCGTTATCGCCTTTTCCGCTACGGCCGGGTCAATCCCCAGCTTCGCGGCAAGATTGGCGACGTCCGCATGTTCGCTGACTTGTCCCAGAATTCCATCGAGAATGCCCATGGCATGAACTCCCTGCTTGCGCGGGGAGATCATGCACTAGTGGCTTGCAGACGCAATGGCTCAGGCGATGGCCGGAGCGGCCTTGCGTACACCTTCATCGACGTGATCTTCGAACTGTGCGAAATTGTCGATGAACTGACGAACGAGTTGCTGCGCCGTCTTGTCGTATTCGATCGGATCAGCCCAGGCACCGCGCGGATCGAGCAGCTTCGAATCAACCCCAGACACTGCGACCGGAACCTCGAAACCGAAATTCGGATCCTCACGGAATTCGGCATTGTTCAGGCTGCCGTCGAGTGCTGCGTTCAGCAGGGCGCGAGTGGCCTTGATCGGCATGCGCTTGATGCCTTCCATAGTCGCCTTGCCACCCGACCAGCCGGTATTGACCAGCCAGCACTTGACCCCGCCCTTAGCGATCCGCTCCTTGAGCAGATTGCCATACACGGAAGGATGGCGCGGCATAAACGGCGCGCCGAAGCAGGTCGAGAAGGTCGCTTCAGGCTCGGTCACGCCGATCTCTGTGCCCGCGACACGCGCGGTATAGCCCGAAAGGAAGTGATACATCGCCTGATCCGGTGTGAGCCTCGCGATCGGCGGCAGCACGCCATAGGCATCGGCCGTAAGGAAGATGATGTTCTGCGGAACGGGACCGAGGTTCTTCTCCGAAGTGTTCGGAATGAAGTCGATCGGATAAGAACCGCGGCTGTTCTCGGCCAAGCTGTTGTCGTCAAGGTCGATTCGGCGCGTGACGGGATCGATCACGACGTTCTCCAGAACGGTCCCGAAGCGCTTGGTCGTGGCATAGATCTCGGGTTCGGCTTCCGCTGAGAGGCGGATCATCTTGGCGTAGCAACCACCCTCGAAATTGAACACGGCAGTATCCGACCAGCCATGTTCGTCATCGCCGATCAAGGTACGGCTGGCATCGGCCGAAAGAGTGGTCTTCCCAGTGCCGGAAAGGCCGAAGAATACGGCGGTGTCGCCGCCCGGGCCAATGTTAGCGGAGCAGTGCATCGGCATCACGCCCTTGACGGGCAGCAGATAGTTGAGGATGCCGAAGACCGACTTCTTCATCTCGCCCGCATAGGCGGTGCCGCCGATCAGAACGAGCTTCTCAGTGAAGTTGACCGCGACCACGGTTTCGGTCCGCGAACCGTGCCGCGCGGGATCAGCGCGGAAGCTCGGCAGGTCGATGATCGTGTATTCGGGTGAAAAACTGGCAAGCTCGCTGTCGGAAGGACGCACCAGCAGGGTGCGAATGAACAGGTTGTGCCAGGCGAGCTCATTGATGACGCGCACGTTCACGCGGTGTTCGGGTTGCGAACCACCGAACAGGTCGGCAACGTAAAGCTTGTCCTTTTCGGCCAGTGCGGCAAGGAAATCGGCCTTGAGATTGGCGAAGTGCTCAGGCGTCATGGAGACGTTGGTCTTGCCCCACCAGACGGTATTCTCCGTCTCCGCGTCGCGCACGATGAACTTGTCCTTGGCGGAGCGGCCGGTGTGCTTGCCGGTAGCGACCACAAAAGGGCCATCCGCGGCAAGCATACCCTCACCGTTGCTGACGGCATGTTCGACCAGCGGAGCAGTGCCCAAGTTGGCGTAAATGGTTGCCCTGGTCGAAATGCCCTGGCGGTCGAGGGGGTAGCTAAGCGAAGCGGAGGTCAAAGTCATCTCCCTGAAAGCCATTGGCTAAAAGCAGCCAAGCGGGCGGGTCGCACATGATCCGATGAATCGAAGCGCGCATAGGCGAGCCACCAAATTTCGTCAAACTACGCCTTCGGTGGAAAATACGGAATTATTTAATTCACTCCCATCCGTGAAGCGCGACACGTTGTCAGCACGGCGACGAGCCGCTAACGCAGAGAGCCATGCTGCAAAGCAGCCGCGCGAAGGTGAACATGCCCGAAACGCCGCCCCCTCCATTGCCCCCCCGCGTCAAAGACATGTCCGCAGGCGGAACACCGCAATGCATTGCGCTTGTCGATGACGATCGCAACATTCTGACCACGCTGTCGATCTTCCTGCAATCCGAAGGATTCGCCACCAGAGTCTATGCCGATGGTGAGGCCGCGCTGAAGGCCCTGCTCGACAATCCACCCGACCTTGCCATTTGCGACATCAAGATGCCCCGTCTCGACGGGCTCGAATTGCTGCAAAGACTACGGGAGAAATCCCCCCTTCCGGTAATTTTCCTGACTTCGAAGGACGAAGAGCTGGACGAGGCCCTGGGACTTGCCCTCGGGGCCGACGATTACATCACCAAGCCCTTCAGCCAGCGGTTGCTGGTGGCTCGAATCCGGGCGATCCTGCGCCGCAGCGAACTGGCCCGCGCCGAACCCGATGCGGCGTCACAGGCCGATCTGCCCGATCCGATCCGCCGGGGCCGCCTAGTAATGGACCCGGCGCGCCACGGTGTGACCTGGAACGAACGGCCGGTTTCCCTCACGGTCACCGAATTCCTGATTCTCGAAGCCCTCGCCGCGCGTCCCGGAGTGGTCAAGACCCGCAACCAATTGATGGATACGGCCTATAGCGACGATGTCTTCGTGGACGACCGGACAATCGACAGCCACATCAAGCGCCTGCGCCGCAAGTTTCGCACTGTGGATCCAGCTTTCGGCGCCATAGAAACGCTTTATGGCGCTGGCTACTCCTTTACCGATGGCTGAGGCGCGCGGGGCGATTCCGGACAAGCTTTTCCGCAACTTGCGGGCATCTCTGACGACGCGCATTCTCTTCGTCAACGTCATCGCGCTCGGCCTGCTCGCGGGCAGCTTGTTTTACCTCGACAACTACCGCAACAACCTGCTGCACGAGCGCTTCATGCTGGCGCGGTCGGAAGCGTCGATAACCGCCGACGCGCTCGATGGCGCTTCGCGCAGCCAGCGGCGCAAATTGCTCGCACGTATCGGCAGCGACCAACGACTAAGGTTGCGGCTATATGACCCCAGGGGAAGACTCATCGCCGACAGCTTTGTCCTGGCGCATCCTTCCTTCCGCTTCATCGATCCAGCCAGCGAGGACTGGTATCAGCACGCCGCGCGCGGCATCGATCGCGGCATGGACGTTCTCCTGGGCACTCCGCCGATCGAGGACTACCGCGACCCCGAAAGCGATGACGAAAAGCCGTGGCCCGAGGTGGCCGAAGCACGCATCGCAAACGGATCCGTGGTCCGCCAGCGCCTGGCACCGGATCGGACACCCGTCATCACTGCCGCGACGCCGGTTGGCAAGGAGGGCGCGGTACTGCTGAGTACGCGCAACGCCACCGACATCACGCAGAGCGTGCGAGACGCAAGGCAGACACTGGCGATCATCGTCGGCGCGGCCCTGCTGATATCGGTCCTTCTTTCGCTATTCCTTGCCCGCACCATCGTACAGCCCTTGCGCCTGCTGGTTCGGGCCGCAATCCGGGTGCGCCTCGGCCGCGACCGCGAGGTGGTCGTCCCCCGCCTGCCTGAGCGCCGCGATGAAATCGGCATGCTCGCCCGCGCCATTTCCGACATGAGCGCGGCCCTGCGCAGCCGCATCGATGCGGTGGAAAGCTTCGCCGCCGATGTCGCGCACGAGATCAAGAATCCACTCGCCTCGTTGCGCAGCGCGCTGGAATCGCTCGATCGGGTGGAAGATCCCGCGCTACGACGCCAACTTGCCGATATCGCCATGCACGACGTGCAGCGCATAGACCGCCTCGTCACCGAAATCGCCGACGCGAGCCGCATTGACGCCGAACTGAGCCGCACCACCTTCGAACCAATCGATATGTTGCGGCTGATCAAGGCATCGGTGGCCGCGCGCGAAGAGCGCGGAGTCAACGGCATGTGTCGCATCGTCGTGACCCGGCGAGGCGCAGGCGACTGCGTCGTGGCCGGTGATTCCCCTCGACTGGAAAGGGTGCTCGAAAACCTGCTCGACAACGCCGTCAGCTTCTCTCCGGACGGCAAGCCTATAGAAGTGGACATCACCTGCGACGAAGGGCGCATCGAGGTTTCGGTTTCCGATCACGGCCCCGGTATCCCGTTCGAAGCTCGTGAAAAGGTTTTCGACCGCTTCCATTCGCTGCGTCCCGCCGGTGAGGATTTCGGCAGCCATAGCGGACTGGGACTAGCCATCGCCCGCACCATCGTTGAAGCACATTACGGGACGCTCACCGCGGAGAATCGCATGGATGGTCAACCGGGTGCACGATTGCGTGTCATGTTGCCGAAGTGGCAGGTTGCATGACCGCGCGGCAATCCACCTGTATCGCCATTGGGGGCCGCGCCCTCCTGATCGAGGGACCTTCAGGCGCCGGCAAGTCCAGCCTCGCACTGGCGCTGATCGATCGCGGCGCGGAACTGATCGGAGACGATTCGGTCATACTGGAGGTCATAAACAGCAAGCTGATCGCACGACCTCATCCCAACACGCAGGGTCTTATCGAGGTGCGAAATCTCGGCCTCCTGCCCTTTCCCGTGCGAAGCGAAGCACCCGTAGCGTTGGTCGTACGGTTGGATCAGGCCGCACCACGCTTTGTGGAAGAAGCGGATGCGATTGAAATCGCAGGACTAAGCATTCCACTTATACGCCTCTGGCCGGGCGGAACCGCATTGCCCATGAAAGCAGAACTTGCTCTGTCGCGTTTCGGACTCAGCTGCGGTTAAGTCTCGCTGAGAGACAATGCCGCCCATGCCTCTTTTCTTTCGCGCCGTGTGCGCGCAAACCTAAGACTCCATGCCAAGCGACAGATTCCAGACCACGACAGGCGGCACGCCGCAACGCATATTGCTGGTGACCGGCCTCCTGGGAGCGGGCAAAACCACCGCCCTCAAGGTGCTTGAGGATCTCGGCTGGGAAACAATCGACAATTTTCCGATCCGGTTGCTCGACCGTCTGATCGACGGCCCTGCTTCCAAAGCACCGGGCCATGACGAGAGCGCACCGCTGGCCATCGGTTTCGATGCTCGTACGCGCGGCTTCAATCCCAACGACATCATAGCGCGTGTAAAAACGTTGGCCGCACATCGGGACATCCAGCTCAACACGCTGTTTCTCGAATGTTCGGGACAGGAGCTGGAACGCCGCTACAACGAAACGCGGCGGCGCCACCCCCTTGCCGCCGACATGCCGGTCGCCGCCGGCATTTCCGCCGAACGCGAACTGCTCGAACCGCTGCGCCGCTGGGCGGACATGTTGATCGATACGACCGCGTTTTCAGTGAACGAACTCCAGCAGGTGATTCGCGAGCGATTCGCTGACGGAGATGGTCAGGCGATGACCGTCACCGTCTCAAGCTTCGGTTTTTCACGCGGCATGCCGGTGGCCGATCTCGTTTTCGACATGCGTTTCCTCGACAATCCTCACTGGATACCGGAACTGCGTGAACAGACCGGCCGTGACGCGGCGGTGGGCGAACATATCCGCCAGGACCCGGCTTTTCCGGAAGCCTTCGCACGAATTCGCGACCTGCTGCTCCTGCTGCTTCCGCGCTATCAGGCGCAAGGCAAAGCTTATGTCCATATTGCCTTCGGCTGCACAGGAGGGCGTCATCGTTCGGTATTCCTTGCGGAACAGATTGCGGCGGCCTTGCGCGAAGCAGGTTTTTCGCCCACATTGCTGCACCGCAACCTGGGCTCACGCGCGACTGACCTCCTTGAGGGAGGAACATCGCGATGAATGACTATAAGGCTTCCCGGGCGCGTTTGCAGGGACTTCGGAGCGCTAATCCCACATGATCGGTATGATCCTGGTGACTCACGGCAATCTTGCCGAGGAATTCGTGCATGCAATGCAGCATGTCGTCGGACGGCAGGAAGGCATTGCCACCGTCTGCATCGGCCCACACGACGATATGGAACGGAGACGCCGCGAAATCGCCGAGGCGATCGAGAAAGTGGACATGGGCGAGGGGGCGATCATCCTTACGGATCTGTTCGGCGGTACGCCTTCCAATCTCGCCATCTCCCTCATGAAGGCGGGCAAAGTTGAAGTCATCGCGGGTATCAATCTGCCAATGCTGATCCGCCTTTCAAAGGCGCGGCAATGCATGTCCGTACGCGATGCGGCTATTGCAGCGCGCGACGCGGGGCGTAATTATATCACCATGGCAAGCGAATACCTTGGGCAGCACGCGTGATGGCGGTGCGTGAGACAGTGACGATCATCAACCAGCGCGGGCTCCACGCCCGGGCGAGTGCGAAATTCGTCAACATGGTCACATTACTGCCTGAAGGCCTGACCGTCAGCGTAAGCAAGGATGGAACCGAAGCCGCCGGCGCCTCGATCCTCGGCCTGATGATGCTGGGCGCCGCCAAGGGAGACGAGATCGAGATCTGCGTCGTCGGCGTTGAAGCCGACACCGCGCTATGCAAGCTC
>DASWWL010000148.1:0-4012 GCA_036400975.1 Novosphingobium sp. | reverse complement strand
CGTTCGCATAACAACTCACACGCATCCACGCCCGTACTGCCGGGCACATACCACAAGCGCCGGCCGCACTGCCCGTTCGCTGCTCTCTACCTCCAGGCGCACACCCGGCCTCGCCAGCGGGCGATCAAACGCGCCTGCGTTCCGGGGCGTCTCACACTCCTGCGGTTCTTATCCCGGCGCCTTGGCTTCCGTCAGCCAGGCGATTGGATGATCCTGCCGGTGCCGGGTTGGGATTATCTCTCTTTTCCTGCGACAACAGACATCCCGGTTTCCACTGCTTGCTGCAAAGGCATCAGGGTGTCTGATTAAGGACAGGCTGCTCGGGATTAGGCCGAATCTGTGCCTGATATGATGCAATCCGGATTCGCATGACCGATTGCGAGGCATGTCGAGGCCATCGTTTTCCTGCAAATCCGGTGTTGGCACGCGGCTTGCTCTTCAAGTCTGCGCACAAGCATGGAGATGCTGTGCGGAAGACAAGGGGAGAGGCAATGAATCCTGCAGAATATCGTGGGCGCTGTCGTCTGCGTAAGGTATTGGGCCTGACGGGGCTGATCAGTTCGATGATTGCCTTGTCGGTTCCGGCCATGGCCCAGGCACAGGGAGATGGCCAGCAGGCGGCGGGCGAAGCGCAGGACGATTCTTTCGGTATCGAAACGATCGTTGTGACGGCGCAGAAGCGCTCGGAAAATCTGCAGAAGGTTCCGATCGCCATTACCGCGTTCACGCCGGAATCGCTTTCGCGCAAGGGGGTGACGGATGTTTCGGACCTTGGAAAGTTCTCGCCCAGTGTCGAGATCGTCGGAACCTCACCGTTTTCGGGTTCGACCCAAGTCCTTTCCGCATTCATCCGCGGCATCGGCCAGAATGATTTTGCCTTCAATCTCGATCCTGGCGTCGGCGTTTATGTCGATGGCGTTTATTATGCGCGCACGGTAGGCGCGGTAGTCGATCTGCTGGATCTGGAGCGCGTCGAGGTGCTCAAGGGACCGCAAGGCACTCTGTTCGGCCGCAACACGATCGGCGGAGCGATCAGCCTGGTGACGCGCGATCCCGGCAAGGAATTCGGCGGGCAGATGGAGCTGACGTATGGCCGGTTCAACCGGCTGGACGTCCGCGGCGCGGTGGACGTGCCCCTGATCGAAGACAAGCTCTACGGCCAGGTGTCATTCTCCGCCAAGTCCCGCGATGGATATTTCAAGTTCCTCAAGTGGCCGGGAACCTACCAGACCGACGTCGGACGCTTCGTCCGGCCGGACGACACGACTTATGGCACTGGTGGCGGCGGAAAGGATTTCAGTTTCCGGGGCAAGCTGAAGTGGATCATCGCGCCGGACGTCAGCTTGAAGCTTGTCGGCGATTACATGAACGCCGACGACCAGTCGACGGGCAGCCATTTGCTGAAGGTCCAGCCGGGCCTGCAGGACGTCTACAACGCCTGCATATCGACCCCGGCGGCAGTTCTCGCCGGGACGCCTCTGAACACGATCTGCAACACCCCGCGCGGGCTTCCCCTGGCGCCTGGGATACCCAACCAGATCCTGGCGCCGTTTGGCGGGATCAACCTCGATGGCGATCCGAGCAACGATCACCTGCCGTTCGACAACCGCTTCATCAATCGCGATATCGACACTTCCTACGCCACTGGCGCCGGTTATTCGAAGGTCAAGACCTACGGCTTCACCGGCACGCTCGATGCGCAGGTGACCGATTCACTCGCGATCAAGTCGATCACCGCCTATCGCAATCTCGACTCCCGTTTCGCACTCGATGTCGATGGCACTCCCATCCCCATGGGCGATCATGCTTTCACCATGACCCAGGAGCAGTTCTCCCAGGAATTGCAGCTGCTTGGCAACTTCATGGATGAACGGCTCAAAACCGTTGCCGGGCTGTACTATTTCCGTGAGAGCGGCAACCTGACGGACTATGTCCATTTCGCCGGCGGCCTGCTGCAGATCGACGGACCGAACGATTTCACGACTACGTCCTACGCGGCATTCGGCCAGTTCGATTACAAGCTGACCGACCGGCTGGGGATCACCGGCGGGATCCGTTACACGCACGACAGCAAACGGTTCGTCGGCGGGCAGCGCGACCTGAACAGTCTGGCCTTCAAGCTTGGCTATCCGCTGGCTCTGCACCCCGATCCGACCGACCCGACGCTGTACTTCCCGACTGCCGTCAATCGTCAGAGCTTCGACAACGTGTCGTTCAAGGCGGGTGCCAATTTCGACGTCACTCCGGATATCCTGACCTATTTCACCTTCTCGACCGGTTTCAAGAGCGGCGGCTGGACGACCCGGGCGACGACTCCGATCCTGACGGCGCCGACATTCAATCCCGAAAAGGCCACGACCTACGAGCTGGGTTTCAAGGGCAAGTTCCTGAACAACCGGCTTCAAGCGAACCTGGCGACATATCTGACCGACTACACCGATCTTCAGGTCACGGTCTATTCGGGCATCTCGCCGGTGACGTTCAATGCCGCCCAGTCCCGGATCAAGGGCGTCGAGGCGGAATTCATCGTCCTTCCCGTCAGGGGCCTCAGCCTTGGCGCGACGGTCGGCTATACCGACGCGAAATACACTCGCAAGGATGCCGGCACCAATCTTGGCAACCTGTTCTCGAACACTCCGAAATGGGCGGTATCGCTCAACGCCGAATATACGTTCGAACTGGCCAGCGGCGCGTCGATCCTGGCTCACGCCGACTATGCCTATCGCAGCAGAACCGCGCGCGATGGCGAAAACACGCCCGAACTGATTACGCCGGCGACCAATGTGGTCGGCGCCATGATTTCCTACCGAAGCCCCGGCAATAGCTGGCATCTTGATGCAGGCGTGACCAACCTTACCGACGAACGCTTCATCATCTCCGGCCAGAACCAGGCTGGCATCGGTTATATTGGCGGAACCTACAACCGGCCGCGGGAATGGTATGTCCGTGCCGGCTTCAAGTTCTGATCCGCGCTGCCCCGTCCAATCGGAGAATAGTAAATGATGAAGGGAAAAACTGTCGCCGTTACCGGAGTATCTTCCGGTATCGGCGCGGCGACCGCGAGACTGCTCATTGAAAGCGGGGCAAGGGTCGTGGGTTTCGATCGCAATGAACCTACGGCTGAAATCGCCGAGTTCCACAAGGTCGATATTGCCGATCCGCGTTCGATCGAAGCGGCACTCAAGGGACAGTCGAACAGGTTTGACGCCCTGTGCAATATCGCCGGCGTTCCGCCGACGCTCGACAAGCATACGGTCATCAAGGTGAACTTCTTCGGCCTGCGCCATTTTACCGAGACGGCGGCCGACAAGCTCAATGACGGTGCCCCGATTGTGAACCTGGCCTCTTTGGCCGGGTTCGCCTGGCGGGATAATCTGCCAACGGTCAGGCAAGGTCTGGCAACCTCGTTCGACGCGTCCGACCAATGGATCGATCGGCTCAACGTCGAAGGAGCGCCATCCTATCACCTGTCGAAGGAGCTGGTGATTGCCTGGACTATCCAGAATTGCCAGCGCTGGAAGGACCGGGGCATCCGCATCAACTGCGTGTCTCCCGGACCGGTCGATACCCCGATTCTGGGTGATTTCATCAAGACGCTTGGCAAGCGTGCCGAGGAAGACCTCAAACAGAACCGGGCCGGTACCGCAGATGAAATCGCGCAGGTCGTGGCGCTCATGTGCTCGCCCAGGACATCGTGGATCAATGGCGCTGACATTGCCGTCGATGGCGGAGCCGGCGCCGCGGCATTGCAAGGCATCTACTTCTCTTGAGGGCCACCCCTGTCCGGACCATCACGCAGATTCTTCTGTCGTAAGTGATGGTCCGGACTTTTTTCGATTTTCTCTCATCAAATCTTAGGGATGCACCGCAAATGCAATACGAGCGCAAGAATCCGCTTACTGGTGATTTGGCGTCGGCATCGTTGGCGATGCAGGCGTCGGATATGGGGATGATTGCTGCGCGTGCGGATGCGGCGTGGCGTATCTGGTCGGGGCAGGGACCGAACGCGCGG
>DASWWL010000147.1:0-9430 GCA_036400975.1 Novosphingobium sp. | reverse complement strand
CGTTCGCATAACAACTCACACGCATCCACGCCCGTACTGCCGGGCACATACCACAAGCGCCGGCCGCACTGCCCGTTCGCTGCTCTCTACCTCCAGGCGCACACCCGGCCTCGCCAGCGGGCGATCAAACGCGCCTGCGTTTACCGGCCTGCCCAGCCGATCGAGCCTGCGCGCAACCGCCTCTCAGATGAAAGGATAAGGAAGGCGATAGTATTCGAATATCGATCTTCCATAGTCATGGTCGTATTCGGGAAAATTATTGCCGTGACGCGGCGCATGGCGCAGCCGTTCACGGCTGAGATCGACAACGTAGCCCCCTTTGTCCGTGTCATAGGACAGCATTTCCCACGGTATCGGGTAATAACCGCTATCGATCTCGCTTACCCCGCCGAATTCCAGCACGGCATATTCCGCCTGACCGCTCTTCTTCGCCACCATGAAATTCTTCACCGTACCCAGCGTATCGCCTGCCTTGTTGAACACGGCGGTGCCCTGAACCCGGTCCGATGCGATCAGCCGGTGCGGCTTTTTCTGCTGCAAATATTCTATCACACGACCTCCATTGTTCTTTTTTGCGTCCGGAGTGGCAACACGACGACCGCAGCCTTTGTCTGCTGGCCATCCATCCGGCGCCAAGGCGCAGATGGTATAATTTTACCGGATGAACAATATCAGTCTCGTTCGTCTCCATTGGTTTTTGCTTCGAACCATCGCTTTTCGACGAAGCGCAGAAGCGTGACCATGATCACCGCAACCAGTGCGGCCATGGCCACCAGCGGCCACTGGCCCGCCCCGCAGGCGATTCCGATAACCGCCGCCAGCCAGAGATGAACCGCGGTAGTGAGGTTATGCACCTCGCCCCTGCTGACCACGATCAGGCCGGCGGCGATAATACCGACGAAGGCGCCCGCGCCTTCCATGACGCGCAGCGGATCCATCCGGCCTTCAGCCCCCGGAAGCTGGTGGTAGAGGCCCATGACGGAAACGGTCATCACGGCGGCGCTGAAACAGACCAGCCCATGCGTGCGCAATCCCGCGGCATACCCGCGCAACTCGCGGTCCAGTCCCAGAATCAGGCCAAGCACCGCCGCCACACCAAGACGTGTGAGAATCGCGATATCGAACGCGTGCAACGGAATGGCGGCGTTGAGCTGCATGTGGAATCTGCCCTATCAGCGAGCCAGCGCACAATTGGTTCCGCCCACGCGCCAACGAAAGCAAGGCAACGTGAACGAGCAACAACCCTCCATCCTCTTCGTATGCCTTGGCAACATATGTCGTTCGCCGCTGGCCGAGGCGGCATTGCGCAAAGCAGCGGAGCGGGCCGGGCTATCGCTTCATATCGATTCGGCCGGCACGGGCGACTGGCATGTCGGACGACCGCCCGACGACCGCGCGCAGGCGGAGGCCCTGCGGCACGGCATCGACATCGGCGACTATCGCGCCCGGCAGGTGACGGAAGACGATTTCCGGCGCTTCACTCACATCCTTGCGCTCGACACGAAGAACCTGGCGCATCTTCAGGCCATTGTGCCTGCGGATGCGACCGCGCGCATCGCATTGCTTTTGGATCACGTGCCGGGCCGCGAAGGCGGATCGGTGGCCGATCCCTATTTCGGCGAGGCGGACGGCTTCGCCGAAACCTGGCGGGAAGTCGACGCCGCCGCCGATGCGCTGGTGCGAAAACTGGCTGCTCTCTCCGCCGAATAGCCCCGCGAGCAGTGGAAGCAGCGCACCCGTCCGTTTGCTTTTGCGGCGTGTTCGCCTATATAGGCGGCCGACGCCCCGGCCCTGCAGTCGCCCGAACGAACTGCAATCGCCGGGGCTTGGTTTTTCGCGTTCCAAGGATTTCCCATGTCCCGTCGCCGCCAGATCTACGAAGGCAAGGCAAAGATTCTCTACGAAGGGCCCGAGCCAGGCACGCTGATCCAGTACTTCAAGGATGACGCCACCGCCTTCAACGCGCAGAAGCGCGGCACCATTCAGGGCAAGGGCGTCATCAACAACCGCATCAGCGAATACGTGTTCTCGCGTCTCAGCCATATCGGCATCCCCACCCATTTCATCCGCCGGCTGAACATGCGCGAGCAGCTCGTCCGCCAGTGCGAGATCATTCCGATCGAGGTCGTCGTGCGCAACGTCGCCGCCGGCTCGATTTCGAAGCGCCTCGGCATTCCCGAGGGTGAGCCGCTGCCGCACACGCTGATCGAATATTATTACAAGGACGATGCGCTGGGCGATCCGATGATCGCTGAAGAGCACATCGCCTGCTTCGGCTGGGCCAACAACGACGAGATGCAGGACATCTCCTCCATGGCGATCCGCGTGAACGATTTCCTGTGCGGCATGTTCGCGGCGATCAACATCCGCCTCGTCGATTTCAAGCTGGAATTCGGTCGCATCTGGGAAGGCGACTACAGCCGCGTCATCCTCGCCGACGAGATCAGCCCCGACGGCTGCCGCCTGTGGGACATGACGACCGGCGAAAAGCTCGACAAGGACCGCTTCCGCCGCGATCTCGGCGGCGAGGAAGAGGCCTATCAGGAAGTCGCCCGCCGGCTCGGCCTACTGCAGGACGACAACGGACCGAGCGAAGTGCTGGACCTCACCAAGCACAGGAAACTACGGGGTAAGTAATTGCGGCGGGGATATGCGGCGCTTGCCGCGCTACTGGCACTCCTTTCGGCCTGCGCACCCCAGGTCCAGCGCCTTACCTCTGTTTCCCAGCCGCGTCCGGACTGGGCGTTCGAAGCGAGCGACATTCCCGTCGAGCCCGCATACCGCTTCGGCAAGCTGCCGAACGGCATGCGCTATGTGATCCGGCACAACGCCAACCCCAAGGGCACCGTCATGGTGCGGATGGAGGTGGCGGCCGGTTCGCTCGACGAAAGCGGAAGCGAGCTGGGCTTCGCCCATTTCGTCGAACATATGGCCTTCAATGGCAGCACCAACGTGCCCGAAGGCGAAATGGTGCGCCTGCTGGAGCGCAATGGACTGGCGTTCGGAGCCGATACCAACGCCTCGACCAGCTTCCAGAACACGACCTACATGCTCGATCTGCCGCGCAACGACGATCGCCTGGTCGAAACCGCGCTGATGCTCATGCGCGAAACGGCCAGCGAACTGACATTCGCACCGGAAGCCGTCGCCCGCGAACGGGGCGTGATCCTCGCCGAAATGCGCGACCGCAATTCCTGGCAATTGCGCAATGCCATTGCGCAAGCGAAATTCCTCCACCCCAAGGCGCTCTATCCGGCGCGCTTTCCGATTGGCGCGATCGAGACGCTGAACGCCGCGACCGCGCAAAGCCTGCAGGCGTTCTGGCAGCGTGAATACGTGCCTTCGCAGACGACGGTCATTGTCATCGGCGACATAGATCCCGCGACAGTGGAAAAAGCGGTCGCGGCAAGGTTCGGCAACTGGAAGGCCTCCGCTGCCGATCCGCAGCCCGACGCGGGACCGGTGAACGCCGATGACGGCGATCGCACCGAGGTCTACATCGATCAGGCTCTTTCCGAAAGGATAGTCGCATCGCGGCACGGACCCTGGATCGACGGACCCGACAGCCGGGCCCAGCGTCAGGAGGAACTGCTGAGGCAGATCGGTTACGGCATCGTGAACCGGCGGATGCAGCGCATCGCGCGGCGCAGCGACCCACCCTTCCGCGCGGCCGGATTCGGCACTGGCGACGTCTTCCGTTCCGGACGGACGACCAACCTTGTCGTCGATACCGTGGACGCCAAATGGCGAAAGGGACTGATCGCTGCCGCGACGGAATATCGGCGCGCGCTGCAATACGGCTTCACCGCGGCGGAAATTGCCGAACAGGTCGCCAATGTCGAGGTAGCCACCCGCAATGCGGCCGCCTCGGCCGCAACCCGTACCAACGGCGGGCTGGTCAACGCGGTATTCGGCTTGCTGCGCGACGACATGGTCCCATCCACGCCGGAAAGCGTCCTCGAACGGCTGCAGGCCTTCATCCCGGAGATCACTCCGGAACGCGTGCTCGCCGCGCTGAAGCGCGAGGCGGTGCCGCTTGATAAGCCGCTGTTGCGTTTCCAGGGGCGCAAGCTGCCGGTGGGCGGCGCACATGCGATCCGCGCCGCCTGGAACGAAGCGACGCATGTCAGGCTGACGCCTGGCGAAGCCGCGCCGAGCGCGGGCTTCGCCTATACCGATTTCGGCCCTCCGGGCGCAGTGGCCAGCGACAGCCGCGAACCCGCCCTCGGCATCCGGACGATCCGGTTCGGCAATGGCGTGCGGCTCAACCTCAAGCGCACCGATCTCGAAGCGGGACGCGTTCTGGTGAAGGTCAGCGTCGACGGCGGCGAACATATCAACACGCGCGACAATCCCATAGCCACGCAGATGGTGCCTTATCTGCCGGTGGGCGGGCTCGGGCGGCACAGCCAGGATGCGCTGCAGTCGATCCTCGCTGGCCATACCGTCAGCACCGGCATCTCCGTGGGCGCGGATGCCTTCGTTTCGAGCGCGCAAACCACACCGGACGACCTCGAATTGCAGCTTCAGCTATTCGCCGCATTCGTTGCCGACCCCGGATATCGTCTTGAAGGCGAAGTTCAATATCGTCTCAATATCAATAACTTCTTTGCCCAGAAAGACGCAACGCCGTTTTCGGCGCTCCAGAATGCGATCGGCGCGATCGTCTCCGCCAATGATCCGCGCTTTTCCCTGCAGGATATCGATGCCTATCGCAGACTGACCTTCGAAAAGCTCAAGGGCGATCTTGCCGACAGATTGAAGCAGGGTGCAATCGAGATCGGCATCGTCGGCGACATGGATGAGGAAAAGACCATTGCCATGGTTGCCCGAACCTTCGGCGCCCTCGCCCCCCGCGAGACGGAATTCCGCAACCTTGCGGACGCTCCCCCGCGCACGTTCACAGCCGATCGCGAACGCCGCGTCATTCGCCATACCGGACCCACGGATCAGGCCCTCATTCGCCTTACATGGCCGACGCGCGATGACCGGGACCCCCTCGAAACGCTGAAGCTGGAACTGCTGGAGCGCATCGTCCGCATCGAGCTGACCGACACCTTGCGGGAAAAACTGGGCAAGGCCTATTCGCCAAGCGCTTCGAGCTCGCCTTCGCGCAACTGGGTGAACTACGGCACGTTCGGCATAGCCGCGTCCGTCGATGTCCACGAAGTTGCCGCGACGCAGCTGGCCATAGCGGAGACACTGGCCGAACTTCGCGACAAGCCGGTCAGCGACGACTTGCTGCTCCGCGCAAGGGCCCCGATCATCGAAGGCATCGACAATGGCCTGAAGAGCAACTCCGGCTGGCTCTCACTTGTCGATCGGGCGCAAAGCGAGGCGGACCGCATCGATCGCTACCTGAAGTCGCGGGACCGCATGCTAGCCCTGAAAGCGGGCGATATTCAGGATATGGCGCGGCATTACCTGACCCAGGCCGGCGCCTTGGAGATACTCGTGCTGCCGCAAGGCGCCGCCGTTCCAGCGCCGTGAAAATGGCAATCGCCGCGCCATGCCACAGCGAAATCTAGAGTCGCATCAAAGCTGGGACAAGCTCGTCATAATGATCGATAACCGCTGCGGCTCCAAGCCGGTCCGGCGGCAAGTCGTTGAAACCGAAGCTTACGGCGACACAGGGAATTTTCGCCGCTTCTGCCGCCAGCGTATCATACGTCGTGTCGCCGACGTAAGCCGTCCGCCCCCCGCCGCCACGCGCGATCATCTCCTGCAGCAGATCCGGCGCGGGCTTGGCGCGTCCGGCACCCAGGGTATCGCCTCCGATGATCGTGAAGAAATGCCGGGCCAGATCCATCTCGCCAAGCAGCTTCACTGCAAGCGATTCCAGCTTGTTGGTCACGACGGCGAGCTTCACGCCGGCCTTCTTCAGATCGGCGATCATTTGCGCACCGCCCGGGAAAAGCCGGGTATGCACGGCAATGTTCGCTTCATAGAAACGCAACAGCTCGGCATGGTATTCTGCGAACCCGCTCTCGGGCAGCCCTCCGGTGAGTACGAAGGCACGCTCCAGCATCTTCTTCGCACCGCCGCCGACAAGGCCGCGAACCTCCGCCAAGGGCACGGCAGGCCGGCCGGCAAGCGCCAGCGCATGATTGACCGCCGCGCCAAGATCGCCGTGCGTATCGAGCAGTGTTCCGTCGAGATCGAATCCGACGATTTCGTAAGGAATTGTAGACATCCCACCGCCGATGGCTTCCCATTCTGGAATCCGCAAGGAATTGCTGGCATGGCATCGCCATGACCGTACCCGCATCCCCCCTCGCCATCGTCGTCCTTGCCGCCGGCAAGGGAACACGCATGAAAAGCGATCTGCACAAGGTGCTGCATCCGGTGGCCGGACGGCCGATGATCGAACATCTTCTGGCGTCCGCGAGCGAATTGGGCGCGAAACGCCAAGTGGTGATTGCCGGCCATGGCCGCGACCAGCTCGACAAGGCGTTGGCAGGCCGCGCGACGATCGCCGTGCAGGAACCCCAGCTCGGCACCGGCCATGCCGTCGCACAAGCGCGCGAAGCGCTCGCGGGCTTTTCCGGCGATGTCCTGATCCTCTACGCCGATGTGCCTTTCGTCCGGGCCGAGACCATGCGCGCGATGCTGGACCGGCTTCATGGCGATGATGCTCCAGCAGTCGTCGTCCTTGGGTTCGAGCCGACGGATGCCTTGCAATACGGCCGGGTGATTGCGCGCAACGGTCGCATCGAGAAGATGGTGGAGCACAAGGACGCCAGCGACGCCGAACGCGCCTGCCGCCTTTGCAATTCCGGCCTGATGGCGGCGAAGTCGGACGAACTGTTCACCCTGCTCGACCGCGTCGGAAACGACAACGCGCAGGGCGAATACTATCTGACCGACATCGTCAACATCGCCAATGGCGATGGCCGGAACTGCGCCGTTGTCGTAACCGCCGCCCCCGATGAGGTCGCCGGGATCAACAGCCGGGCCGAACTGGCCGAGGCGGAAGCGCGCTGGCAAATGCGCCGTCGCCGGCAGGCAATGGACGATGGCGCGACCCTGGTCGCTCCCGAAACCGTCTGGTTCGCCTGGGACACGAAAGTCGGCCGCGACGTCACCATCGGGCAGAACGTTGTCTTCGGCCCCGGCGTAACGGTGGCCGATAACGTAGCCATCCGGGCCTTCTGCCATATCGAGGGCGCCAGCCTGGCGAACGGCGTCGAAGTAGGCCCATACGCTCGCCTCCGTCCCGGCTCGGTGCTGGAGGAAGGCGCAAAGATCGGTAATTTTGTCGAGATGAAGAAAGCAGTGCTCGGCAAGGGCGCCAAGGCCAATCACCTCACTTATCTTGGCGACGCCGAAGTGGGCGCCGGCGCGAACATCGGCGCCGGTACGATCACCTGCAACTACGACGGCTATTTCAAGCACAAGACGATCATCGGCGAACGCGCCTTCATCGGCTCCAACAGCGCGCTGATCGCACCGGTCAAGATCGGGGCGGACGCCATCGTCGCCGCCGGCAGCGCCGTCTCCCGCGACGTAGCCGACGGGGAGCTTCGCCTCGTGCGCGCCGAGCAGCTGGTCAAACCAGGCTGGGCCGACGCTTTCCACGACCTGATGAAAAAGAAGAGAGCCGACAAGAAGGGCTAGCTTGTAAAGATATCACAATACGATATCACGATATGGCATGCGCGTTCTCATAGACGTTCCCGAAGACGACCTTGCAGGTCTCGACGCGCTTGCCCGGCGCAACGGACGATCGCGCGCGGCGGAAGTCCGCGAGGCGGTGCGGCTGTACCTTCGCGGCCGATCGGACGCCGACTGGATAGAGCGGGGCTTCGGCTACTGGAAGAACCGCAAGGGCGTCGATGGCGCCGATGGCTGATCCGGTCTTCGATACGGACATCGTCATCGATTGGCTGCGAGGACGAAAGCAGGCGGCGGAGGAACTCACCCGCTACTCCCGTCATCGCCTCAGCCGGATCAGCTGGACGCAAATCCTGGCAAGGGAACCGCTGGAACAGCGCGATCATGTCCAGGATTTAATCTCTTCGTTTGAAATCGTAGAGCTGGATGCGCGCATAGCGGCTGCCGCGGCGGATATTAGGCATCGGCGGCGATTGAAATTGACGGATGCCCTGATCCTCGCCACCGCGCAAGTGAACGGAGCCATCCTGGTAACACGCAATATCAAGGATTTTCCGGCAGCGATGCCCGGCATCCGCATTCCCTATACGCTCTAGCAAAGGCATCTTCGGCCATGTGTGGCATCATCGGCATCGTCGGCAAGGAAGAAGTGGCGGACCGGCTGGTCGATGGCCTGCGCCGCATGGAATACCGGGGTTACGACAGCGCTGGCGTTTGCACCGTGCACGAAGGCCAGCTTGTCCGGCGTCGCGCCGAAGGCAAGCTGGTCAATCTGGTGCGCGAACTGGCACGCGATCCCGCCCCTGGCCATATCGGCATCGCGCATACCCGCTGGGCGACACATGGCGCCCCCACGGCCGCAAACGCCCATCCCCACGCGACGGCGGAGCTGGCCCTCGTCCACAACGGCATCATCGAGAACTTCCGCCCCTTGCGCGAGATGCTGACCGCGCGCGGTCGCAAGTTCGAAAGCGATACCGACACCGAAGTGGTCGCGCACCTGATCTCGGAAAAAGTCGAAGCCGGGGTCTCTCCCGAAGACGCGGTCAAGGCCGCCCTGCCTCAACTGCGCGGCGCGTTCGCGCTTGCCATCGCCTTTCGCCGCCATCCCGACATGCTGATCGGCGCGCGCTTGGGCTCGCCGCTGGTCGTGGGCTATGGCGAAGGCGAAACCTATCTCGGCTCCGACGCACTGGCGCTGGCGCCGCTGACCCAGAAGATCACGTATCTGGAAGAAGGCGACTGGGTGATCATTACCCGCGACGGCGCGCAGATCTTCGACAAGGACAATAGGCCCGTCACGCGCGAGGTCGTTTCCTCCGGCGCATCGGCGATTGCCATCGAGCAGGGCAATTATCGCCACTTCATGCAGAAGGAGATCTTCGAACAGCCCACCGTCGTGGCCCAGACGCTGCGCAGCTATATCCGTCAGGTCGATCAGAGCGTGGCGCTGCCGCAGATGGATTTCGACCTCTCGAAGATCAACCGCGTCACCATCGTCGCCTGCGGCACCTCCTATTATGCCGGCATGGTGGCGAAATACTGGTTCGAGACATTCGCCCGCCTGCCCGTCGATATCGATGTCGCCAGCGAATTCCGCTACCGCGACCCGGTGCTGGAATCAGGCGGCCTCGCCCTGTTCATCTCGCAATCGGGCGAAACCGCCGACACGCTGGCGGCGCTGCGCCATTGCAAGGCGGCAGGACAAACCATCGCCGTCGTCGTCAACGTGCCCACCAGCACGATGGCCCGCGAAGCCGATCTGCTGCTGCCGACCCATGCGGGCCCCGAGATCGGAGTCGCCTCAACCAAGGCC
>DASWWL010000146.1:0-2574 GCA_036400975.1 Novosphingobium sp. | reverse complement strand
GCGTCTCCCGTACCCGTCGCGGTGTGTCAGTCTGGGGCCTGACACACATGGAACATGTAAAGAACATTCCTACATGTCAAGCGCATGGCGCGGGGTTTTTTACAGGGAGCATTGAAGGCCACGCGACATCCCAAGCCGATCTGCCCAACGACGAGATCAGTGGCCCGCCACCCATTCCGCCAGGGCAAAATAGTGCCCGCTCGCCCAGTTGACCGGCGGCACGACCAGCCAGCCGACGACGTCGAAGCTGGGAAAAATCGATGGCAACGCGATCAGCAGGACAAGCAACAGTGGAAAGCCTATCGGCCGCAACCGGCCATAGGCCTCGGCGGCATGCGGCGGAAGCAAGCCTTCGACAATATGCGATCCGTCGAATGGCGGAATCGGCAGCAGATTGAACAGCGCCAGGAAGATGTTGATCGTCAGGAAATTGACGAGGTTGGCCGCAAGGAAAGCGCCGAGGCCGGACATCTCGCCGAAGGCGCCGTAAGGCCGCAGCAACAGCCCCAGAAGCACCGCGCCGACGCCGGCGAGGATCAGGTTCGTTCCCGGACCGGCCGCGGCCACGGCCATCATACCCAGGCGCGGGTTACGCAGTCGCCACTTGTTCACCGGCACGGGTTTCGCCCAGCCGATCACCGGCGCCTTCACCAGCGCAAGAAAGCCCGGCAGGACCACGGTGCCGATCGGATCGACATGGCGCAGGGGATTGAGGCTCAGCCGCCGCGCTTCATGCGCGGTCGGATCACCCAGCATCCGCGCGACCCAGCCATGCGCGACTTCATGGAAAACGATGGCAAGGATCAGCGGCACGACAAGCGCGCCAATCTGCAGGATGGTGTCGTTCATTTATCGTAGAGCCTCGTTGAAATGCCGCCGACAAAGCGCGAGGTAGCGGTCATTGCCGCCGACCTCGGTCTGCGCCCCGGCGCGAACGGCGTCGCCATGCTCATCGACACGCAGGTTCATCGTCGCCTTGCGGCCGCAATGGCACACGGCCTTGAGCTCGACCAGCACATCCGCAATGCCGAGCAGCGTCGCCGACCCCGGAAAGAGATCGCCCCGAAAGTCCGTCCTCAGGCCATAGCAAAGGACGGGCACGTTCGCCTCGTCGGCGACGCGCGCGAGCTGCCATACCTGAGCCGGCGAAAGGAACTGCGCCTCGTCCACCAGCACGCACGCAAGCGGTTCGGCCGCATGGGCAGCATGAACGCGCGTCCACAAGTCGGTGTCCGCATCATAGCGGTGTGCCGCGGCGCCGAGCCCGATGCGGCTCTCGATCGCGCGATCACCGCCCCGATCGTCCAACGCGGCGGTCCACAGCATCGTCGCCATGCCGCGCTCGCGATAATTGAAATCGGCCTGCAGCAGCGTGGTCGATTTTCCGGCATTCATGCTGGCGTAGTAGAAATAGAGCTTGGCCATCCCCGACCGGTGTGGCGTCAGTCGACGGCTTCCGCAAGCAGGACTTCCGCAAGAAGGCGCGGCTGCGAATTCATCAGCTGATGTCCCGAATCCACCTCGCGGATGCGATCGACCTTTAGCCGGCTGGCGCAAAGCTCCTGCTTTTCGCGCGTCACGGCGGCATCGCGGGCGCACTTGACGTATGTCGCAGGTATCGCGGCAAGGTGATCGTAGCGCCACTTCGTTTCGACATAGGCAGCCGGCGGCCAGGCATCCTGACCCAGATTGGCGGCAAAGGCCATCGTCGCGGTCTCGTCCATGTCGTTGCAGAACATAGACTTCATGAGCGCGAACATGCCGGCCTGATCGGCCGGATGCTTTTCGGGCTCGTCGCCCACGGTGCCGGCCACGACCGTCTCGCCATGCTCAGGCGCGACGCAGCTTATATAGATCACGCGGCGGAACAGGCCTGGCCGGGCCGCGATCAGCCGGGGCAACACCGTGCCCGCCTGCGAATGGCCGACGAGGACAGGTGTGCGCAGACCCGCCGCATCGATATCCGCCAAGAGGTCCCGCACGATATCCTCGAACGACAACGCCGACGTATCGCGCCCTCGCTTCGCACCGCAGCCCGGCACGTCGAGCGCAAGGCATTGCCCGACCCGATCGCCGCCGATCCGCCTCAGCGCGGCGATCGCGTCATCCCACACCCAGCTACCCTGGACACCACCATGCAGGAACACGAAATCGCTGGCGCGCGCCATGACAGGCTCTCCCGATCATCGGGCTATTGCCCGTTCAATGCGGGTTCTATCGCCTTGCGGGATCACAAGAAAGTGTCCTGCGGCGATCTGAGCAGGTATCAGTCGTCAAGATCGCGCAATACACGCGGATCGGCGAGCAACGCATCGATCCGACTCGCTTCGTCGAAGCTCTCGTCAGGCAGGAACTTGATCCTAGCCGCATATTTCAGCTTCAACCGCTGCGCCACTTCGCGCTGAAAGAACGCAGTATTGGTGCGCAGCGCCTTGACCACCGCTTCCTCGTCCGCGCCTAGCAGCGGCTTCACATAGACGCTGGCGTGGCGCAAGTCGGGCGACATGCGCACTTCGGTGACGCTCACCGAATGGGCGGTAAGCACCTCGTCATGCACCTCCTGGCGCATGAGCA
>DASWWL010000145.1:0-28170 GCA_036400975.1 Novosphingobium sp. | reverse complement strand
CTGCCGGCCGTTCGCATAACAACTCACACGCATCCACGCCCGTACTGCCGGGCACATACCACAAGCGCCGGCCGCACTGCCCGTTCGCTGCTCTCTACCCCACGGCGCACACCCGGCCTCGCCAGCGGGCGATCAAACGCGTCCGGACTGCCCAGAGGATGAAGCGCTGTGATCGATATTCTCAAGGAAGCATGGCTAATTCGGATAGCCCGTCGGGTGCCGGGCTATCCGGTATCAATAGGCGTGAGGGTGAATCACGACTCGAATCGTGGAGATCAGGATCTTCACGTCGCGCCACAGGCTCCAGCCGCTGACGTATTCGAGATCGGCTTGCAGCCGGTTCTCGAGGTCCGCCCGGTTATGGGTGGCGCCCCGGAAGCCGCGTACTTGCGCAAGGCCGGTGATCCCCGGCTTCAGCTTGTGACGCTGCCAGTATGTGCTGTCGACTTCCCAGAAGAGCTGGTTGCCCGCCTGGGAGCCGAGCGCGTGGGGACGAGGGCCGACGATGCTCATGTCGCCGAGCACGACATTGAACAGCTGCGGCAGTTCGTCGATGCTGGTCGCGCGGATGAAACGTCCGACGCGCGTGATGCGATCGTCGTCCCGGCTGGTCGAGCGATTTCCGGCCAGATCGCAAACCTCGCTGCGCATGCTGCGGAACTTGTAGATCTGGAACATGCGGTTGTCGCGTCCGACCCGCGGCTGCGCGAACAGCACCGTGCCTTTGCTGTCGAGCTTTATGGCAATCGCCACGATGATCAGCATGGGCGCCAGCACGAACAGCGCGGCCAGCGAGATGGCCATATCCATGGCGCGTTTGCGCAGGCGATTGCCGAGCGAGAGGGCACCGCGCGAAACCACCAGGGTGTCCTGTCCCCGGAATCGCGCGACGGCGACCGCGCCCAGCGGGCTGCTTTCGCTGAGCATGACCTCGCCGGTCACCTGGTAGCACTTGAGCATCTGCGCCCATTCGCTGCGCCGTTGCTCGCTGGAGCAGGAAACCACGACCCGGTCGAAGGAGGCGATTTCCTCTGCCAAGCGGCCAAGCTGAACGGGATCGCCGACATCCGGCGCAAGGCCGATGACCGATGCATCGACCAGTTCGCCCACGAAATCCCGTGGGATCGGGCCGCCATCGATGATCAGCAGTTCGCCGACCATCCAGTTGTCGCCGGGGCCCACGATCGAGAATATGCCGGTTCGCAGCACCGCGATCAGCAGCATCGCGCCGATCGAAGCGGCGGCGAAATCCAACCGGGGAATGGCCGCGCCCGCCCTGTAGAAGAACATGATCATGCAGGTGAGGGCTATGGCGAAAAGGAACGAGCGCCAGGCGCAGTGGATCGATTCCAGGCGGGACTGCAGCGCAGAATAAGAATAGGCATTGCCCAGAATGCCGATGGTCACGTGAAAGGCGGCGACGAACCACACAAGATCGATGCCCAGAATGCCTTGCCCGGCTTCGTTATGGACGCCCAGCCCGAATCGGAACGCGACCAGAATCGCAAAGATGTCGGCCGAGGCGATCAAGCTGTACATCGACAGCCGAAGGTTCCGCCGCGTGCGGGTAAAACGCCGCAGGACGGAGCCGCCGGAGGCACGCAGGGCTGTTCTGTCGAGCACTAGCTTTTCCATACAAAAGAACCCCGTACGGCTAGCGTTAACTGGTTAAATTTACGCGAACTATCCGATGGTTGGACCGGCCCACGCTGGAAAGGATTCTATACGTATTTTGCGTTGCAACAAAGTCCGGTCATCGCAATCCGAAGGGGTTTCACCGTGCTTATAATGGGTAAAGTTGTGTCAAGGTTCCCCGGCAGACCTTCATGCTTCCGGAAATGCTAACGTCTTGAGACTAACCGGTAAATGTAGTTAAATTTAATATAAGCCCCTGATAAGTAATGATAATAAAAATATTCTGGGCCCTAGGTGGTTTCTGGCCGAATCATGGAAATGAACGCGGTTTTTTTAGCCAGCCGGGAAATTCATGCCGCAGTTGCAGCATATCGTATTAACCAAGAAGACTGGCTAGATAGCGGCCATAGCGCGTCTTTCCAAATGTTTCCGCGCTGCGGCGCAACCCGGCCTCGTCGATCCATCCCAGCTCCCATGCGATTTCTTCGGGCGAAGCGATCTGAGTGCCTTGGCGATGCTGGATCGTACGGACGAACTCGCTGGCTTCCAGCAGGCTGTCGTGCGTGCCGGTATCCAGCCAGGCGTAACCGCGTCCCATGCGTTCGACATGCAGATCGCCGGCATCGAGGTAGAACCGGTTGAGATCGGTGATCTCCAGTTCGCCGCGCGACGAAGGGCGGACCTGCCGCGCCAGTGCGGAGACGCGTGCGTCATAGAAATAGAGGCCGGTGACCGCCCAGTTGGAACGGGGAGCCGCTGGCTTTTCCTCGATGGACAGGGCTCGGCCTTCGCTATCGAGATCGACGACGCCATAGGCCCGGGCATCTTCCACCTGATAGCCGAAGACCGTCGCCGCGCCGCCGCTCTCGGCGCGATGGCGTGCCGATTTCAGCAGGTCCGGCAGGTTGGCGCCATAGAAGATGTTGTCGCCCAGGATCAGCGCCGCCGGTCCTCCGGCAAGGAAGGCCTCTCCTATCAGGAAGGCCTGCGCCAGCCCTTCGGGCCTTTCCTGGATCGCATAGTCGAGACGCAGGCCGAACTGGCTGCCGTCGCCGAACAAGCGTTTATAGTTGTCCATGTATTCGGGGCTGGAGATGATCAGGATGTCGCGAATCCCCGCCAGCATCAGCACCGTCAGCGGATAGTAGATCATCGGCTTGTCGTAGACGGGCAGCAGCTGCTTGTTGATCGCCAGCGTTGCCGGATGGAGGCGGGTGCCCGATCCGCCTGCGAGGATGATGCCTTTCATGCCTATCGTCCTTCTGCGGCGATGATCGTATCCACCACGGCGTCGGCTGCCGCTTCCCACTTGCGCAGGCCGATGCCGAAATCGGCGCAGATGAGGTCGGTGGCCAGACGCGAGTTGGCCGGGCGGGATGCCTTGGTGGGATATTCCGCGGTGGTCAGCGGCTTCACGCGCGGCGAAGACCGCCCAAGGCTCGCTGCGCGCGCGAAGATGTGCGTCGCCAGGCCGTACCACGTGGTCTCGCCGGAATTGACGATGTGCCAGATGCCGCTGGCTCTGGAGCCGCCGTCGAACGCGGCGGTGATCGTCGCGATGGCCTGGGCGAGGTCGCCGGCATGCGTGGGGCAGCCGCGCTGGTCGGCGACGATGCCAAGCTCATCCTTTTCACGGCCCAGGCGCAGCATGTTGCGCACAAAATTGTTGCCTCCGGCGCTGAATACCCAGGCGGTGCGCAAGATCGCATGATCGGCTCCGGATGTGATCACGGCCTGCTCGCCGGCAAGCTTCGTCCTGCCATAGACGCCACGCGGGCCGGTGGCGTCGTGCTCGCGATAGAAGCCGGGGTTCTCGCCGGAGAATACGTAATCGGTGGAGATCTGCACCATGGGTATGCCCGCCGTTCGCGCGGCGCGCGCCAGTATGCCGGGCGCCAGGGCGTTCACCTGATGCGCCAGGTCCACATTGTCTTCGGCCCGGTCGACGCCTGTGAAGGCGCCGCAATTGACGATGGCAGTAACGTTCTCGGCCGCCAGCAGTGGGGCGACGTCGAGCGCCGGATCGGCCAGGTCGATCAGCGCGCGCGATGGCGCGATCACGCGGACGCCGGGCGGCGGCGCCGCCGCCAGCGCGCCGCCGACTTGTCCCGAACCGCCGGTGACAAGCCAGACCCGATCCTTCTGCTCAGGCAACGTTGAGCCCCAGCCTTTCGCCGCGGTAGCTGCCCGACTGGATGTCCTGCCACCAGCGCCGGTTGTCGAGATACCAGCGGACGGTCGCTTCCATGCCGCTTTCGAAGCTTTCGTTCGGCGTCCAGCCCAGTTCGCGGCGAATCTTGTTCGCATCGATCGCATAGCGGTAGTCATGCCCCGGCCGATCGGTGACGAAGCTGATCTGGCCTCGGCGGCTGGCGCCGTCCTGGTTCGGGGCATGGCGGTCGAGCAGGTCGCAGATGGTTTCGACGACGTGGAGGTTGGTCTTTTCCGCTTCCCCACCGATCAGATAGGTTTCCCCCGGCTTGCCCTGCCGCACCACCATGGCCAGCGCGCGCGCGTGATCTTCCACATGGAGCCAGTCGCGCACGTTGGAACCATCGCCGTAGACCGGCAGCTTCGCGCCCGCGAGCCCCTTGAGGATCATCAGCGGGATGAGCTTTTCGGGGAAATGATAAGGGCCGTAGTTGTTCGAGCAGTTGGTCACCAGCACCGGCAGGCCGTGCGTATGATACCATGCGCGGACGAGGTGGTCCGATCCCGCCTTGCTGGCGGAATAGGGCGAACGCGGATCGTAGGCGGTATCGTCGGTGAACTTGCCCTCGTCGCCCAGCGCGCCGAACACTTCATCAGTGGAAATGTGGTGGAAGCGGAAGGCGCCCCTGGCCGCCGTGTCGAGGTTCTTCCAGTAGGCGGTCGTGGCGTCCAGCATACGGAACGTGCCGACGACGTTGGTCTCTATGAAGGCGGCGGGCCCGTCTATCGAGCGATCAACGTGGCTTTCGGCCGCCAGATGCATGATCGCGTCTGGCCTGAACCCGGCGATCGCACGGGTCATCGCCTCGCCATCGCAGATATCGGCCTGAAGGAAATGGAAGCCGGGCTTGGCGGCAACAGGCGCCAGCGACGCCAGGTTGCCGGCATATGTCAGCTTGTCGATCACGAGCACTTCCGCGTCGAGATCCGAGATGAGATGGCGGGTGACCGCCGAGCCGATAAAGCCGGCGCCCCCGGTGACGATGATTCGGCGCGGTGTCATGCGGAAGCCTCCTCAAGCGTGCCCAGCGGATCGCCGTCATAGGCGAAGTTTGCCGTCAGCGACGCCAATAGCGGTGCGGCCGCATCCTTTTCGGAAAGCGTGGGAGCATTTCCCGGCAGCGGCCAGTCGATAGCCAGATCAGGATCGTCCCAACGGATCGCGCCTTCGCTTTCGGGCGCGTAGAAGTCGCTTGATTTGTAAGCCACCTGGGCATCGGCGGTAAGCGTCACGAAGCCATGCGCGAAACCGGCGGGGATATAGAGCTGCTCACCGCCTTCCGCCGTCAGTTCTGCGCCGACCCAGCGGCCCCGGGTGGGAGAATCGGCGCGGATATCGACCGCGACGTCCCAGATCGCGCCGGCCACGCAGCGCACCAGCTTGGCCTGGGCATGCGGCGGCAACTGGAAATGCAGTCCACGCAGGGTTCCGCGAGGGGCAGAGAAGCTGTGATTGTCCTGCACGAACGTATCCGTGATTCCTGCTTCAGAGAAGCGTCTGGCGTTGTAACTTTCGGAAAACCAACCGCGATCATCGCGGAAACGACGTACCCGAATCAGCTTCGGCAGCATTGAGTCATTCCACTTCGCGTGAGCACGGCCTGCACGCAGCATGGCCTTAGCACTTGCAGCATTGCTTAGGCGAGCATGGCGGCATGGTCAATCACGCCACCCGATGCGGCGAATCCCTGAACAAAGGAGCAAGCGGTTGAGGTATCTTCGAAATGCCGTATTGCCGCGCCTTGTTACCGTCTTCAATACTGCGCAAGCGGAACTGCGGATGCTGCAGTCCGGTTATGGCGAACGACGGGGCGAAATCATGGTGACTATCTTCGATTGGCTCGCTGTGGGGCTCTTTTGCGCGATTGCCTTGCTGTTCCTCCAGCGATCGGCGAGCGCGGAGCGCAAGGGCGATGGCATCGCCCTTTATCTGCCTCCCGTCCTGTTGTGTGCCTTGGCTAACTGGCTGGGCAACAATGCCCACGACCTGCTGGCGACGGCCGCGCTTTTTGCCGGATTGGCCTATTTCATCCTGGTTTTGCGCCCCGGACGCCCGCCTCGCGCATAAAAAACACGTCAATGGTTAATGGGAGTGCAAACATTTCAACTACATGTTAAGACCGACCTTCGGATGCAAGATGAACTCCGATGGGGCGTACTATGACTGAGTTGGAAAAGCTGCTGGCGGGCGAGAAGGCGTTCCAACGCAAGACCGCCTTTGTGGCGCTCGCGCTTTTGTCTGCGTTCTCGATGACTCTTTCTGTGGCTCGCGCGGTCTACAATCCCGCGGACCAGCTGGCGGCCGCCGTCGCTCCGGCCGAGCCTGCCGGACAGCCGATCGCCGGCGCCGTGACGCAGTTCGGTGCGTTCAGCCCGCGTCCGGCCTCGCGGCTCATTCCATCGGGACGACTGCCGCAGGGGCCGGTTTCAGGCAATGCCCCCTTGGCTGCAGCGTCTCCTCTCGCCGATGCTGGCGCAGCGCCTGCTACCGGTGACCTTTTGCCGGCTGGCCCAGCCCCGATTCCCGGAGGTCTTCCTGCCGGCAATGCCCTTGCGGGTGGCGGATCGCCTGCCGGCGGGTTCAACAGCCTGCCTTCGTTCGGAGTCTTTGGCCCGGGTAGTGTCCTGACTTCGCTGCAGGATCCGGCCGATCCCGATCCGCAAGGCCCTACCGGTCCCGGTGCGAATCCTACGGATCCCGCTGGTCCTGGCACGAATCCGGTTGATCCCGGCGATCCTCAGAATCCGGTCAGCCCGGTTCCGGAACCCACCACGTGGATGATGATGATCCTGGGTGTCGGACTCGTCGGCGCCGCGCTGCGCCGTTCGCGCCAGATGCAATTGCCGCGTTCGGCGATGTCGGCGGCATAACCGCCGCATCCGCGTCAATACAAGTGCATGCGATCACCCTTGATGACCAGCGAATCGAGTTGAGCCAACGCGCTTTGGCCGAGTAGCGGCGCCCCAACGCTTTGATCTACGATCGCCGCCTCGACGTTCTCCAGGGTCCGTCCCGCGAATTCAAGGCGCTCAAGCCTGACGAACGAGACGGGGGCTTGTCCGCCTACGACGCGCACCGAACGGGTGTCGTCGGCCTGTGTCAGGTCGACGCCCAGGGCCGTTGCTTCCGATCGGGTCAGCACGACCGTCGATGCGCCGGTATCGACCAGAAAGCTCGTCACTTTGCCGTTCACCCGCGCGGGCATGTAGAACATGCCGTTGGCGGAACGATGCACCACAAGGCCTTTCCCGTCGCCCGTGCTGCTGGATCCTGCGCGCGCAGCCACCTGCACGGGGCTCTCCGTGATGGCTTGGGCTGCCGTGATCTCTACGGGATGAGCTAGCCGCGCGTGCGCCGCCAGCAGTACGCCCGGTCCCGCGAGCAGGGTGCAGATCGCAGGAACGATGGGCAGGCGCGTCATGCGGCGGTATTGCCCCGCCGCGCACCAACATAGCGTGGACTACTATGGTTAAGCGGCCGGTAAGGCCTCGCTCTCGTTGATGAACGCCTGTGAGGCCAGCTCATGTCCGCGGCGAATTCGCTTTGCCTGCATCCTTGCGATCACGAAGGCGATAAGTGCTGCGATTGCCAGATGCGCAGCCAGGGACAGGAATGGCCAGAGGATCGTTGTCTTCGACCCGCCGACAAGCTTGAAGTCCGGTTCGATCCGGTAGCCGAGGCGGCGGTAGAGCGTCAGCACGGGGCCAGGCACCCTGCCTTCGATAACGGTCAGCGTCCGTTCGCCGAGAGTCCGCCGATCAAGGGGATCGTCCGGAAGCTCGACGATGTAGCGAATTGAACGCGGCTTGCCGGGTTCAATCACCGGGGCATAACGCGCGGTACGATTCGACACCAGCAGGTCGAAAACCAGCGTCGAGCTGAGCCGTTGCTCGACATGTCCTGCGACTATCGCGGTCTTTGCATCGGATGCGGCGGGGGTCGCCGTGTCGGCTATGCGGATGGGCTTGCCGCCGTTCGCTATGATCAGGCCGATGAGGAGCGCGATCCCGGCGCTCGCGATCGTTGCGATGGCGACGCCTTTTGCGATCGTGTGGAACTTTTGCGCTTTTGCCAGCCAGCTCTCGAAAGTGTCGGGGGCCTGGGGGCGCTTGTCACGGGACTTGGGGCGGGTCAGCCACGCTAGAAAGGCGATGATGAGCAGGGGGATGAAAACGAAGACAACCAGCGTGAAGGCCGGCAGCCATTGGCCGAACGTGTTGAACTGCCATTCCGAAGCGCGCGCGAACAGCCCGCTATAACGTGCCGCTTCCACCGCGACGAAGATCGAAACCAGAATCGCCAGCGTGAAAGCGATCACCCTGACGAGGAGCTTGCGCGAATCCCTGGCTGGCGCAACGCGTTGTTGCTCGTCGGTCATGGTATGCCCCTGTTACTTTACCCTGTCGTCCAGGATTGATCTTTACCATACTACCTTAATATCGAAAACCGTGGCACGATTTTATTGCGCATTTTCAAGGCTGCGATTCAGGTTTGACCGGGAGGGCGGCGCATAGCCGTAGCAAGATGACAGAGCTTCGGCCCGTTTTCCGCCCTCATGCGTTCGATTCCGCGTTGTGGAAGAGATTGCGTCCGGCCGCGGCGGATATCGCCATGTCGGTGGGGCTCGTCATCCTGGCGCTTCCCGTGCTGGTCGATCTCGCGCGCGAGGAGTGGATTACCGAGCAGGGCTCGCAGGGGCCGATCATGTTCGCTCTGGGCCTGTGGCTGCTCGCCAGGGAATGGCCGGGCGGGACCGCGGTGCGGGCGGAAGGCTGGCGCGCGCCGGCAGGGTTGGCGCTGATCTTGCCCGTCTATGTCTTCTCCCGGGTGACAGGTCAGCTATGGCTGTCCTGGATGTGCGTGATGGCGGCAGGCGTGTTGGCGATTGCCGCGCGCAGCGGCTTCGCAAGGGTCAGGGATCTCTGGTTTCCTGTGCTGTTCCTGATTCTGCTGGTGCCGCCTCCGGGATTGCTTGCCGGGCCCCTGACGGACTGGTTGAACCTCACGCTGGCGAGCCTTGCGGTCGCCGTGTTCCGGACGTTCGGCACCGATGCGGCAAGCGGCGGCGCGATGATCTATCTTGGCCCTTACGAGATGCAACTGATCGACGCATGCGCCGGCATGGGATCGTTGCTCAGCCTCTTCGCGATGGGCATGCTCTATATCCGCCTGCGCCACCGCAGCAACTGGCGCTACGCGCTGGCCATCGCCCCCTTCATCGTGGCTGCGGCCATTATCGCCAACTTCGTCCGGATCGTCCTGTTGCTCCTCGTGACGCTTGTCTTCGGCGATAGCGCCGCGCAGGGATGGTTCCACCCGATGGCCGGCCTTATCCTGTTTGCGCTCGCGCTGTTCGCCGTGATCGGGCTCGACACGATCCTGTCGCCGCTCAGGGTCCGTCTGGACCGGGGAGAGGTGCGATAGTGGATCGCCGTGGCTTCCTGATCGGATCGGCGATGGGCGCCGCTGGGCTCGCGGGGGTCGCGCTTCAGCCCGTAGCCGCCGACCCTCCCGTCGCGCGCGGCACGCTGGCGGGTGTGATTCCGACTTCTATTGGCGCTTACCGGATTGTCGGCACGCAAGGGCTCGTCCTTCCGGCTGAAACGCCGCTAACCCGTCATCTCTATTCGGACCTGCTGATACGGCTTTATGGCGATCCGCAAGGATCGTTCGTGATGATGCTTGCTGCCGCAGGGGCCGCCACGGGGCCGGGGCTCAGCGTGCACCGGCCCGAGCGGTGCTATCCCGCCGCCGGCTTCGAGATCGCAAGCGTGTCCTCCGTTCCGTTGTCCGCACCCGCGCCGGCCGGTGCGCGGGCGCGGCTTGTGACTGCGGTGCGCGCGGAACGGCGGGAACTGGTGCATTATTGGGTGCGGGTGGGGCAATCCTTTCCCCTTACCACCCTGGACCAGCGGCTTGCGCTGATGGCCGAGAACCTGCAGGGATCATTGCCCGCCGCCCGATTGCTTCGGCTCTCCGTGCTAAGTTCGGGCCCTGCCGGGGACCCGGCCGGTTTCGCGCGGGTCGAGGCCTTCAGCCGTGACCTCCTGAACGCTTTGTCGCCAGAGGGACGTCATTTGATGCTGGGCTCATGAAGAAGGCATTGTCTTTCCGCCATGTCTGGCTGCCGGCGCTGTGTTTGATGGCTGCCGGTTGTTCCTCCGCGCCGCAAGGCCAGGTCGCCGCGACGATCGATGGCGAGGAGGTGACGCAGCGCGAACTGCTGACGGAGCTTGAGGCGGAAGGGGTGGGTGGAGCCCTGCAACTGGATACTTCCCGCCAGGCGGCGGCACTTGAACGGATTATCGATCGGAAGCTCCTTGCCGCCGCGGCCCGAACCGCGCTGATCGATCGATCTCCGGATTTCCAGATCGCCGCGCTCGCCGAACGGGAACAGCTACTGGCGCGGATGTTGCTCCGTCGGAGCGCGGATTTGGTGCCGTCACCAACCGCAGCAGACATCGCGAGGCGGATTGCCGACCAGCCGTGGCGCTATGGCGAACGCACGGCGATGCTTGTTGAGCGCGACGATGGAAAGCCGGTTGGCGGGACGTTTGTGATCGATAGCGCGTCGCTCTCGCAAGAAACCGCGCGGAGGCTCCGAGAGGCCGGATCTGGCGCGAAAGTCAATTTGATGGAACAGGGGCGACCCCTGACCCTGATCGTGCGCAAGCGCTGGTCCCTGGGCATGACGTCGGACGAACAGGCCCGTCAGGCCGCCGCCGACTTGCGATCCGAGGCCATCGCGACGACGGAACGGCAACTGATCGCGGCCTTGCGCGCTCGCGCAGCGATCCAGCACCAGAAGCTCGGCAGCGATCCAGCCAACCCTAGCGGCGGCCTTCCTCCACCAAGGCGTTGATGATCGTCCCGGCGGATTCACCCCACTGGTTCCAGTTCAGCACGCCAAGGAAACGCTCGCGCGAGGTTTCGCACAGCCGGGTGTAGTATTCCTTGTCGGACCATGCTTGCAGAATCCGGTCGGCGAGCTGGTCCGGCGTCGCGCCTTCGGGGAGTATCAGCCCGGTCTCGCCGTCCTGCACGATCGTCGTCACGCCTCCGGTGGCCTGAACCACGGCCGGGCGGCCGAAGGCGGCCGCCTCGCACAGGACGATGCCATAGGCTTCCTGGCGACTGGGCATCACGAAGAAATGGCTCTTGGCATAAAGCTCGATCAGGCGTGCGTAGTCGTGGCGATCGGACTTGTTGATGCGGCCGTGCAAGTGAACGCCTTGCAGGCCCGTGGCGCTTTCCGGCCGCGCGCCGACAATATGGAACTCGGCGTTGCCGGTGCGCTTCCTGAGTTCCCGCCAGGTTTCCAGCACAAGGTCGCCGCCCTTGCGTTCCCAGTCATAGCCTACGAACAAAAGCGACAGGGGCCGGTCGATGTCGGGCGGCTGATAACCGGGGTCCTCGTCGAGATTGGCTCCCATGGGCACCATCCGAAGACGATGGTCTTCCAGCGTATAGACCTTTTTCGCCGTCTCGACGGCCCATTGCGAACTCAGCAATATGCGGTCGGCCCGTTCCAGCATCGATGCCTGCATGCGATTGCCCCGGGCGCGAACGCGAGCGGGAAGGTTCGCATATTTGTCGTAATAGTCGATGACCGTCGCGTACATCGCGTCCGCCACGTAGACGAGAGGCCACTTGGGGTTGATGTAGGCGATCTTGTGTGCGGCCGCGATGGCGATCACGACATCTGGTTGCAGCTTTTCCAGGGCGCGGTCGACCGCGCGGCTGTAATATTCGGCCAGCCAGCGGCTGCGGCGAATCTGGATGCCGGCGCGCTCCAGCTTCAGGTTGGATGTCTGGTCGATCAGCCAATCCATGCGCGGCGTTTCTATGACGTGGGTGTCCGGGAAGCGCCGCAGTATCTCGCGATGGCTGTACCAGGGAATGCCGCTCCAGGAGGCGCGGTTGAAGGGAGAGGAAAGCGAGATATAGGCGATACGCACACTCTGCCTCCCCTTGCCGCACGCATGCCCCGTGCTAGGCATCGCACGGCGAATGATTCCGATCATGCCGATTTCAGTCGGAGAACGAAGTGCCCAGTCCGCTTGTATCGGTGATCATTCCAGCCTTCAATGCGTCGAATACACTGGATGCCACCTTGCAGAGCGTGCGTGAACAGACGCATCGCGAGCTTGAGATACTGGTGGTGGACGATGGCTCGACCGATGAAACCGCCGGCATCGTCGAACGTCATGCCGGTGCGGATGGCCGGGTCCGCTTGCTGCGTCAACTCAACGGCGGCGTCGCGCGGGCGCGCAACCATGGTCTTGCCATAGCCGCCGGCGATTTCGCGGCACCGCTCGATGCGGACGATATCTGGCATCCGGCGAAGATCGAGCGCCAGTTGGCCGTCATGCAGACAGCCGGGGATGATTGTGCGCTCGTGTACAACTGGTTTCGCCGGATCGATCTCGCCGGCCGGATCGTCGGAACATCGGCCAGCCCGGAGATTACGGGCCGGGTGTTGATGCGCCATATCGACTGGAACTTCATCTCGAACGGCAGCACGCCGCTCGTCCGCATGCCGCTGGCGCGGGACGTGGGCTATGATATCTCGCTTCATGACGCCGGGCTGCAGGGTTGCGAGGATTATCTTTTCCAGCTTCGTCTCGCTCTGCGTCACCGCTTCGCTTGCGCGCCGGCTTTTCTGACCGGATATCGCATCGTTCCAGGTGCCATGTCAGCCCGCGCTCATCGCATGATCCGGTCACACATCATGGCCTATTCGCTGCTCGCGGCGGAGCTCGACGATTCACAGGAGGAGGCGCGGGCGTTGATCGATCGGCGTATCGCCACCCTGCGTATCGAACTGGCCCGTAACCGTTTGCGGCGCGGCGACCTGAGGCAAGGGCTTGGAAATGTCGTCCGGGCGTTTCTGCTCGATATGGGGGGTGCGTGGCAGGGCCTGCGCGCCGAGTTGCGACGGCTGCGCGCAGGTTCCTTCAGCCATGCGGATATGGCGCCGGGGCCATCGTTCGCGCGGATGGAACCGGAAGCGCCGGATGGCGTGTGGTCCACCCGGCGATCTGATCGATGGCTTGTCCGTCTCGCCGCGCTCGACGGCGATTGAGGCGTTTTCAGCTCTCGAGGCGAACTGGCGTCGGTGCGTCGGTTTTCTGGCCGAGATCGACTTGCACGCGGAACCAGTCGAGTGTCTGGCGGATGCCTTCCTCATAGGAAACCTTGGCTTCCCAGTTCGGCAGGATCTTGCGGCACAGAGTCAGGTCGGGCCGGCGATTTGTGGGGTCCTGCGGGATCGGCGGGCAGAACTTCAGCTTCGTTCCCGGCACAAGGGTGGTGATGTACCGCGCGATGTCCACCACCGGGATTTCGCGGTCATTGCCGATGTTGAGCGGCCCGACATAGTCGATCGAATCGAGCCAGAAATAGCGTTCCAAGGCATCGACGATGTCATCGACGTAACCCCAGCTACGCGACTGCTGCCCATCGCCATAGATCGTCAGTTCGCCATTGGTGAGCGCCTGGCTGAGGAAATTCGAAACGGCGCGGCCGTCGTCGGGGCGCGTGCGCGGACCATAGACGTTGAACAGGCGAACTATCCGGATATCGATGCCGCGCGTGCGGTGGCATTCGAACAGGAGCGATTCCGTGCAGCGCTTGCTTTCATCATACGACGAGCGCGGGCCGGTGCAATCGACCGAGCCACGATAGCTTTCGGGCTGGGGCGAGACCAGCGGATCGCCATAGACTTCTGATGTCGAGGCGAAGCTGATACGGCCATTGGGAGTCAGTTTTTCGATAAGGTTCAGCGCACCGGCGAGGTTGGCGTTGATCGTCCTGATCGGCTCGCGCATGTACCAGGGCGGAGACGCCGGCGAAGCCAGATGGATGATTTCATCGAAGCGCTCGTGGGTCGAGAAGTGCTCTACATCACATTCTATGAGCGAGTAACGCGGATCGTCGATCCCGGCGAGGTTGCTGGCGAGACCGGTCCAGAAATTATCGACCACCAGAATCTTTTCGACATCGCTTCGTCGAAGCAGCCTTTCGACTATATGCGAGCCGATAAAGCCCGCCCCACCCGAAATAAGAACTTTTTTACCCATGCGGTGCTGCCCCGGCGATTTTGCTGCCAAATAATCGCCGGATTGTAGCCCAAAGCGATATGCTTTGCATTAAAAGTTAAACGCTAAAGTCTCGTAAACTTCCACTTTTTTCCCGATTTTGAATTGATGCGGCATTTTCGCCAGCCTAACGGTATCCTAGGGATCGTGAAGGATCCGTCCTGTACAGTGTCGGTCCCCGGTTCGATCGGGGAGGAGGCGTTGCATTGAAGCGGTCGTTAATCGACGCTTTCCAGGAAGTGCAGACGCGGAGGTGGCGGGGCTGCCATTCTCCTGCCGCGGTCTCGAATCCCATCACGCACCCACCGCCAGGCACTGGCCAGCGTGGCCTTCGGGAGTTCTAACATTATCAGGCGGATGGCGATCGCGGGGCGGCGGCGAACGAGATGAAACACCAGCCGGCGGAGAATGCGCCACTGACGCTGCGACAGGGTCCGGTTCGCCGTCCACACGGCGAAATCGCGAAATCCTTCTTCCAATCCCTGGCGCTTGTCGGGATTGCGGGAGCCGATCTCTTCAAGCACCATCAGCCATGATTCCAGCATTCGGCGACCATCGCTGGACATGTTGTCCGGCAGCACGCGGTATCCGACGAGACAGCCTGGTACCGCGCCGAACTGGCAATGCTCGGCGGCGCGGCAATAGAACAGCATGTCCTCGCACCCTTGCGCGCCGGCGCGATGCAGCGCGCTTTCGAAGCCGTTGGTCCGTTCGAGAACCCATCGCCTGACGAGTACGGCGCTGCCGTTGCCGATGAAATTCTTGCGGATCAGCTTGTCGAGCACCCAACCTTCGTGTCCCGGAGAGGGTACCGGGAAGAGCACGTTGCTGTCGGTATCGATCATCGTGTAGCCTGGGTAGACCAGCCCAGGCTCGTCTTCGGCCAGCATCCGCTCCAGTTGGAGCGCGATCTTGTCGGTCGTCCACAGATCGTCCGAATCGACAAAGGCGATGAAATCCGACCGCGCCTCGCGCCAGCCGGTGTTGCGTGCTGCGGCTACGCCGGCGTTGGCCTGCCGGATCAGCCGCACGCGCGGGTCTTGTACTGCGTGCCTTTCCACCAACGCAGCGCTTTCGTCGGTCGATCCGTCATCGACGACGAGTATCTCCAGCGCTTCGTGGCTTTGCGCACGCACGCTTCGCAGGGTCTCGTCGAGTGTCGGCGACCCGTTGTAGTTGGGAATCACGACGGAAACGAGCGGTGCCTGGGTCATGCGGGCAAGATCTGGTTGATCGTATGGAGCCGGTCAAGCCGCTATGCCGGTGAACTTGTGCCGGAACCCCGATAGTCTAGACAATCGGTTCCGCATCCAGGGGCAGGCTGACGATGACCATCGATCGAGACCAAATATTGGTCACCGTAGTCATACCCGTTTACAATGCGTGGGCCACGCTCGATGCCACGCTGTGCAGCGTCCGGCGACAAACTCATGCGATGTTGGAAATCCTGGTGGTCGATGACGGATCGACCGACGAAAGCGCTGCGTTGGTGGAAAGGCACGCAGTACAAGACCCGCGCGTGCGGCTGATCCGGCAGACTAACGCCGGGGTTTCGGCGGCGCGCAATACCGGCTGGCGCGAAGCCAGGGGAGAGTTCATCGCCTTTGTCGATGCCGACGACTTGTGGACGGCGGACAAGACCGAACGGCAGCTGGCTGCGCTGGTCGAGGGTGGGCCTGCGGTAGGCCTTGCCTACTCCTGGTATGTGAAGGTCGATCTCGCCGATCGCGTTGTCTATCGCGGGGAAGGCCCGCGCTTCGCCGGACGTGTGCTCGATGCGTTGTTGGTCAATAACTTCGTGGGCAATGGTAGCGCCGTGCTGGTTCGGCGCGCGGTCCTTGAAGCGACGGGCGGTTTCGACCCGCGCATGCATGCGAACGAGGACATCCAGTTCTACTGCCGGGTTGCCGAACACTATGACTTCACCGTCGTGGAGGAGTATCAGATCGGCTATCGCCAATCGCCCGGCACCGCATCGACCGATCTGCCGCGCATGCTGCGGACGTGGATTGCGATGGTCGATCAGATGCGCGGCAAATATCCGGAAAAGGCCCCGATATTTCGGAGAGGCATGCAAGGCTATGCGCGCTGGCTGTTTCGCCGGGCTGTTCACACTCGCCGGCCGATTGCGATCGTACGGTTGACGGCGACCACCATGCGGCGTTTTCCCATGCTCGCGGCGAGGATGCTCTTTCTCGAAGTTCCCTCTGCGGCAATGGGCATGCTGTGGTGGAAGGCTGGTCTGGCTCCGCGGAGTGCCGATGCGCAAGAGGATTTGCCGGTGCCGGTCGGCAGCGTTTTTCCTGGGCGCTAACGACAGTTTATCGCGTTCCGAGCAGAGTCGCGAAACCTTCAAGGCCGATTCCGTTGCGGACTTCCTGGCGTTGCAGCACCAGTGGATCGGACGTCTTGCGAACCAGTCCTTCGAAACAGGTGAAACCGAACTTGTATCCTGCTTGGCCGGCCAGGGATCGGACGAACGGATCATAGTCGCCAAAGGGATAGGCGATGGCGTTCACCTCGTGGCCCAGTCGTGCTTCGAGAAGAGCCTTCGAACCGGCTAGTTCGCGAATCATGGCCTCGGTCGAAAGCGAGGTCAGCGGGAGATGGCGTGCGCCGTGCGAGGCGATAGCCACGTCGCAATGCCGCAAGGCGTCGAGTTCCGCCCAATCCAGCAGCGGCGCCGGATCGCCATGGGCGATGTCCCAGTCAGCCGATCGGCCGACCTTTGCAGTTGGTACGAACAAGGTTGCAGGGAAACCATGGCGGTGCAGCAGAGGAAGCGCATGATCCATGAAATCGCGTGTCGCGTCATCGAACGTCAGCATTACGCAACGCTCGGGCAGCGGTTCCTGCCAATGCAGCGTCCTCGTCATCCGTGCGAGGGAAATGCCCTGCCAGCCATTGTCGCGCAGCCACGTGAGCTGATCGGCGAAATCTGCGGGACTCGTCCGCCATTGCGCCAGTCCCGCCGGTCCATCCTGAATGATCCGGTGATACATCAGCACCGGGAAATCGTGCCATTCGTTGGCTGTCGGAACATCCTTGTCCCCACGCCAGCGCACTTGTTCTGCTACTCGTGCGGGCAAAGGATGCGCGGTATCGCCAACATGTCGCGAGATTTCTCCTGTGAGCATGTCGCCGCGCTTCTCGAAACGCTGGATGCGATAGAGCGGTGTCCAGAATTCTGCGGACAGCGTCAGCTCGGGATCGGCTGCGAAGGCGTTTCCGATCCCCTTTGCGCCGAAATGGTGCGGCCATCCGAAGCCGGTCCGGTCCGGTTCGTCGACCAGCAGGTTGGCGTGAGCCGTCACGAACCAACCGCCGGGTTTCAGGTGTTCGCCGATCTTTCGCGCGAACTGTGCCAGAGTCTCTGCATCGTCGAGATAATAGAGTACCTCGCTGCAGACGATCAGGTCGAAGCATCCGGGCGGATCTTCGGTCAGCAGGTCGAGGCGGCGGGTGGAAATGTTGGGGAGGTCCGCCAATTTCTCGCCCGCACGCGCCACGGCCGAAGGGGCGATGTCGGTGGCGAGAACGTGATCGCATAGCGCGGCGAGGCGGCGGGTGAACTCTCCTTCGGCACAGGCGATCTCCAGGGCATCGCCGAAGCGCCGGCCCGCGATGAGGTCTATCGTCTGGTCATACTTCAAGGCTTCATAGTTGTTGCGATAGTCCCAGGGATCCTTGTTGCTGAATATCCCCTCCCAGTAGCCTTCCTGGGTATAATCGACCTCTTCACCGGTATCCGGCCCGGTCTTCGGAGCCGCATGCCGCGCATCATCGTCTCGTGTCGCCGGCAAGGCGTCGCGCAGTTCTTCGACCGTAATCCGTTCTATCGCCGAAGCCAGACTTTCAGCGAGGTGGGTGGGACGGGAACCGTCGCTCATCAGATCGAGCACATCCGCCAACTGGATGGCGTGGGCATCGGCGCCTTGTCGCTCGCGAAGCCGCCGCCATCGCCGCCAGGTGCCCCGTGGACCCCTCCATCCATGGAAGAGGCCACGTTTGCGCCATTGGTCCATCAAGGACGGGCGCAGGATCGCAGGATCGACACGGGACAGGACTTCGCCGGCCAGGGTCCTGGCTGAAACGGTGCCTAGGATCATCTGGTCGAAGCGGGAGAGCTCCCGGTCGCCTAGCCGGATAACGCCGTAAAACCGGCTGACTCCGGGCAGCTCAAGGTCCGATAGCATGCCGCCAAGGTCCAGCGATTGCTGGTGCGCGCCGCCGATCGTGGCGGTCACGCCGGGCGGAAGCTGCGGCATGATGCGATTTTCAAGCTGCCGGGCGATCCGCTGTCCGGGAAGAGAGGATGGCTGCTTGCGATCGAGCCAGGCCAGCATCTCTTCGACGCCGATGCTCACGCTCTCCCACAGCGCGGGCCAGGGCGCGCCGACGCGACAGGCGCCTACGACCAGTCCATCCTCCAGTACTGCGGCGGCGACTGCAGCGTCGATCGTTGCCGGAAGCGGTTGCTTCACGTCGTCAAGCAAGGGGATCGGATCGCCGCCCCGCCCGATCAGCGCGCCCAGGGTCCAGATGACGTGCCACCATGCGGCGGCGGTTCGCCCTTCGCCAGGCATGCCATCGGCATGTTGCGCGCTTGCGCCTATTATTCGTGGATCGGGGCCATGGCCACGCTCGATTACGAGCAGGCCATCGGCAAGGTGGCGGGCGCTGTCGCTGGAAAGCGAACGGGGGCGCACATCGACTTCGGCCCAGACCCCATGCACCGGCGCGAAGCCCACGCCCAACCGGGCGATCCGCTGCCACAAATCCCAGTCCTCACAGATCTTCAGCGAAGGATCGAACCCTCCGGCGGCGCGGATATGCTCCAGCCGGGTCATCGCGCTATGAATGGCGAACGGGCATCGCCGCGCCGTTTCCGCAAAGGGAGAAGGGAGGTGCTGCGCCGGATGTTCACGCCACCACGGCTCTCCCTCACGCCGGCGTCGCCAGCCGCAATGCAGCAGGCCGGCATCGGGCGTAGCCGCCGCTGCGGTGAGGAACGTCGCCAAATGATCGGAGGAGAGGCTGTCATCCGCGTCGAGGAATATGGCCCAATCGCCCCGCGCGCGCGCAAGGCCCGTATTGCGCGCAGCACCTGCCCCGGCGTTTTCCTGACGGACCATTACAAAGCGGCCGTCATCCCCGGTGATGCGCTGGAAAACGCAGGGGCTGTCATCGGTCGATCCGTCATCGACGACGATTGCTTCCCAGTCGCCGTGCGACTGTGCCAGCACGCTTCGAAGCGTATGCTCCAATGTCGCAGCATTGTTATGGACGGGAATGATGATCGATATGTCGGTCACTTCGCCAAGTCCCCTGTTCGCAACCATGGCTGTCGATCACAGGCCCGGCATTCGAATAACGCGATTCACTATCAATCAAATTATATCAGATAACAGGGGTTTCCAGCTTTGGATTTTTTGTGCGGTGCGATAATGAAATTTTCTTGTGGCGCCGCTTCATCGTTAATGGGCGTTTGGGGAACATCGGGCTTGGCATCGGTCGTACATCGCTGCTCGGCTTTCGTCCGGGGCGCGACCATGCCTGACGGGAATGGCAGGAACTGATGCGGCATTCCCGAAACTTCCTGCACTGGCGCGACTTGCTGCTTGAACTGGTCGCGCGCGATCTGAAGGTTCGCTATCAGCGATCGGCGATCGGGCTCGGCTGGTCGCTGATGAAGCCGCTCAGCCAGCTTTTGATCTTCGCGGTCGTTTTCAGTTCGGTCCTGCCGCTGCAGATTCACAACTATACGACTTTCGTGTTCACCGGGGTCCTGTGCTGGACATGGTTCAGCAGTTCTCTGACCGCCGCCGCCGTTTCGGTGACGGGCAACCGTGAGCTTGTGCGCCGTCCCGGCTTTCCGGTCCATCTCCTGCCGGTTCTGACGATCATCAGCCAGGGCGTCCATTTCATGCTGGCGCTGCCGCTCCTGCTTATCTGCTCGATGATCGAGACCGGATTGCCGGGACCTAGCCTGCTGGCGTTGCCGGCTCTGATCGCGCTACAGTTCGTCCTGACGCTGGCCATAGCGAACCTGGTCGCGGCGATTCACGTCTATTTCCGCGACATCGAGCATATGATCGGCGTCATCATGATGCTGGGCTTCTACGTAACTCCGGTATTCTATCGTCCGATTTCGGTCAGTCACGAATTCTGGTTCCTGACTGCGTTGAACCCGATGGCATGGCTGCTGGAAGGCTATCGCTCCGTGTTCCTGACGCATGAATGGCCGGATATCTGGGTTTTCGTGAAAGTTCTGGCGCTGTCCGTCCCGCTCCTCGTGTTCGGCAACTGGTTCTTCAACCGCGTGAGCACGCGTTTCGTGGATGAACTATGAAGCAGGGCGCCATCATCGTCAGTAACCTGGGCAAGAAATACCACAGCCGCGATGGCGGGCGACCGACCACGCTGAAGGGATTCCTGCTGTCCGGCCGCAAGCGGCATAAGCAGGAAACGTTCTGGGGGCTGCGCGATATCAGTTTCAGCGTGCCGCGCGGGCGCGCCGTGGGAGTGGTGGGACTGAACGGCGCGGGCAAGTCCACGTTGCTGCGGTTGATCGGTGGAGTCGGCAAGCCGGACGAAGGCAGCATTACCGTTCATGGCCGCATAGGCGCGCTGCTGGATATCGGAGTTGGACTTACCGACGATCTTACCGGGCGAGAGAACGTCTACCTGTTGGGCGTCATCACCGGAATGCTCCGTGACGAGATCGCCGAGCAGTTCGACGCCATCGTCGCCTTCGCCGAGCTGGAGGACTATATCGACGCGCCGGTCCGCACCTATTCCTCGGGCATGCGAATGCGGCTCGCGTTTTCAGTGGCGGTCCACACGCAGCCCGAAGTCCTGTTGATCGATGAGGTTCTGGCGGTCGGCGACAAGGCATTCCAGCAAAAGTGCTTCGACCGGGTTTTCGACATCCGCGAATCCGGCTGCACTATCTTCCTGGTGTCGCATGACGTGATGCAGATCAGAGAATTGTGCGACGACGTCTTGTTGCTCCAGCGTGGCCGCATGGTCGCCTATGGACCGCTCGAGGAAACGCTCGCGCTCTATGACGCGGCGGTCGATGCGAAGGTGGCCGCTACCCGTCACGTGCCGCCGCCCGGCGGGAAAAGCGAGGATGAGCGGCTCCGGCAGGATGTAAATCGTTATGGCTCGGGGGAAATGCGCATCGATTCGGTGCGTCTGCTGAACGCCGGGGGCGAGGAAGCGGACATGATCGGAGCGGGCAGTCCGCTTCGTATCTCGTTCAAGTATCATGGCGCGGCCGGGATCGAGGATCCCATCGCCCTGATCGGCATTTATGCGGCCGATGATACTTGTTGCTTCGAAACCAACACGAGGATCGCGGGGGTCGAGCTTGCGATGCCATCCGGGGAAATCAGCCTTTCCATCGAACGGCTTGATCTTAGCCCCGGGCGCTATCATGTCACCGTCGGCCTGTTTTCTTCGGATTGGCATCATGTCTATGATTATCATGCCGAGGTTTATCCCTTGCAGATGGTAGGACCGTCCCCCGCGAAGGGATTGCTTAATCCTCCCATGCGCTGGCGGTTGGGTCACGCGGCTGATGCCGCCTTGGGCAACGAAGCCGGCTAAGCGGAAAGGGGCAGGGGGCAAGGATGACTTTGGCCGTCCTCGACTGGGATATCGATCATCTGCCCGAGCGTCTCGAAGCCCAGGCCGGTGAGGAGGGGGCTGTCGTCCTTCTGCGGATCGATGGAAAACCGTGCGGACAGGCGGTTCTCTGGCATCGCCCCGAAGAAAGCAGTCTGCCCCTGCGTGACCGGTTGCTGCGGGCGGCAGGTTCCTCGTTCTGGGAGCGCTGGCTGGAGCGTGAACTTGGCGTGCCCCATGCGGATTCCGCCTTCGGTCAACTGCCCAGCGCGACCGTTGTGGTCTGCACCCGCGAACGGCCGGACGATCTTGAACGCTGCCTTGAAGCCTTGTCGGCGATGACGGACAGGGCCGAGGTCATGGTCATCGACAATGCGCCCGTCACAGATGGGACGCGGCTTGTCGTCGAGCGCTTCTCCGATGTGCGCTATGTGCTCGAACCGCGCAAGGGGCTCGACAATGCGCGCAATGCGGCCCTGAAGCTGGCGGCCTCGGAGGTGATCGCCTTCATCGATGACGATGCCGTCGCCGATCCTTTATGGCTGCGGAATCTCCTGCGCAATTTTGAGGATCCGCTGGTCATGGCGGTCGGCGGACTGACCATGGCGTTGACGCTCGAAGCGCCGGCGCAAGTGGCGTTCCAGCGGCTTGGCGGCTTCACCAGGGGCTTCAAGCACCAGGTCTATGACGCATCTACCGTCGACCCGTTCGATGCCTGGCAGGCTGCGGCAGGGGTGAACCTTGCCATTCGCCGGTCAGTAGCGGATGTAATCGGTCCGTTCGATCCGGCGCTTGATGCCGGCACGCTGTCTTGTGCGGGTGGGGACACCGATTACTGCCGCCGCATCCTGAGCGCCGGTTATCGGATCGTTTATGATCCGCAGGCGCTCAACTGGCATCGCCATCGCCGTTCGATGGAAGAATTGCGTCAGCAGATATTCGGCTACGAATGCGCGTTCTTCGCCATCCTGACCAAAGCCTTGTTGTTCGAAGGCGATCTCCGTGCGATCGGCCGCACGCTGAAGTGGTTGCGACACCAGATCCCGGCGGTGTTGCGCTCGCTGCGGCGGTGCAACCGGGGTGACCTGCCGTTCAATGTCGCCCTGGCCCAGACGCGTGGTGCGTTGGCCGGGCCGCTCCGCTATCTGCGCGCCCGCTGGAGGGCCGGTCATGGCTGAGGCGACGCGCGTGGCGGTCAGCATCATTATTCCCAGCCACAACAGGCGGGCTCTGCTGCGGCGGGTGCTTGAAGCGCTGGCCACGCAGGATCCGGGGACGCCATCCTTCGAAGTGATCGTTGTGGCCGACGGGTGTCGCGACGGTACCGAGGCGATGGTGCTTGGCCATGATGCGCCGTTTCCAATCCGGCTGGCCGTATGCCCCGGCGTCGGGCCGTCGGTGGCCCGCAACAGTGGAGTGGAGCGGGCTTCTGCGGACCTGTTCCTCTTCCTCGACGACGATGTAATCCCGACACGAGGTCTGGTGGCGGCTCATGTCGCGGCGCATCTTGACGATCCGGGTCGCGCCGTGCTCGGTCCCTATCCACCCGAGCCGGTCGCATCTCCCGACTCCTTTCGGCAAAATGTCCAGCGCTGGTGGACCGCGCATTTCGATGAACTGGCGCGGCCGGGTCATCGTTTTTCCTATTTCGACCTGATGACCGGTAATCTCTCGCTGTCGCGGGCGATCTGGAATGAGATCGGCGGGCTCGATCCGCAGTTTGCGCGTGCCCGCGAAGATCTGGAACTTGGCGTGCGGCTGATGAAGCGGGGTATCCGGTTCTACTATGCCGGAAGCGCGCTCGGCTGGCATCAGGAGCATCTGACCAGCTCGCCCAAGAGCGTGCTGCATCGCGCCAGGGAAGAAGGGCGGTCTGATGTGCTCATGGCGCTCAAGCATCCGGATATGGCTCCGATGTTGCGGGTTTGCCGGAATGTGCGCCGCAAGGGGCGCAGGCCGGCGCTGAAGTTTGCTGTCCTGCGTCGGACCGGCTTCCTCGATGGTGCTGCGATTGCCATCGGACAGCGGTTGATTCGACTGATCGAACGACTGGGTCTTCCTTCGCTTCGCGAGGCAATCGAGAGACCTTTGCGCGAATATTGCTATTTTCGCGGCGCGGCGGAGGCGTTGGGCGGCGGATGGGACGATTTCGCCGCCACTCCCATGCCGCCAAAGTCCTCTCCCGATACCGAGATCGATCTCACGGGCGGCATCGACGCGGCCGAACGGACATTGACGGAGCTACGCCCGGCTAGCGTCCGCGTCCTCTTCGACGGTGAGGAGATGTGCATTCTGCCGGCGTTTCCGGCGACCGAACCGTGGAGTGGGCATCATCTGCGATCTGCTCTTGTCCGACACGGCGGCTGGCCGTTCGCGCATGTCCTGGCGAAGCGTCGCTATGGCGATATGGCGACGCCATCGCAGGCAGCGATCCGAATGATCGGGGTAAGCGATTTCGTGGTGCAGCTCGACGAAGCGCGGCGGCAGTGGGAACGCGGGCATGGCTGATCCTGGGAATATCTTGCAGGAAGGCGGGTTAACCGCCCGTCTGAAGCAGACCATCGGCGCTGTTCTGGGCAATGGGATCATGCAGGACACCCAGACCCGTAATGCCGGCGAAGCGCAGGAAGTGGCGCGGGGCTATTTGCTCATCTGCGTATTCTACATCCACGCAATGATCGGCGTTGCCCAGTATATGGGCGATCATGCATGGTTTTCGCTTTTCCAGCTCAAGATCCTCGCACCCAACGTATCGTCCTATTTCTTCCTGAGTGGGATGGCCGCACCGCATCTTGCGAAGAAAGGGCTGGCCCCGGTGTTGCGGCAGTCGTTGGTGCTGCTGCTCTTCGCTGTGGTTTCGCATGTGGTTGGCTTTCTTATCGTCCTTGCGGGACAGGGCTATGCGACGGTGTGGGAGGCTTTCAAGGCGCTGGTCAGGCCGATCGTTTACGGTACCGGTTATGTCAGCTTCGTCGCATGGTTCTTCGTCGTTCTCGCGGTTGTAAGGCCGCTGGCCTATACGTTCCTGCGATCGAAAAAGGCGTTCGTGTTGCTGGCTACGGTTCTTGCGCTGGCCTGCTGGGCGACTGGCAGGTTGCACCTGCCCTACAATCTCTACGAATGGCGCAACTGGCCGACCGCGACCCTGTTCTTCCTGATCGGCATGAGGTTGCCTGGCGGCTGGAAGATTCCCAATTGGGGCGGGGTTCTTTCCCTGGCGCTTTCCGTCGGGCTGGCTCTGATCAACCGTGAAAACTTGTTCAGCCTGGGCCCATGCCTGACCTGCGACCCGCGTTTCGTCGCGCAGCCGATGGTAGGTCAGTATGGATCGATCTTCATCTACGTGATTCAGCAGATTGCCTTCATCCTGTTCCTGATCTGGGGGGCGCAGCGTTCGGCGGGGATGATGATTGGCAAGGTCGGGCGCTTTTTCGGTCAGGCTTCGCTGCCGATCCTGCTGTTGCACGGCTGGGTCCTGCTGACGCTTTATCCGCTGATATTCGCCGGCATGCCGGCCATGGAGACGCCATTCCTGTTCATGGGAATCTTCAGCGCCGCCGTCGTGGCCCACGCGCTGCTTTACGCCTGGCTTAAGGTCCCGCTGAACTGGCTGCAGGCGCGGATATTCATGCTTAGCCATGTCAGCTGGAACCGGAAGCGTCCGGTGACAAGGCGTGCGACATCAACCTGATCGGACAGCATTCGGCCTGCGTTCAGGTGCGTCCGAGCGCCAGTACCGCGTTCAATCCGCCGAATGCGAAAGAATTGGAGATGGCTGCGGTGAATTCGGCGTTTCTCGGACCTTCCGGCACCATGTCGATGCCGAGATCCGTGTCCGGCTCGATGCAATTGGCGGTCGGTGGAATGATCTGGTTTGCCAGCGCCATGACCGTTACTACGGCCTCCAGCGCGCCCGCCGCGCCCAGCCCGTGGCCGAGTACTGCCTTGGACGAGGAAACCGGCGGAGGATCAGCGCCGAAAAGGGCACGAATGGCGTCGCTTTCTACGCGGTCGTTCATCGCGGTGCCGGTGCCGTGAGCGTTGATGTATCCTATCTGATGGGGGGAGAGGCAGGCATCGCGCAGCGCCAGGTCCATCGCCGCGCGCGCGCCTTCCGGGTCGGGAGATGTCAGGTCGCCGGCATCGGCGTTGGCCCCAAACCCGAGTACTTCGGCAAGGATCGTCGCGCCGCGGGCCTGGGCATGGTCCCAATCCTCCAGCACCATCATGCCCGAGCCTTCGCCAAGCACCAGACCGGCACGGTTACGGGAAAAAGGCCGGCAGGTGTCGGGCGCGAGGACGCGTAGTGCTTCCCAGCCGTGCAGGGTGCCGGCGGTAATGCAGGCTTCCGAGCCGCCTGCGAAGACTACGGGAGACGCGCCCGAACGGATCAGTTGGGCAGCGGTGCCGATGGCATGGGTTCCCGAAGCGCAAGCGCTTGCGACGGCGAAAGTTATCCCGTGCGCGCCAAGATCCATCGAAACCTGGCTGGGCGCGGCATTGCACATCAGCTTCGGAATGGTCAGGGGATGGCTGCGCGGCTTGTCGAGCCCATAGAGATTGAAGAATGCGTCATCCAGCGTGATGAGTCCGCCGACGCCGATGCCCACGATAACCGCCGCCTGTTGCACGGCCGGATGCGCGCGATCGAGCCCGGACTGGGCCAGCGCCTCGCGCGCCGCGACCACGGCGAACTGGGAAAAACGATCCATCATCGCTGCCCGCTTGGGGGGCAGCAGGTCCGCCGCGTTGAAATCGCGCACTTGTGCGGCGATGGTCACGTTAAGCCGATCGGCGCGGGGGCAATCCAGGGGGGCAATGGCGCTGATCCCGTCGCGAACACCTTGCCAGGTGGAGACCGCATCGAGACCGGCGGGCGAGACCGCCCCAACGCCGGTAATCGCGACGCGTTTCACGCCTTGCCCTGCTTGGCCAAAGTCTCGTCGATGATCGCCGCAAGGTCGCCCACCGTCGCGAGGCTGCCAGTATCCTGCGTGTTCGCGTTGAAGTTGATATCGATCCCGAATTCCTCTTCCAGCGCGAAGATCGTCTCGATCACGTCGAGCGATTCATAGCCGGCTTCTTCGAGATTGGTATTCGCGCCGATATCGGCGGGATTGAGGCCAAGCTGTTTGGCGACGATCGGTATGATGGTTTCAAGAGTAGTCATGATACCCCTTGCGAAACGCCGTGCGCCGCATCGTTTATTTGCTAACGAACATTACCATATCCCAACATTGGTCTCGCCGACAAATTATTTTGCAGTGCAACAGAAGTCCCGAAATGGGCTTAATTTTCCAAAGCTTCGCTGTGAAAACAGGAAACCTCTGAAGTTTGGAACAGATCCTGTTTCGGGGCTCCCAAGCTGCCGGCATTCCGCCTGGTTCGAAATTCAGGGAATTCGGTTAAGGAAATAGCCTGCCGGTTGCCGCGTCGATACGGGAACCCGTGCCTCATCAGAGGCAAAGCCGCAGGCGACCAGCATGATGATGTTTTCGGATTCGGTGACCGGCGCCACCGCGCGCATGGCCCGGTCGGTCTGGCGTCCCTTGCTCCAGTTGAGGCAACAGCTCGATATCCCTTGCGCTTCCAGGCCGAGCAGGAGGTTCATCGCGAACAAGCCGCCGTCGATCCAGCTCTGGTAGCGTTCGTCCCCGGTATAGGCCGAAAGGTCGGTCGTCACCATCAACAGTGTGGGTACGGTCTCCAGAAAGCCTCGTGCTCCGCCCTGGACATTGAGCATCTGGGCGATGCGTTCACGGTCGCTGGTATGCCAGACCCGCCCGAACTGGCGATTGCAGACCGCCGGCGCGCGCGCTGCGCAGGCGGCCGCCTCCGCCAGCATGGCTTCGGGCACCGGCTCCGGACGGTAATTGCGCACCGAGGTACGGCTTCGGATGAAACGGGTGAGCGTGACCGGATCGAGTGCGGGACGATCGACAGCCTGGTGGCCTGTTACTCCGCCAACCTCGCGTCGTGTGTCCCGGCCATTTGCCACGAAGCGTTCCAGCGTTTCCAAATAGGGATCGCTCGCTTCTTTCTGGCGGTTGAAGTCCAGGTAGGCGCGCACCACGGCATGGGCGATGTCGGTGACTTCGTTCTCGCCGTGAAGCCGCATGTGCCGCTCGGTAAAGCGGACAAGGTCGCGCAGCTGTGCGAATCCGAACAGAGGACGCGGATCGGGCAGCGACAGCCCCTTTTCGATATTGTGCGCCTTGCGGATGATGATCGCCCGCAACTGGGCGGCGCCGTCTCCACTTTCCACCGCGGTGGAATGACGGATGAATCGACGCAAGTCGTAGAACGTATCCTTGGCGATGCGAGGCGCACGTAGTCCGATTCGGGCCCAGTGCTTTGTCCATTCCTTGGCCGCCGCAATCATTCGTGATCTCCAATGCTGCGTCCTTAGCGGTCGATGCCGCGATGCAGCATGAACCTGCGCCGAGTCAATGCCTTGCTGGTTCGGGCGCTTCCCACTCGGGCGTGTGTGCGGGGCGCACAAAATGCTTCCCTACAACATTAGAACAAAGATAGAACAAACTTATTCGCGAGCAAAAGGAGATTCCAGCATGAACGATCCGATTTTCACCG
>DASWWL010000144.1:0-22982 GCA_036400975.1 Novosphingobium sp. | reverse complement strand
CGAAGCGCTTGCGCCCCCGCACCCGTCACAGTGCCAGTCTGGTAACTGACATGCATGGAACGTATGAAGAACATTCCTACATGTCAAGCGCATGCGCGTGGTTTTTTGAGCAGGCCCGGGTGAGTGGTCTTCGACAGGCTGATAAAGGGTTGGGTGTGGGGGGGAAGAGGACGAAGTGCCCCTCCCCAGTTTCCACCAGCGCGGATTAGAGCCAGGCGGCCTTGTTGCGCATGAACGGGGGGTAAGAAATGGCATGCACAACGAAAACTGCATGCTTCCCGCACCCTTCACGTCGAGATCAATGTGTCCCGAACTACTCGCAGGCGCTCCTGCATAACGTTGTCGTCGATGTTCAGCATCGCAGATGCCAGCGCCCTGACATCTCATGGCCGCCACTTCGGTCGCAGCGGCATCCATCGTTTTCTTCAAGTAAATCCTTTTAACCTCCCAAAAATCGCCAGAATTTCTATGTTCCACATAGAGTCAATCAGCATTTACTCCAAGTTGGACCAATATTTCGTCGCATTTGCCTTTGACCGATAAGCGCGATGTGTATTGTTATATAACGGGGTTAAAAGCGAGTTCAGGGGCATTATGGAAGGGGATAGGGCGCTTAGCCTGATGACCACCATGCTTTGGCAAAGCATGGTGGTGGCGGGGCCGATATTAATTACGGCTCTGGTGGTCGGCCTTCTCATATCAGTGCTTCAGGTCGCTACGCAGCTCCAGGAAATGACGCTGAGTTATGTGCCGAAGCTGTTTGCCTCGGCCCTAGTCTTGATCGTCCTGGGACCCTGGATGATGCATCGCGTGACGCAATTCGCAGTGTCGATGATCGCGATCGTACCGGAGTTGGGATGATCACGATGTCGCTGCCAGCGCGAGCGCCCGAACTTCTGCCTGACCTCGCGCAGTGGCTGACGATGTGTCTGCTGCTGGCTCTGCGCATAGCGCCTGTCTTCGCCTTTGCACCGCCGTTCAGCCTCGTGCGGCTGCCGGCGCGCTTTCGCCTGCTATTCGGGCTTGCCATCGCCGCCAGCATGGCGGCCATGGTTCCCTATCCTGCGACACTGGCTTCGCAGGATGCAGGCGCGCTGCTCGCAGCCGGCGCGCGCGAGCTCCTGCTGGGAGGCGTATTTCTGTTGACCTTCCAGGTCACCTTTGCGGCGCTCTATTTTGCCGGCCGCACCATAGATATCCAGGCCGGCTTCGGCATCGCCGTGTTGATCGACCCGACGACACGCACGCAAACACCCCTGATCGGCATGCTGTTCGCCTATGCGGCAGGCGCCGTCTTCTTCGCGGTGGACGGGCATCTCGACCTGCTGAGAATCCTGTCCGCCTCGGTCGATGCGGTCCCCGTCGGCACATGGCAGATGAGCGGCTCGCTCGATCGGCTCTTCGCCTTCATGAGCGCGGCATTCCTCGCTGCATTCGGCTTTGCGGGCACTGCGGTCGCGATCTTGTTCCTGATGGATCTGGCCATTGCCGTGTTATCGCGCGCGGTCCCGCAAATGAATGCGCTGGTCCTGGGTTTCCAGGTGAAGACCATCTCGCTTCTGCTGGTCCTTCCGATCTGCTTCGGCTTGGGCAGCGCCCTGTTGCTGCGCCTGATCCGCCTGAACATCGAAGCCTTGCCGGGCCTGTTGGACTGATGGCGGACGGCGAACTCGATAAGTCGGAACAACCGACCCAGTTCAAGCTGCAGCAAGCACGTCACAAGGGCATTGTCGCGCGTGGCAGGGACCTGGGCTTCCTCATCAGCCTTGTCGTGCTTCTGCTTTATGTCCGCGCATCCGGTGCCGCATTCGTCGGCAGCCTCGCGTCGAGTGCGCGGGAAGTCTGGATCAGCGGGCCGCTGGTCGAGGATTCCGCAGCGATTTTCACTATTATGCCGGCGCTCTTTGGGCCCGCGGCGAAGTGGTTGGCCTTACTTTTTGCGGCCCTCTTCCTTGCCACACTGGTGTTCGAAGTCGTCCAGACCGGCGTCGTATTCTCCGCCAAACCGCTGAAACCCGATTTTTCACGGCTCAACCCGGCGCAGGGCCTCAAGCGACTGTTTTCGATGCAAATGCTCCTGGAAACAGGCAAGAACCTGCTCAAGTTCGCCAGCTACGTCATCGTCGCACTGCTCGTCATATGGCAGGCCTTGGAGACCGATATCGGAACGGTGACCGACGGCCGCAGCCTGGCCGTTTTCATGTCCCATATCGCAGGGCTGCTACTGCTGGGCTTCGTGCTGGCGGCAGTGACATTCGCCGCCTTGGACCAGGTTCTTTCCCGCCGTATGTTCCTTCGGAACATGCGCATGAGCCGGCGTGAAATTAAGCGCGAAATGCGTGATCGCGAGGGTGATCCGCGGCTCAAACAGAAGCGCAAGCAACTCCATGCCAATTTCGTGAAGGCCAGCCAGAGCATTCGCAACCTGCCGGGTGCGGATGTGCTCGTGACCAATCCTCAGCATATCGCCATCGCACTCCGTTACGACGGCGCAAGCATGCCGGCGCCGCAAATCGTGTCGATGGGGACGAACCAGATGGCGCAGCGCCTCAAAGGCCTCGCCACCGCTTATGGCATTCCCATCATCGAGGATCGCCCGCTCGCCCGAGCGCTCAATCGCGCTGGCGTGCTGGACCGTTTCGTACCGGAATCCAGCTTCGCGGCAGTTGCTTCCATCTATAACCAGCTGCGTCGCACCGGTCAGCTGAGAAGGGCCGTGCCCTGATGCACGCCCCCTTCTTTTCGCGTAACAAGGACCTTCTGCTCGTCGTAGGCGTGATCGGTATCCTGCTGATCCTGTTCACGCCGATTCCGCCGACGCTGCTGGACCTGCTGATCATCGTCAACTTCGCCTTCGGGTTGACCATCCTTCTGCTGACATTTTACGTCGCCCGGCCGGTCGAATTCTCGACTTTCCCCTCGCTACTGCTGGTAGCCACCCTTTATCGCCTGGCGCTCAACGTGGCTGCGACGCGCCTTATCCTGACCGGCGCCAATGCCGGCGAAGTCATCGGCTCGATCGGATCCTTCGCGGTTCAAGGTAATTTCGTCATCGGGCTGGTCGTCTTCTTCATTCTGGTGGTCGTCCAGTACATCGTCGTCACCTCGGGCGCTCAGCGCGTATCGGAGGTTGCGGCCCGCTTCGTGCTGGATTCGGTGCCCGGCCAGCAGATGAGCATCGATGCAGATCTCAACATGGGCCTGATCGATCAGAACGAGGCCAAGCGCCGACGCAAGGATCTGGAGAAGGAAGCATCGTTCTACGGCGCAATGGATGGCGCCAGCAAATTCGTGAAGGGCGATGCGATCGCAGGCATCGTCATTCTGCTAATCGACATCATCGCAGGCTGGATCGTTGGGGTCATGCAGATGGGCATGGAATGGCAGACGGCGCTGTCCACGTTTACGCTGTTGACGATCGGCGACGGCATCGTCACTCAGGTGCCTGCCCTGATCATTTCCGTTGCAACCGGCATCATCGTAACGCGCTCGGGCTCCGATCGCGAACTCAGCACCGAAGTGTTCAGCCAATTGGGTTCCGTTCCCAAGATTCCGCTGATCGTGCTGGCGGCGCTCGGCCTTCTACTGCTGCTCCCCGGCATGCCCAAATGGCCGATCCTGCTGCTTATCCTTTTGGCCATCACGATCTATTTCTCGATCCAGCGGCGCAAGCGGCATGAAGAAAGCGCAAGCCTGTTCGAAAGCGCAAGCGCCAGTGAGGAGAAGGCCGAACAAAAAGGCGTCGCTCCGATCGAGATCACCTTGGGCCGCGAGCTAGGCCAGCAATGGCAGGGAATGAAACCGCTGCTCGGCGAACGGATCGCGGGGCTCCGCAACCAGCAGGAACAGGCAACGGGCTTCGTCTTGCCACAAGTCGTTTTCCAGGACGGATCGCAACTGGGAGCCGACGATTACGAGATAGCCATCTTCGGTGCGCGGCACGGACAAGGACAGTTGCATGCCGATCTGGTCCTGGCCGTCAGCACCGCGCCAGAGGCGACAAAACTGCCGGGCATCGAAACGCAGGATCCAGCCTTCGGCTTGCCGGCTACCTGGATCGAACCCGAACTGTCCGACCGCGCTCGCGAAGCGGGTTACACCCTGGTCGATCCGATCACCGTCTTGATGACATATGCAGGTGAGATTTTCCGCACAGAAGCCGGTCAACTCCTTACCCGGCGCGACGTGGTCACCATGCTGGAGGGCGTGCGCGGCCGCCAGCCAGGTCTGATCGAAGAGCTCGTGCCCGCTATCATGACGGTTTCCGACATCCAGCGGGTTCTTCAGGATCTGCTCGGCGAGGAAGTTTCGATCCGCAACATCGATCAGATCGTCGAGACGCTGGTCGATGTGGGCCGCACGACCAAAGAGCGCGGCGAACTGGTCGATGCCGTACGGCAGCGGTTGAGCCACGGCATCTGCGACCGGCTGCGTGGCCGACACCGCGAACTGTCCGTGTTGAGCCTGGACCCGCGGGTCGAGGGGCAACTTGTCGAAAGCGTACGCCGGGCCGATGCCAGCACCGGCCTAATTCTTGAACCCCGCTTTGCCGAACAGCTCGTGCGCGGGCTCATCTCCATGGCGGAAGCCATGATCCGGCAAAGCCTTTCCCCGGTGCTCCTCTGCAGCCCGGAAATTCGCAGGCACCTGAAAACCTTTACACGCCGAAGCATTCCAAAGCTTTTTATAGTTTCGGTAAACGAGATACCGCACACAGTAGATTTAAGATCATTTTCGGTTGTTTCTCTGGATTAGATCTAACTCGATTAAGTAATTCCTTAAGACGCAAGAAGACGAGGGGGCTCGTCGGTGAGGAAAAAATGGGGCTAATGGATAGTGCAATCGCACTTATTTCCGGCGCGGATCGGCAGTTGGAGACGGCCGCCCATAACGTAAGCAACATGACGTCGCCCGGCTATCGCGCCAGGCAGTCGTTCTGGGCACTGGTAGACGGAGAAAAGGACGCGCGCGGGGACATTCCCAATGTACGCTTCGGCACTGATTTTTCGATCGGCAACGTCACGGTGACGTCCAATGCCTATGATCTGGCATTGGGCGCGGAAGGGTTCTTCGTCGTCAAGTCGGACGAAGAGACGCGCTTCACGCGCAACGGCCAGTTTCACCGCGCTGGTGACGGCCGGCTCGTGACCAGCGACGGCTTCGCGCTTCAGAGCGATGCGGGAGATCTTGTCGTAAAGGGCGATAAGATAGAGGTTCTCGCCGACGGCACCGTGCTCGATCAAGGAGAGCCGACCGCACGCATTCTCGTACGGGACTTCGCCGGGAAAGCCGGCCTTTCGGCTACCGGGGCCAGCGCCTTCAGCGCGGACGACGAAGGTATGGAAGTGCTGCACCCGGACATGCGTCAGGGCGCGCTGGAAACCTCGAACGTATCCACCGCCCACGAGATGATCACGATGATGAAGGCGATGCGCCAAGCCGAGACGGGCCAGCGCATGGTCCAGTTCTATGACGAGCTTCTGGGCGAAGCGATCACCAATTTCGGGGGGACGCAGGCATGAACGGAACTTTCTATATCGGGGCGACAGGAATCGAGGCCCAGCAACGTGCGCTGGATGTCACGGCCAACAATATCGTCAACATCAATACTCCGGCTTTCAAGCGATCCTCTGTCCGGTTCGCCGAGATGGTGGCCACGCCGCGCGAAGCGACCGATCTCCCGATCGACCTCGATCCGATCGCCATGCTTTCAGGAGTCCGCGCGCAGGCAGGCCACTTGGTTTGGGCGCAGGGCGATCTCAAGCAGACCGGATCGGTGTTGGATATCGCGATCCAGGGCAACGGCTTCATCGAAGTGCTCGGCAATGATGGCGAAGTCCGGTTGTGGCGGGGCGGCACCTTGAAGGTCAACAACGACGGCTTCCTCGGGACTTCCGACGGTTTGCCATTGCGGGCGATGATCTCCATTCCGGCGGGTGCGACCGACCTTACGATCGCCGGCGACGGAACGGTGACCGCCAGGACCAGCGCGGAAGAGGCGCCCGAACGATTGGGCGGTATCGAACTGGCGCTGGTCGAAGACCTAGACCGCCTTACCGCTGTGAGCGGCGGCTATTTCGAGCGTCCGGGAGATGCATCGGTCACGACGGTCTTACCGGAAGAAGAAGGCGGTGGCCGGATCGTCCAGGGCGCGATCGAAGGTTCGAACGTCGATCTTTCCGAGCAGATGGTCAGCCTGATGCTGTTGCAGCGCAGCTATGCCGCCAATGCGCAGCTCCTGCAGGCCGGGGACCAGATCATGGCCATCCTCAACAATCTGCGGAAGTGATAAGGTGCTGACGATAGGCATCGCTGTAAGCGGCCTGGCTCTTGCCGGGGGTGATCCGGGTGCTGCGCCACCACGCACAGTCATAGTAGCGCAACCGGTCGTGATGCTCGGCGACCTTGTGGACCTTGCGTCGATACCGATTCCTCTTCGCGCACGAGCCGTGCGGATCGAAATCGGCGCGACATCGCCCGGCAGCGCACCCAGATTAGTGACACGGCGATCGATCATTCGACGCATTCGCGCGCAGTTGCCCTTCCTGGGCGGGTGGGCGGAAGCGTATATCGTTCGCGACTATACCGTTCTTTATCGCGCGCAGGCGGCCGAGGCGAGAAATGAGGATTGCCTGCGCGCGCTTCGCGACATTGCTGAAAACGAGGTCGTGCGAAGCGAGGATTTCACCGCTGCCCAATGCGGCAAGACAGTATCGTCCGGGACCTTCCGCTACATTGCGGCGGAACGCACGGTCCGCGCACGACGAAGGATCGCGGCAAGCTCCGTCGTTCCGCTTTTTGCCGGTTATGGCGTTACCGCCGCCTATGCCGGAGACACGCTTACGCTTCTCGCTTCGAACGGTCCGGTCACCGTAACGCGCCAAATGCGGGCGATGCAGTCCGTCCGCAGGCGGGAGCGAGTGCTCGTGCAATCCGACGACGGTCAAGTTCTCTCCGTGCCTTATGCAGGAACAGCTAGATGAAACCAGCGGCTTACTTCTGCATCGTCGCCTCAATGCTCGCACTGGACGTGCCGGCGGGGGCCGACGATCTCTACCGCTCCGGGACTTTCTCCGCCCTTGCATCGGATCGCACAGCCGCAGCTGTCGGCGATCTCCTGACGGTAGTGGTCTATGAGAATGCCACGGCCACGAACTCCGCCTCGACCAGCACGAAGAAGAACAACAATGTCGCAGGTCGCTTCGCAGCCGGTTCCGGAGGACTAGACGAATCCGCAGGCCTCAGTTTTGGCGGCAATTCGGACAATGTCGGTTCGATCACCCGCAGCGGCAAGATGGTCGCGCAAATCGGCGCGGCAGTTGAGGAAGTCCTGCCTAACGGGGATTTGCGAATCTCGGGTGACCAGGAACTGTTCGTTGCCGGTGAGCGCACGCACATCCGACTGAAGGGCCGCGTACGTAGAGCTGACATCTCCGCATACAACACCGTGCTTTCCAATCGAATTGCCGACGCCCGGATCGAGTACAATGGCAAGGGTTTCGCCTCGCGCGGAGCGAAACCGGGGATCATCAGCAGGGTGTTCAACTTCCTGGGTCTGATGTGATGCGCCCCGCTGGTTTTCTTTCCCTTGCTGCAAGCTTGCTCGTCTTCGTCGGCGCATCGGCTCAGGCCGAGGAGGTTCGGGTCAAGGATCTCGGCAGGTTCCTTGGCTGGCGGGACAATGCGCTGGTAGGTTATGGCATCGTCACGGGTCTCTCCGGATCGGGGGATTCCTCGCGCAGCGCTGTCACACGACAGACGCTGGGCAACGTGCTCAGCAATCTCGGCATCAACATCACGCCGGAACAGTTGCAAAGCCGCAACGTCGCTGCCGTCATCGTTACCTCTACACTACCGCCAGCATCGAACGTCGGCGACCACATCGATGCGACCGTGACCTCGATAGGCGATGCCCGCAGCCTCGCCGGCGGTACTCTGCTGATGACTCCGCTCGTGGGGCCGGACCGCAAATCCTATGCTTTGGCGCAAGGACCACTGGTGGTGGGCGGCTACAACTTCCAGGACAATCTCAATCTTCGTCAAAAGAACTATCCGACCTCGGGTCAGATCCCCGGTGGTGCGACCGTCGAGGCACCGGTCAATGCCGCCCTTGTCTCGCGTGACGGCGACCTGACCTTCATTCTCAAGGACCCGGACTTCACGACGGCCGAGCGCATTGCCCAAGGCCTGAATCTGATGCTCGGCGACGGCCGGGCCCGGGTTCGCGGCGCCGATGCCGTGTTGATCCGGACGGATGGTCCGGAAAGTGCCTTAAATGCGCTTGTCGCAAGGATCGAGAATGTCGCCGTGCAACCCGACCTTTCGGCGCGCGTGGTGATCAATGAGCGATCCGGAACCGTCGTCGCCGGCGGCAACGTGCACATCTCCAGCGTTGTCGTGGCCCAAGGAGACATCAAGGTGGCGATCAGCGTCGATCGCCAAGCCTCGCAGCCTTATCTCTACGGTGGTTACGCGCCTGACGTGCGGAGCTTGGTGGTGACCAACACCAAGCTCGAAGTCGAAGAAAACCACAACGACACAGTAATCCGGCTACCCAACACCACGGTAGCCGATCTTGTCCAGGCGCTCTCACGCGCCAAGGTGAGCACCCGCAACATGATCGCCATCATGCAGGCAATCAAGGCGGCGGGCGCGCTCCATGCCAACATTATCGTTCAATGAGGAGACCGGGGGTATGAACGGGGAATTCAGCGTGCTGGCCCTCAAGGCGCTCGACAGCCTGTCGTTGCGCGCGGAGGCGACCGCACACAACATAGCCAATGCAGGAACGCCCGGATATCGGCCAGTGTCAGTCTCGTTCGAGAAGGCCTTAGCGGAAGCGGCCACGCGCGGCGGAGAAGCCTTGTCAGCCTTCACGCCCCATGTCGAGCAGAGCCGGCCGCCGCTCGGATCGGACACTCTCCGCCTCGATCTCGAGCTGCAGACCGCGACGGCGACTACCGGACGATACGCGGCCATCCTCGAAGTCTTGGATCGTCAGGTTCAGCTCCAAGCCCTAGCCCTTACCGGAGGTAAGTAGATATGCGCGCCATGGAAATCAGCCGCACCGGCCTGGAAGTTGAATGGCGGCGTCTGGAAATCATCGCGGAAAATCTGGCCAATGCGCAAACGGTCAATACCGCCAATGGAGAACTGTTCCGGCCGCGCCATCTGGTATCTGGACCGGCAACCGATTTCGCCAGCTATCTCGAAGGTGGCATATCGAAAGGCTCCAACGCTCGTCTTGCGGGTGTAGCGGTTTATAGCGTTGAGGCCATCGACCTTCCGCCGAGGATCATGCACGAGCCGGGCAATCCGGCTGCCGATGCCGATGGTAACGTCGCCTATCCGGGCATGGATCAAGCGGCGGAGATGACTCTCCTCGTCAAGACCGCACGCACCTATCAGGCGAACATGGTTGCCATGAACGCCGCTCGGCAGATGTACAGCAAAGCGCTCGAACTTGGAGGACGCCGATGAGCCTCCCCCCGATCGCTGCTGTTTCGCTCGAAGCACTCGCCGATGCGACAGGAATTCGAGATACGATGCTTCGCACACCCGTTGCGGCAACGCCCCATGGCTTCGCCGGCATGCTGATGGACGGCGTCGCCGCTGCCGAAAGCAAAGTGGCGCAAGCCGACAAACTCGCGCGCTCCTTCGTCCTCGACGACAGCATTCCGGTGCATCAGGTCACTTTCGCGCTCGAGGAAGCGCGTATGTCGCTCGAGCTGATGCTCCAGGTCCGCTCACGGATCATCGAGAGCTATCAGCAGCTCATGACCATGCAACTCTGACAAGAAACACCGCAGTCGATGTTCGAAAAATTCAGGAACTTCCCCCCGCGCAACCAGATCGCCATGATCGTTCTGGCACTGGCGCTTTGCTCGCTGATACTGCTGGCGGTGTGGTACGCCGTCCTGCGCGTGCAGTACCAAGCGATCTTCACGCGCATCCGGGCTGCAGATGCAGCGGTGCTTGTCGCCGAACTCGACAAACGGAAGATACCCTATCGGCTGAGCGACGCCGGCACGACGATCTCGGTGCCCCAGGACCAGGCCGATGCCGTCCGTCTTGGCTTGGTCGGCAGCGATGCCGCCCTCAAGGGAGAAGTCGGCTTCGAGCTTTTCGACAAGTCTGACATGGGCATCACCGACTTCGCGCAAAAGATCAATTTCCAGCGCGCTCTCCAAGGCGAACTGGAGCGGACCATCATCACGCTGGATGGCGTGGAAAGCGCGCGGGTCCATCTGTCGATGGGCGACGACCGGCTTTTCCGCCAGGATCGTGCACCGCCCAAGGCTTCGGTCACCTTGCGCATGCGTGATGGCGCATCGGTCCAGGCAAGCACGGTAGCAGGCGTGCAGCAGCTCGTGTCGGCCGCAGTGCCGCTACTCGACGCCGGAGCCGTGGTGGTGCTCGACGAGACCGGCCGCGTGATGGGTGCCAATGAAACCATCGGCATCGCAGCGGCACCGCAAATGACTCAGAAACAAGCGATCGAACAATATCTCCAGGCTCGCATTCGTGAAGCACTCGATCCTGTGTTCGGCCCGGATTACATCACCGTCACCGTGTCCGTGCCCGAACCGCCGGTGACGCCGGATCAGGCGTTCGACCTCAAAAATCGGAACTTCCGCGTCGCGATCCGCCTGCGCCCGCGCAGGGAGCTGTCGGAAAAAGTTCATGAGAACCTGCGCGCGGCGGTAGAACAATCTATCGGGTTCGACACGGCGCTTGGCGATACGGTAACTTTCGAGGCGCCGCAGATTTTTCTGCCCGCCGTTCCCGTGGCGAATCCTGCCCCCCGGCCCGCCCCAATGCCCGCCGTGGAATCCGGTTTGGAACAAGAAGGAGGAGCAGCCTATCTGGCAGCGGGCATAAGCGCCATCGCGATACTCTGCATCGCATTACTGTTTCGATTGCTTCGCCGCAGCCCTGTTCCCCTGGATGAAGAAGCACGGATCCACTTTGCGGACCGACTTCAATCCCTTCTCGATGAGGATGCCGCTGATGGCACAGCGAAAGCCTGATCGTCAGTTGCGCAAGATAGTGACGCAACTTCGCAAGATGCCGAGCGAAGATCGCGTTGCCATCCTCGACCTGCTGCACACTGCCAGCCGGCTGCGCGTCGAAAGCCTGCTGCGCAATACGGATACACAGCCGTCCAGCGCACTGACCGTGACTTTCGCCAAAGCCGGCTATTCGCCATGGTTGTTGGCACGGCTTGAAGCGCATGAGTTTGGCAAAGCGCCGATGACAATGGCCACGGCGGAGATGTTGCGCGAATGCGCACGCGTGCGCCTGGAAGAAACCGAACCGGCTCCCACCTCGCCCCGTATCGCCAAGGAGAAACAGTGGTGGCGCCCGCTCCGAATCGGGAGCCAGGCAGCATGAGTGCGATCATCAAATCCGCAGACGTGACAATAGGTACGATCGTGCGTGCCCTGCCTCAGCAGTCGGTCGAGAGATCACCCCCAACGGCCGTCGATGATCGGTGCGAGCGGCTGGAACGTCGAATCCTGGATCTTGAAGCCCGCATTGCAACGCTCACGACCCAGGCTGCCGACTTGCGCACCGAAGCAGAGGCTGCGCTGGAGCGCGGTAGGACGGAGGGGCATAAGAGGGGCCTGCAGTCTGCCGAAGATCGCGAAGAAGAACGCGTGAGAACCTTGGCGAACGCCATCCTAGCGTCGCGCAAGGATATGGCCGAAGCGCTCGATGCGACGGAGCGGCTTGCCGCACTGCTCGCAAAAGCCTGTCTCGACAAGCTGTTTTCCGAGACCGACAAAAACGCCGATCACGTCTGTGCCTTGCTGCGCGCGCAGATGCAGGAGTTCGAACGTGAGCAATTGGTCGCGGTCGCGGTTTCCGCCGAAGATTTCAGCGAAGAAGGACTCAATCGGCTTCGCGAACTCGTGGCAAACGATGCCGTCGCCATCCGGCGCGATCCTAGGCTGCCCTCCGGAAGTTGTAAGTTGCAACCTCGTCTAGGGGAAATGGATATCGGGCTCGACACGCAGTGGACGGCGATCGGCGACTTGCTGCTCGAAATAGCGGGAGGTCGGTCCCCTTTATGATCGTGCAGGATTTCCAACGTCGTCTCGATACGCTTGATCCAGTCCTGCGTCAGGGCCGAGTTCTGTGTGTACAGCCGACCCACGTTGATGCAGACGGTCCCAACCTGCCGCTGGGCTCCCTGTGCAAAATCAGTGTCGCCGGTGCAACAAGAGCAAGGCATATCCTGGCAGAGGTTGTGCGGGTCGAAGAGGATGGCGTCACGCTGTCTCCCTTCGAGCAAGGTCAGCCGATCCTGGTCGGTGCTACAGTTACCGGCTGCGGGCAAGGTGATCGCGTACCTATTGGCCCGATGTTCCTAGGACGCGCCTTCGATGCACTTGGTCGTCCGATCGATGGCGGCGCGGAACCCGTCGCCGATCAATACTGGTTGCTGCACGGCCTCATGCCGAGCCCGCTCGAACGCATCGCACGTTCGACCATGGTGGAAACAGGTGTGCGCGCTATCGACGGTCTCCTGCCCTTGGGCACGGGGCAACGCATCGGGCTCTTCGCCCCAAGCGGCGCGGGGAAAACCACCCTGCTGAGCCAGATCATCGCGCAAGCCCAAGCGGATATCGTAGTCATCTGCCTGATCGGCGAACGCGGACGCGAGGTGGGAGGCATCTGGACCGATACGCTCGCAGAGGAGACCCGGCAGCGCACCATACTGGTCGCGGCCACATCGGATCAGTCTGCGGCGATGCGGGTTCGCGCCGCGGACTGTGCGCTCGCTCATGCCGAGTACTGGCGATCCCAAGGCAAGCATGTTCTTTTCCTGCTTGATTCCGCAACCCGGTTAGCCATGGCCATGCGCGAAATCGGGCTAGCCTCGGGTGAGCCGCCGACGGTGCGCGGTTATACCCCGAGCGTCTTCGCCGCGATGCCGAAAATCGTCGAGCGATGCGGCGCAATACAGGGTGCCGGAGCGATCACCGCCATCCTCACGGTACTCAGCGAAACGGAAGAGATCGACGATCCCATCTGCGAAATGCTGAAATCGCTGTTGGACGGGCATATCCTGCTGTCGCGCGCCTTGGCGGAAAAAGCGCATTTCCCGGCGATAGACGTACTGCGCAGCGTCAGCCGGCAAGGCGAACGCCTGATGTCGGAACGCCATCGCACGCAAGCACGCAAGATTTTCAAGTTGCTCAGCACGTACGAAACATCGCGCACGCTCGTCGAGACCGGACTTTATGCGCGAGGAACCAGCCCGGATCTTGACGAAGCAATCGACCAACGGGCGAACATCGAGCGGTTTCTGCAGCAAGATCGTACGAAACGTTGCGACCTTCGCTCCACGTTGGCCATGCTGGCCGAGATTTGCGGAGGGATTTGACATGTCGCCGCGCGAACGCGTCCAACAATTGCAAGCCATCGAAGATATCCGCGAAGTTCAGCGCCTCGCCGCAGAAATCGAAGCATTGCGCGGCGCCAGGGAAGTGGAAGCGCGTTTACAGGATCAAATGGAGCGCGCACGCCAGCTCGAAAACGCCGAAACCGGGTGGCGGCAATCCATTGCCCAAGGGCTTCTTGGCGATCGGACCACAGCAGCATGGTCTCATGCCGTTCAGCAGGAAATCGATCGGCTGGCAGTAGCGGAGAAGCATGTGGCAGCAGCCCATGCAACCAACGCAAAGGCGCGCCAGGGCTGGGAAGAAGCGAGCGTCCGCTCACGGCTTGCCCATCAATTCACTACTGCCGCATCGCGCAAATTCCGGCTGCAGCAGGAGGAACGTCGCAGCGCGGAATTAGTGGACCAATATCTGATCCGGAGAGACATCCCATGACGAATGTTTTTTTCTCCCAGTTCGTGGCCATGAAAACGACATCATCGACCACCACACCGCAAATGCTGACAACCGGCATGTCGTTCGAGGAAGCTCTACGCGCGGCTCACGACAGCGGTAACCGCATGTTCGGGTTCGATGAACTCGGCATGTTCGGCCTCACGGCGGCCAGAGCGTCATCCGGCAACACCATCAAGCTATCCGCGCGACCAGACAAACCGGTTGCGGAAAGCGGCTGTGTGACTGCGCCACCAAAGCAGGACACCGTCGAAGACGGCGGACAGATCGGAACCACACCCGGCGGGCAGATATCCATAAGCGAAAGCGGACTGGAAATCGTGCCTCGGGATCCAGCCTTACCTAGATTCGCCGATAGCGGCAGACAGCTTCCGGCCGCATCGGCTCCTCTGGTTAACCGATCTGAGCCGGTTTCGAAAAATGGATATGCGAAACCTGAGATCGGCGCATCGACGTCCGCCGCCTTGCGGGCGCAGGTCGTGACGCGATCACCCTGCCCTCCAGACCGGGCGCATCTCATGGTGATCGTGGAAGGAGATAAAACCCGTCTCGTAGTGAGGGATTGGTCCATCACCGAGGAAGACCGCGCCCTGCTCGAAGGGCGGGTGGACGCTCTCCTGCAAGACAGTGGCCTGACCAGGTCTGAACTCATGCTCAACGGCTCTAACGGCAGCGCCCGTCGAGCAGACAGAAAGGAAAGCTGATCATGGCGATATCGGGCATCGGAGGAGTTGATTCCGGACCGCAAAGCGCGTTCGGGCTCGATTTCCAGTCACTGCTGCGGATCATTCTAACGCAGTTGACCTATCAGGATCCGCTGAAGCCGCTCGATAATTTCCAATTCGTGTCGCAGCTCGCGCAGTTTTCCCAGTTGCAACAAACCCAGTCGCTCAACGACCAGATAACACAGCTCCTGTCGAGTCAGGCTGCGAACCAAGCGACAGGCCTGCTCGGCAAGACCGTCGACCTGACTGCGGCCGATACAGGTGTGATCCTCAGCGGGACGGTTTCAGCCGTGTCATTCGCGTCGGGCACCCCGCAACTCACCATAAAGACCCGCGACGGGCAGACGCTGACCGGCGTTTCGATCGCCGACGTTTCGCAAATCCGACAGTAAGGGGAGGACAAGAACCATGCTGGGTGCAATTTATGTCGGCCTGAGCGGCCTCACGGCCTATTCAAGCGGTCTTAAGACCATCAGCAACAATGTGGGCAACCTCAACAGCACCGGGTTCAAGGCGACTAACGTCACCTTCACCGACCTGTTCAGTCACGGCAATACCGGACTTGCCTTCTCGGAAGGGACGGATTCCGAGAATTCCGGCAATGGCGTGCGCGTAGGCAAGGCATCGATCGATTTTAGTCAGGGCGATCTGCGCGCTTCCAACGGCGATCTCGATCTGGGCATCAACGGTAGCGGATTCTTCGTTCTGCTTAACGGCGAGAAGACCTTTTACACCCGTACGGGTCAGTTCGAGGTCGACAAGGACGGGTTCATCTCGCAGCAGAACACAGAGAACCGGCTTGGCATGCTGGACGCTGCCGGTCGGGTAGTTCCCTACAATATAGCAGGCAAGCGCACCAGCGCGCCCGATGTAACCAAAACCATCACTTTCGCCGACAACCTTTCGTCCACCGCGACCGAACACACAATATCAGACATCGCCATCTACGACAGCCGCGGCGGCAAGCAAGTTTGGACAATCAAGTTCACCAAATCCACCGCGCAGAGCTCGAACAACGAGTGGACGGTGACCGTCACCAACAGCACGCAGAGAACCGTCGCGGAAAAAACTCTCAAGTTCATCGGCAACGTGATCGACCCGAGCAGTGCCAAGATGGTGATCGAGGCTCAACCTGCGGGAGCGAATCCCTTGTCGGTCACGCTCGATTTCTCGGGTGGCGTCACCTCTTTCTCGGGTGGCACGACCTCGACCTTGCGCGCGAGCAAAGTCGACGGTCACGGCGTCGGCCAGCTCACGACGGTTACCGTCAATGAAGACGGCAAAGTCAAGCTGAGCTACAGTAATGGACAAACCGAAACAGATGCCCAAGTCGCCTTGGCCGATTTTCGCGATCCGCAAGAACTGGAGAAGGCGGGCGACGGCCTGTTCGCATTCCATGGCAAAGGCGAGCGTCGCATTCTCGCCAGCGGCGTGGACGGGGTCGGTAAGATTGTTTCAAAGCAGATCGAAGCTTCGAACGTCGATCTTTCGGCGCAGTTCGGTGACCTCATACTAATCCAGCGCGGCTTTCAGGCATCAAGCCAAGTGGTCAGTGTCGCCAACGACATGATCCAGCAGTTGTTCGGCATTCGAGGCCAAGGATGACGGATCAGGCTCACACCTTTCTGCCGTCGGGAACCCTGACGAACGACCGTGTAAGTTCGGTGTTGTCGGAAGCGCTTGATATCTGGAGCAGCGCCTATTTCGCCTGTGTGCGGGCGGCAGTCTCATGTGTCGATACGACCCGGCATTCGGTGACGGAGCATCCGTTCAAGGCCACGAGCGATCATGTCTCCCTGTCGTTTTCCGATCGGGGACAGCGCCGATTGGTCGAACTGGCATTAGGAGAAAGCCTCGAAGGAAAGGTACTACGCGAAGTCGATCGGCAACTGCTCGACGACTTCGCCCATCGTCTCGCGGCAGACCTGGTTGGGCGGCTCGACCGGTTGCTCGAACCCCATACCGCCGGTCCCGTCCTGCGGCTCGAACTCACGCTCGACGGCAAGCCAGTCGGCAATCTTTTGGTCAAACAGCAGGCGATCGTGGAACTGGTTCGCAAGTCTCTGCCGACGAAAACCGTAACGGCCCGCTCACCGAAGGCGCGGACGCGCGCGGTCGCAGGACTGCCGGTAACGGTCGAAGCCGTCCTCGGCCAGCTGGAATTAACCGTCGAAGATGCGAAGGGGCTGGCGATCGGGGACGTCCTCATTCTCGACAGGACGCTGAAAGAGCATGCCGCGATCCGAATCACGGAAGGTCCCACCACCGTGGCGGTCGGCCACCTCGTTCCGGAAAACGGGCGCAATACCATCATTGTCGCCAAATCAGGCAAGGAACTCAATTGACGTGAATGAAAAAGTAGATGTGAATGGCCGAGGCAAGGACCAAGTGGCCGGACTGACTCCGATTGGCCGGGAATTGATCGGCGGCGTACCCGTCGCGCTCGAAGCGCGGCTCGGAAAATCGGTCATGACCATAGAGAGCCTGTTAGCGCTGAAGAACGGGTCAGTGGTTACACTCGAAACGGGATTGGCCGATCAGGCGGAGCTCTATCTGAACGACGCACTGGTCGCCCGCGGAGAAATAGTGGCTGCGGGGGACAATTATGCCATTCGCATCATCGAACTGGCATCCGAGATATGATCCGCTGCGGGATCGGCATATTCGCAGTGATCGCGTTTGCCAGCCAGGCTTCTGCTCAAACCCTGGGGCAAGCGTCGGAAGATGGCGTCTCTTTCTGGCGAGTGGCAGGTGCCCTGCTGTTTTGTTTGATACTTGGCATAGGCGCGATCCTGATCCTACGCGCGCGTAACGGCGCTCTGCCGACGCATCCCCTACTCACCTCGCTCGTACCAAAGAATCGCCGACTGCAACTGATCGAGGTTCTGCGGCTAAACCAGCATGTCGATCTCTGCATGGTGTCGTGCGACGGCAAGACCATGCTGCTCGCCACATCGTCGCGTGGTGTGGACATTCTACCCCTCCCCGAGATTTCAGCTTCTGGCGGCTCAAGCACAATGGAGCAGGGCGAGTGAGGATTCTCGTCACCGGTTTCTTCCTGCTGTTAGCCGTCTGCGCCAGCCCTGCCTTGTCTCAGGAAGTTCCTTCCGCCTCGCAATCTTTCGACCAGCAGTTCGAGGACATTGCCGATCCGGCTGCCTTGCCGTCCCTGGAAGCATCGCCTGTCGAAATTCCATCGATTCCGGGGGCACCGCGCCATCAATCGAACGGGCCAGTGCCATCGGAAAGGCCCGCCACCCCCCGAACGGCCCACCCCCATGCCGAAAGGATACTGCCGGCAACTGCGGAGTCGGCCGACAAGCCAATCGCTTCATCCAACGTCGTGCGGATCGTCCTCATTCTTTCATTGATGGCGTTCCTACCGGCGATGGTGATTTCGATGACCTCGTTCGTGCGCATCGCCGTGGTGCTGTCGATGATCCGCCATGCTTTCGGAATGCCCGAGACTCCGCCAAATCAGGTTCTGGTATCGCTGGCGCTGTTCCTGACCGCCTTCTCCATGATGCCGACTGTCGAAGCCGTCAATTCACAGGCGCTTCAACCATTCATGGCAGGCAAGCTGAATGTCGAGCAAGCGATGGACCAAGCATCGGCCCCGCTGCGTTCGTTCATGCTTCGCCAGGTTCGCGATCAGGACATCAAGGCGATCTACGACATGTCACGCAAGCCGCTTCCAGCGCGAGCCGAGGACGTGGACCTGATGCGCCTGGTCCCAGCCTTCATGTTGAACGAGTTGCGCGTGGCCTTCCGTATCGGCTTCGTCATACTGTTGCCTTTCCTGCTGATCGACCTAGTCGTGTCGAGCGTACTCTTGGCCCTCGGCATGATGATGGTGCCGCCGAGCACTCTGTCCTTGCCTCTCAAGGTGTTGATGTTCGTCCTTATCGACGGCTGGAGCCTCGTCCTTCAGGGCGTCGTTGGCAGCATACATTAGCGATGCGGCCGCAACCTCTCATCGACATGCAGGCGAACACCTTCGATGGCGAGGAAGAGCGGCTGTGGCATGAATTGATCGAGGATGGTTCGGCGAAGGCGCGTGAGAAACTGTTCGCGCTTCATACGCGCTTTGCCCGAAATATCGGGCGACGGATCTGCCGCGAACGCAACTACGGCGATATCGATCCGCACGATGTCGATCAGGCTGCCTTCGCCGGTTTGATCGAAGCTCTCGACCGCTTCGATCCGAGCCGGGGGACTCCTTTCCGCGGCTTCGCCGTGTCTCGCATTTCCGGGAACGTGATCGATACCATCTCGAAGATGAACGAGATGCGTGAACAGATATCCTGGCGACATCGCATACGATCCCAGCGCGTCCGCTCGCTCCATGTCGGAAATACCGAGGCGCTCTCTACGGAGCAGGCGATGGACGCGTTGATCGAGATCGCCGTCGGCCTCGCGGTGGGCTTCATGCTGGAAGGAACGGGCCTCTATCAGGAAGAGGATGCCGTGGTCGCACCCAACGCCTATGAAAGCGCCGCCTGGAACGACATGCGCTCCACTTTGCGCGCCTGCCTCGAAAAGCTGCCGGATCGTGAGCGATTGGTGCTTTCCCATCACTATTTCGACGGTATCGCTTTCGATCAAATCGCCGCGCTATACCGATTGAGTAAAGGGCGAATATCCCAGTTGCACCGGTCTGCGCTCGACCGATTGCGAAGAACCATGCGCGAGCAGGGTCATTTCAAACTCGAACAGTAGGAAGATTCAGGAAATGTCGAATGCCCAGGAAGGCATGATCTGCCCGGATGACACCTTGGCGGCGCTCGTCATGACGCTGCAGCAGGACGAGCAGGAGGGAATTGCGCAACTCGACGAACTCGTCGATCGTTTTCGCGACGACGCCCGATTGCATTTCCTCAAGGGCTCGATGATGGCTGGCCATAAAGATTACGCTGGTGCCCGCAAGGCGATGCGTCGCGCTGTCGATCTTGCGCCGGACTTCGCCATCGCTCGGTTCCAGCTCGGATTTCTACTCTTGACGAGCGGCGAGCCTTGGGCAGCCCAGGAGGCCTGGGGACCGCTCCACGCTCTGCCGAAAGGACACTATCTGCTCGATTTCGTCCACGGCTTGGGCCACCTGATCCAAGACGAATTCGCCAATGCCATCGTCGAGCTCGAACGCGGGATCGAGGCCAATCAGGAAAACCTTCCTTTGAACAAGGATATGCGCCTGATTATCGATGAGATCCGCCTGAGAGACCTGGCAGGGAACGATCGCGGTCCGGACGAGAATAGTACAGTCTCTTCCGCCCAAGCTCTGCTTCAGCAGGCGTCTCTGCGTTCGACCCGGCACTAACTCAAATGGCGATGCCCCCCGTCTCGAATATCGATCGCGTCGTCCTGCTGCTTCGGCAACGGCTCGAAGAACGCGAACGCCTTCGCCGGACACGATCGGATCGACGGCCGTCTTACGAATCCGCGGCGTCGGCGAGCGGGATCGGTGCGCTAAGCTCGATCGAGGGGATCGATGAAAAGACGTTGCGCCGTACTTTCATCCAGACTTTGTTGGCCGAACAACTCGGCAAGACATGGATCAACGATGCGCAGTTCCAACAGGTGGTCGATCGGGTGACCAATGCGATGGATGCCGATCCGTCCACCGCCCGTCTGATGTCCCGCCTGATCGACGAACTCCAGGCACGCGGGGCCTTGCCCAAAGGCGAATCTCAGGCGTGAAGCCAAGCCCGCGACCCTATAGAGAAAGACTTTCTGCCATGACCGATATTGTATCCGACAGCGTCTCCGGAGATCGGCTGAACCGTCTGCTCAAGTTTCTCGCCATGGATGAGGCCAATCTTGCCCTGCTGGCCGACGCGGCCGATGCGGCCTTTACCGCGCGGCAGACCGGTCTGGCGGCGGAGCTGCTCGATCGTTATGCGGCGCTCACATCGTTGCCGCCCGAACTGCGCAACCTGGCGGCCCTGATAGCGCTAGCCGAAGAACGCTTCGACGACGCAGCCGGGCATCTCGGCCATCTGCGGGCCGATGGCATCGACAACCCGCAAGTTCGGTTCAATCTGGCCTGGTCGCTGTCGATGATCGGCCGTCATGCCGAAGCGGCAGACTTGCTGAACGACGAAGCGATCGCCGCCTCCCCGCGCGGACCGACGCTCAAGGTGCAGGCGCTGCACCACCTGGGCGACCTCGACGCCGCTTTGAGCGAAGGCCGAAGACTGGTCGAGCGGTACGACAACGATCAGGCGCTGCTGGGCGCCCTTGCAATCCTGGCGATGGACGCCGACGACTTCGCCTTTGCCCGCCTTTGCGCCGAACGCGCTGCCGACAGTCCACAGGGCCTGGCCGCACTTGGAATGCTGGCCCTCGACGAGGGCGATGCGAACGCGGCCATCCCCTTGTTCGATCGGGCATTGGCACGACAGAAGAGCAATCCGCGGGCGCAGATCGGCAAGGGCCTCGCGCTCCTGACGAATGGGAAACCGGCGGCCGCAGCCGAGTTTCTCGAAGCGGGCGCAGCCCACTTCCGCAATCACCTCGGTAGTTGGATCGCAGCAGGATGGGCCTATCTAGTCGCCGACGACCTCGAGCGAGCAAGAGCCATGTTCGAACGTACGCGCGAAATCGACGAAACGTTCTCGGAAGGTCACGGAGGATTGGCCGTCCTGGCATTCATGACGGGCGACCTGGCCGAGGCTGAGAAACGAAGCGAAATCGCCCTGAGGCTCGATCGCGAGTGCCTGGGAGGCGCCTTGGCCAAAATCATGCTGCTCGAGGCGCAGGGCGAGACCGCGAAAGCCGCGCGTATTCGGGACATTGCCCTCAAGACGCCGTTGGGCGCCAACGGAAAAACCTTGCTGCAGGGACTCACCATCATGAATGCGAAGGGCCGCAATATGTTATCCAGCTTGAGAAACAACCATTGATATAAGATAATACATGCGACCGTCTGCGCAGGGTGTGCTGTCAACAGACAGCCATTTTCGGATTCTTCGCACAAGTTTGCCTTGTACTCGCAATGGGCCATCGCGATGCTCTCAAGTTCAAGGGCGTTGCACGCTCGGATAATGCGCAAAGAAAATCGCAAAATCTTTACAAGTTCCGTTGATGTGCTAAGCCTTGGCCGCTTCCTTTGCATAAGGCTATGTGCGTGCTTCGACCCAGCTACAATCCACCCGATCTGCCCCCGCAAGGGGTGACTGAAACGGCTGCGGTTCTGAAGGCACTGACGCGCGCGCATCGCTATCTTGCGGAGTTGAAGGGGCGAGCAGCGACCATCCCCAATCAGGGCATTCTGATAGACACGCTTTCGCTCCAGGAAGCGAAGGCCAGCTCCGAGATCGAGAACATCGTAACCACTCAGGACGAGTTGTTTCAGACGAGCGCTTTTCCTGAAAACCCGGGGGCGCCGGCCGCCAAGGAAGTCGCCCGATACCGGGACGCGCTTCACCATGGATTTAACGAGCAGCGCCGCCTCGGTGGACTGCTGACCAACAACATGATCATCGCCATGTTTCGCATCCTCAAGGGAACCGATGGCGGCTTTCGCAATACCCCTGGCACCGCGCTCAAGAACGAGAGCACGGGCGCATTGGTCTACGTGCCCCCACAGGATGGCAATGCGGTGCGCGATCTGATGGCAGCGTTGGAGCGCTTCATCCATGTTGAAGATGCGGAAAGCGACCTCGATTCCCTCACCCGCATGGCCATCATCCACCACCAGTTCGAGAGCATTCACCCTTTCTCCGATGGCAACGGGAGATTAGGCCGGATCATCAATGTCCTGTTCCTCACCCGATGCGGTCTTTTGGACATTCCGATCCTCTATCTCAGCCGGTTCATCACCCAAAACAAGGCGAACTACTATAAGCTGCTACAGACCGTGCGCGACACCGGCGAATGGGAGCCTTGGCTGCTCTATATGCTACGTGGCGTAGAGGAGACCGCGATTGAAACTCTTCGCCTGGTCGAAGGCATTCGCACACTCATGGCGAATACCAAAAAGCGGCTGCGCGAGCAGCATCCCAAACTCTATTCCCAGGACCTCCTGAACAACCTTTTCCGGCATCCGTATACCCGCATCGAATTTGTCCAGCAGGAGCTGAATGTGTCACGTCCCACCGCGACCAAGTACCTTGAGGAACTAGCGGAAAGTGGGCTCCTTCTTAAACATCGCGCCGGGCGGAATAACTATTACATCAACCAGCCCCTGGTGGGGCTATTCGTGGAGCGCGAAGCCTGAAGGAGGGTAACTCAGCGCCTGCAGACCTTCCGCCTGCTAGGGTCAGGACTCGTTGATCACAGCCAGAAGATGATGGTTGCAGCGAGCGCGATGGCGGAGAAGAAGACGGAGGGGCAGCGATCATAGCGGGTGGCGATGCGGCGCCAGTCCTTGAGGCGGCCGAACATGATCTCGATG
>DASWWL010000143.1:0-17470 GCA_036400975.1 Novosphingobium sp. | reverse complement strand
ATGCTGCCGGCCGTTCGCATAACAACTCACACGCATCCACGCCCGTACTGCCGGGCACATACCACAAGCGCCGGCCGCACTGCCCGTTCGCTGCTCTCTACCCCACGGCGCACACCCGGCCTCGCCAGCGGGCGATGACGCTTGTCTGTCGAAGATGTTCTTTATTGCGCCTCGGCCAGGGCTTTCAATTGATCGGCGCAGGCGCCCCAGCCTTCCTCAAAGCCCATCTCGGCGTGCTGTTTCGCCGCGTCCTCGGTCCAGTGACGGGCGCCGGCGGTGTAGCGGGTGCCTTGGCCTTCCGGCTCGATCTGCCAGTAGCCGACCATGAAGGGGCCGACAGGTTCGAAGTCCCTGCCTTGCACGGCGTCGGTGGTGACGAAGCGCTTGCCTTCCTCGAAGGCGAGGTAGACGCCTTCCTGAGGTTCGCGTTCGCCATCGGGGCCGTGGAAGACCATATTGCATACGCCGCCGGCGCGGCGGTCCTGTTCGACGATCTTCGCCTGCCAGGGCGCCGGACACCACCATTCTTCCTGACGGTTCACCATGACGTCCCAGACTTTTTCCGGCTTGGCGTCGATGTAGCGGCTGAGGGACAAATGGGTGTTCATAGCTCCTGCTCCGATCCGTAGGGTTTGGTGATGAATTCCAGGAAGTGGCCGTTGGGGTCCTCGAAATAGACGCCGCGACCGCCGAAATGCCGATTGATCTCGCCCGGCTGTGTCCGGCCGGGATCGGCCCAGAAAGTCAGGCCCCTGGCTGCGATGCGTGCCATGCCGGCGTCGAATTCGGCATCGTTCACCAGAAAGGCGTAGTGTTGCATCGCCACTGCTCCCTGCTTTTCCATGAAGTCCATCGAGACGCCATTGGCGAGTTCGACCACCATGAATTGCAGGAAGGGCCGGGGTTCTGGCAGGCCCAGCATCTCGGCGAGGAAAGCGGAGGATTTCCGTTTATCGCTGCACCAGACGATGGTGTGGTTGAGCTGGGCGGTCATGTCGTCAGTCCCGATCCGGCGCGCCGAGGGGAAAGAACGGGCGATAGGGGCGGGCGTCATCGACGCAGCGCTTGACGGCGGGCAGGGCGAGCAGATGCGTGCGCCATGCCTTCAGGCGGGGGAAGGTGCCGCCGATCGGATGAACCCAGTCGGCATAGAACAGCGAGGGCGCCGCCGCGCATTCGATCAGCGAGACGCGGCCGTCGGAGGGATGGCCTTCGAGCCACTTGTCGATCCAGGCATATGTACGATCGAGCTGGCGCCGCACCTTGGCCACGAGGGAAGGATCGGGATTTGCGGGATCGCGGATGTACTCGTTCACCGTCACTTGCATCAGGTTCATCACGTAGTTGTCGAACACGCGGTCGATCATGCGGACCTCGATCGCCTTGTCGGGATCCACCGGCACCAGCATGTCCCCGCCGCCGTGATGCCGGGCGAGATGTTCGATGATGGTCGTCGCCTCGAAGAACGTCCGCTCGCCATCGACGAGCACCGGGAACTTGCCTTGCGGGCTCGCCTGCTGGACGAAGGCCGCGTTGTCGGGGTGATCGGGATCGACCGGACGAAAATCGAACGGGATGTCGAACGCGTAGAGCGGGATCAGCGCCTTCCACGTATAGGACGAGAAATGATGCCCGTAGAGTCTGAGCATCGTCCTATCCCTTCCGCGCGGCTTCGATCGTGGCGATGTCGATCTTCTTCATCGTCATCATTGCCTCGAAGGCGCGCCTGGTGGCTGCCGGATCGGGATCGTCGTAGATTTCCATGAGCTGCCGGGGGGTGATCTGCCACGAGACGCCCCATTTGTCCTTGCACCAGCCGCACTGGCTCTCCTGCCCGCCGTTTCCGACGATGGCGTTCCAGTAGCGGTCGGTTTCTTCCTGGTCCTCGGTCGTGACCTGGAACGAAAAAGCCTCGCTTTGCGGGAACTGAGGTCCGCCGTTGAGGCCGAGAACGGGCAGCCCCATGCAGGTGAACCGCACCATCAGGACATCGCCCTTCTGGCCGTCGGGATAGTCGCCGGGCGCCGTCGTCACATCGTGGATTATGGTATCGGGAAAGGTTGCGGCATAGAATTTCGCGGCTTCCTCGGCGTCGCGATCATACCACAGGCAGATCTGGTTCTTGATCCTGCTCATTTCCGCATCTCCTCGATCAGCTTCTTGTCGATGGCTTTCGCAGCCTTGTATTGCGGCCTGGCCTGCAGGGTCTCGGCATAGGCGACGAAGGTTTCGTTCGGCGGGATCGTGCCGAAGTTCAGCCCCCAATCGACTGCGCTGCCGACATAGACATCGGCCATGGTGAAGCGTTCGCCGCAGACGTAGAAATTTTGCGTCAGATGCTGTTCCAGCGTGGTCATTGTCCGTTCGTAGCTGCCCCAGCCGGCCATTCCCTGCTGCTCGGGCGTCGGTTCGAACTTCAGCGCGACCGAGGTGATCGCCTGCTCGACCGGGCCGGCGGCGAAGAAAAGCCAGCGGAAGTAGTCGGCTTTCTCCTCGTCATCGGGCAGCAGGCCGGCGTCGGGGTGCATTTCCGCCAGATAGGCGCAGATCGCCGCCGCCTCGGTAACGATGCGATCGCCGCCGGGAGCATGGTGGATGATCGTCGGAACCTTTCCCATCGGATTCGCGGCCAGGAATTCGGCTGATTTCGCCTTCCACTCGACGATGACCTGCGCATAGTCGGCGCCTGCCTCATGCAGCGCCCAACGGGCGATCTGGCCGCGTGACATCGGGTTGGTGAAGAAGGTGTAGTCGGCCAAGTCAGTTCCCCCTTTTCGCCACGAGCGAGAACATCGCGCCCTGCGGGTCCATGCCGTTGATGATCCAATCGCCGCCGGGTACTTCCATCGGCCCGTTGAAGATCTGTCCGCCCAGCTCCTTCACTTTTGCGGCTGCGGCGTCGATCTCGGCAACGCGGATGTAATAGTTCCACATGCCCATCGGCACTTGCTCCGGCTTCAGCATCATCGCGCCGATCGTTTCGCCGCCATGGTCGATGAAGCAGTAATCGCCCATCGGCCCCATGGGCATGACCTCGTTGAAGGCGAAGCCGTAATGCCTGGCATAAAACGCCTTCGCGCCTTCGAGATCGGGAGCGTATAGCTCGTTCCACGAGACGTGCTGTTCCGCCCAGCGGTCGTAGACGTCGCTCGGTGTCCCTTCCTTGCCGGCAGGGGGCACCGGCTGCATCACATAGTGCGGCACGTCCCAAGGATCGGCAACCATGGCGATGCGCCCGACGTCAAGGTCGAAGGGGGGCATCAGGAGCCTGCCGCCATCGGCCTCGATCGCCTTTACCGTTTCATCGACGTCGGCCACATGGAGGTAGCCGAGCCAGCAGGGACGAGCACCGCCGGCACGCATCTCGTCGGTGAGCTTCAGCACACCGCCATTTCCCTGGCCGTCAGAGCGGATCAGATGACGATAATCCACACCGCCATCCTGCGGTGCGTGGCCGGCGATCTTCCAGCCGACGATCGGCTCGTAGAAGGCGGCGGCGCCTTCCGGATCGCTGGTCATCAGTTCGTACCAGATGAAGGCGCCGACCGAGTTGGTCATGATCAGGCTCCCAGTTCGACGACAGGCCGGAAGCCGCCGTAGACCATGCGCTTGCCGTCGAATGGCGGTTCCTGCCCTTCTTCCATGAAGGCTTTCATTCGTTCGTCCTGCATCATTTTCTCGTGCGATGCGTCGCAAACCTCGCGCGAGGGCCATTCGACGAACGAGAAGACCACCTGCTCTCCAGGTTCGACCTTGACCGACCGGAAGAAGTCGGTCCGCTTGCCTTCGGGTACGTCATCCTGCCAGGCCTCGACGACGCGCAGCGCGCCATAGTCCTTCATGAGATCCCACATCGCGAGTGCCGCCTCGCGATAGGCCGCCTTGTTCTCTTCGGGCACCGGCACGATGAAGCCTTGCACATAGGCGTCTTTCGTCGGCGTGCCTTCGTTTACAAGGGGCATGAATCCGCCGTAGATCATCCGCCCGCCATCGAAAGGCAGCGGATTCTTCTCCGGATTGAAGCGCTCGTCGTTCTTCATGAGCTGTTCCATCTGGCCCATCATTTCCTGGCGCGAAGTCTTGTCGGGCCACTCAATCCAGCTGAAAACGACGGACTCCTCGTCCTTTGCATCGACGGCGCCGAAGAAGTCGGTGGTGTGGCCTTTCTCGACGTTATCCTGCCAGCTTTCGACGATCCGACGCGCGCCATGGTCCATGAATACCGCGTCACCGAGGCGGGCGTGATCGACGAACTTCTGCTTGTTTGCGGTGGGTACCGCGATCACGAAACCTTCGATGTAGGTCATGTTCTTTCTCCTGCTTTTACGGGATCGCCGAGACCGGCTGCCTGATCGGCCAAAGCGCGCTGGAAGGCGGAACGGGCTTCGCCGCGCGCCTGATAGGCGGCCAGCAAGGGGAACTCCGTGATGATATCGGTGTGGCGCAAGTTGCGCAGCACGGTAATCATCATGATGTCAGCGATGCTGAAGCGACCAACCAGCCATTCGCGGTCACCGAGTGCTTCCGCTACAGGGGTCAGTCGCGATTTCGCGAATTCGACCGCGGAAGGGCGGGCTTCCCTGGTCCAGGGCTTGCCTGCCTGGAATACGTCAAGCGTTACGATCTGCATCAGTGCCGGCTCGACGCTGTTCAAGGCGGCGATCAGCCATGATGTCACGGCCCAGCGCTCTTGCGGCTCGCGGGGCATCAGGCGTTCGTCCTGTTCGCCGAGATAAAGCAGGATCGCGCCGCTTTCGAACAGGCGGACCTGACCATCGTCCAGGGCAGGGACCTGACCGAAGGGTTGCCATTGTCGATAGTCGTCGGGGCGGGGCGTCATCGCATCGAACAGTTCGGCGCGATAAGGACGGCCGATTTCTTCCAGTGCCCAGCGGACACGAATGTCCCGAACGAGGCCGTGCGCGAAGCTCGGCACGTGGCGCAAGCCGGCGACGACGGTTTCAGAAGCGGGGTCGAGCGGCATGGCCGGTCTCCTTGCAACAGGTATAGCTCAGGTGGCCGGGGAAGGGTTCCCGCATTCAGCGGATTTTGCTGCTTCCCGGAGCTCATCGAAACTCATCGGGGTGTCGCGTAGGGGGTGCGCGACCGACCAGTTATGTCCCCATGGGTCTTCGACGATGCCATAGCGATCGCCCCAGAACTGATCCGCGGCGGGCATCTTTACCATTGCGCCGGCGGCTGCGGCGCGGGCTATGGTCTCGTCCGCATTGGCGACGTTGAGGTGTAGCGTTACCGGTGTGCCACCCAGGGTCTTTGGTCCGACGATGCCCCATTGCGGGTTTTCATCGACCATCATGACCACCGCGCCATTGATGATGACCGCTGCGTGCATAAGCTTTCCGTCAGGGCCAGGCATCCGCATCATTTCCTGAGCACCGAAAGCTTTCTTGTAGAACTCGATTGCATCGGCGGCGCCCGCGCAGACGATGTGCGGGGCAAGGCCCGGGGGTGTGAACTGAGCCATGTCTTCTCTCCTGTCCGGCCTCTGCGGGCCGTGGTTTGAGTGGTGGTCAGGCCGCGGTTTCAGGCATTCCGGCTTCGCCGCTAGCAACCGCTGGGTCCATCCACATCGTTTCCCAGAGATGACCGTCCAGATCGGTGAAGCTGCGGCTGAACATGAAGCCATGATCCTGCTGCGGATTGATGTCGGCGGTGCCGCCGCTCCTGCCCGCGGCCTCGGTAATCGTGTTCACTTCATCACGGCTGTCGAGACTGAGGGCGAGCATAACCTCGCTGGAATTGGTGGCCGGAATCGGACGGGTAGTAAACTCGCGCCATTTTTCGTGCGTCAGCAGCATTGTGAAGATCGTGTCGGACCAGACCATGCAGGCGGCGGTCTCATCGGTGAACTGAGGGTTATTAGTGAAACCGAGAGCTTCGTAGAAGGACTTGGCCTTCGGAAGGTCGGCGACGGGAAGGTTCACGAAGATCATGCGGGGCATCGGTCACTCCATGCTTGCGAATCGTTCTTGCACTGTGATGCTGCCTTGAGTTACAAAAGGCAACTATGAAGTTACAAAAAGAAACCAAAACCGATCTAACGGGCTCCAAGGCTAGCAAGCATGGCAAATGGTACGATGATGCTTGCGGCACGGCTTTTGCGCTCGAACTGATAGGCGAGCGCTGGTCGCTGCTGATCGTACGCGAATTGATGTTCGGTGGGCGGCGTTTCTCCGACTTGCGCGGCGGACTGCCCGGCATCAGCGCCAAGGTGCTGACCGAGCGCCTCGAAAGTCTGGAGCAAGCCAACATCGTCCAGCGCCGTCATCTGCCGCCACCCGCATCGGTCCAGATTTATGAGCTGACACGCTGGGGCTATGCCGCTGAGGAGCCGATCAAGGTGCTGGGGCGCTGGGCGGCGTCCTCGCCCGATCATGACCCGACGCTGCCATTGTCGGCGGCCTCTTTCATGTTGAGCCTGCGTACTATGTACGACCTAAAAAAAGCGGGAGGGCTGGCTGCTCGCGGAGCGATCACTATCGGTCCCGAACGATTCCATGTTCAAGTGGGCAATGGCGTGTTTCGCGCAGAACGTGGCGAGATCGCCGCACCTGACTTTGCGTTTGCTGCGCCTGTCGCGATGTCGATCGCGGCTGCTATTTACGGTAAGGTGCCATTTGCCCAACTCGCCGAGGCGGGCCTGCGTTTCTCCGGTGATATGGCGCTGGCGGCGCGCTTCATCGACATGTTCCACCTGCCCAAGAAGATCGTCTGACTGCGGCTCGCGCTGCATCGCGGAAAGGCAGTTGCAGCCGGGTGCCGGCGCGTATAGTCGATTGGACGATGAACGACATGCCAAACCCCAAGGCCGACGGCCGCTCCACCACGCTGCTTTCCGTTCCCGACAGGGAGGTTTCGGTCCGCGAGGTGTTCGGTATCGACATCGACATGACGGTCCCCGCGTTCAGCGAGGCGGATGAGCGCGTGCCCGACCGCGACGATACATATGTGTTCGATCCGGACACGACGTTGGCGATCCTCGCAGGATTTGCATTCAACCGCCGCGTTATGGTGCAAGGTTACCATGGCACCGGCAAATCGACGCATATCGAACAAGTGGCTGCGCGCCTGAACTGGCCATGCATCCGCATCAACCTTGACGCGCACATCAGTCGTATCGACCTGATCGGCCGCGATGCCATCGTGCTGCGCGACGGGTTGCAGGTGACGGAATTCCGTGAAGGCTTGCTGCCTTGGGCGCTGCAGACGCCAACCGCGCTCGTCTTCGATGAGTACGACGCCGGTCGTCCGGACGTGATGTTCGTGATCCAACGCGTATTGGAGACCGAAGGCAAGCTGACGCTGCTCGACCAGAACCGTGTTATCCGTCCAAACAAGTGGTTCCGCCTCTTTGCCACGGCTAACACGGTGGGACTGGGCGATACTTCCGGCCTTTATCACGGCACGCAGGCGATCAACCAGGGTCAGATGGATCGCTGGAACATCGTTGTCGGTCTCAATTACCTGCCGCAGCAGGTGGAAGCCGAGATCGTCGGCAAGAAGGTGACGCGCCTTGACGAAAAGACCATCGCCGACATGGTGAAGGTCGCCGATCTTACCCGTCAGGGCTTCATTGGCGGAGATATTTCCACTGTCATGAGCCCGCGTACGGTCATCACCTGGGCACAGAACACCGAGATTTTCAAGGATCCGGGCTTTGCCTTCCGTCTTTCGTTCCTCAACAAGTGCGATGAAACCGAGCGGATGCTGGTGGCGGAATACTACCAGCGGGTGTTCGGTACGGAACTGCCGGAGAGCGTGGTGGCCAAGGCTTGAGGTAAAGAGAGACCCTCCGGATGAAACCCGGAGGGGATCCGCTCTTCCTTATCCCGCCGCCCGTTTTCTGCCGGCCTTCGCCTTCGCGAAGCTGAGCTCGCCGGCAGGCACCGCCTTGCTGAACAGGAAACCCTGGACCTGGTCGCAACCGTCCTTGCGTAGCGCTTCGAGTTGGTTGCCAAATTCCACGCCTTCGGCCGTGGTGGTCATGTTGAGCTCGTTGGCGAGTCCGATCACTGAGCGGACGATCGCCTGACAGTCTTCGCGCGTGGCAAGTTCGCTGACGAAGCATCGATCTATCTTGATTTTGTCGAACGGAAAGCTGCGCAGATAGTTCAGTGACGAATATCCCGTGCCGAAGTCGTCCAGCGCGATCTTCACGCCAAGGTCGCGCAGCTTGTGCAGGGTAGAGAGAATCTCTTCCGATTCCTGCATCAGCAGATTTTCGGTGATCTCCAGTTCGAGCCGGTCGGGCGTCACTCGGGCGGCTGCAAGTGCATTGATGACGACCGAAAGTATATTACCGTCCCGCACTTGCGCGGGCGACATGTTGACAGCAACAGTCAAGTGTTCGGGCCAGGTTGCGGCCTCGCGCAGTGCAGTGCGGATTACCCATTCGCCGATCTCGACCACCACGCCGGTATCCTCGGCGATGGGAATGAAGACATCGGGCGAGATGGACCCTCTCGTGGCGTGGTTCCAGCGGAGCAGCGCCTCGAAGCCCGCCGTCTCGCCGGTCTGCAAATCGAGCAGCGGCTGGTAGTGAAGTTCGAGCTCCTGGCGGGCGATAGCCGCGCGAAGGTCCAGCTCAAGCTGGCGGCGTTCGGCCATTTGCGTCTGCATATCGGGATCGAACACCGATATGCCGCGCCGCCCCCGCGACTTGACATCGTACATCGCGAGATCGGCGGCGCGCAGCAGTTCGTCCCCGCAACAGGCATCATGCGGTGCGAAGGCCACCCCGATGCTGGCGCCGATTGGCAGCAGATGGCCGTCGATCTCGATCGAGGCACCGATGGTCTCCAGCACGCGATGCGCGACTTTGAGACCGCTCTCGGTCGCATCAAGATCGGGCATGAGGATCACGAATTCGTCTCCGCCGAGCCGGGCGACCATATCGCGCGGACGGACCACTTCTTCCAGACGGCGTGACACCTCGCACAGCACGCGGTCGCCCAGGGCGTGGCCATAAGTGTCATTGATCGCCTTGAAGTGATCGAGATCCACGTAGAGCAGGCCGATCACATCCTTGTCCATCAGGCGGGTGAAGGCGCGTTCCAGTGTGGCGTTGAACAGCGTGCGGTTAGGCAATTGAGTGACGTTGTCGTAGTGCGCCATGAACGCGACCTGCGCTTCCGCCTGCTTGGCGGCGGTAATGTCGGCGATGAAACCGCGCCAGCCATTCGCCGAGCCATCAGGGCGATCCACAGGGCGACCGTTGATCGACCACCACCGTTCCTCCCCGCCGACCATGACGGGGACTTCGATGCGCCGAAACGGTTGGTTCTGGCGAAGGCTGTCATTCAGTTCGCCTGCACCGCCGTCGCGTATCAGACGCAGCAAAGGCATCCCTTCGAGCTGGTGCGGCGTAAGACCGCATGCGTCGTAGAACCGTTGCGATGGATTGCGGATGCGTAGTTCGGCATCGATTTCGTAAAGCCAGTCGCTGCCTTCGTTGTCATACTGGTTGAGAAGCAAACAGATCGTATCGTGGGATTGACTGAGGTGCCGCGTCCGGATGCGGCGCGTGGCGAACATGTAGTACAGGTTGTATAGGGACCAATGCATGAAAGCTGCCATGGCGATAGCGACTGCGCCGACGGGTGCCGCTTCCCAGCCCTGTCGCGTGAACAATCCGGCCAGAAGACCCCCGATGCCGCCGAGACTCCCCGCAAGGCCAAGGTGAGGAAGCGACATCGTACTCAGGCCATCTATGACCATCATCGCGAGCCCGAGCGCGACGAGCGCCTGGAGATGATCTTCCGGCACTATCAATGTCGCCCAGAGCATGATTGCTGTCCACCAGAGGCAGCGAAACCGTATGGTGCGGGCGCGATTGTGCAGCGCGCGCTTTTCGTCGAAACCCGGTTTGGCTTCGGCGCGCAGGACGATGACTTGCATGGCTTCGATCGTTGCCCAGCCGGCAAGCGCAGCGAGAGTGAAGGCTGGATTGCTCCAGGTGCCTGCAAGCGTCAGCAGCATCCCGAGGCGGAACAGTTCGAGGAGTGAAAGCGGAAAATTGCGCAGGTAATCGGCGCGGCAACGCGCGAACCAGTGCTCTTCATGCGGTTCCACATCGTGGCGCGTCAATGCCACGAGGCTGAAAGGCGTCTGCATGATCAGCCGGTGACCGCCCCGGTCGAACTTGGCCATTGCTATCCCCTGTATCCCGGCTTTCACCTGAAGGCTGACCGGCGTTTTCCCTGTTTGCACAGGCTGGGGGTGTCATAGACGGCCTATCTTATCATCAGGTTAAGTCATTAGTCTTAGACCATTCTGGATCAAAAAAACTGTCGGCTGCCAGTGACGTCGGCGGATAGCGTGCCGTGACGAAGTAAAGGCCGTCGGGCGGTGCGTTCAGCCCCAGCGCATGGCGGTTGCGGGCGGCGAGAGCGTTTGCGATCTGCGCCTCTTCCCACTTGCCGATGCCGACAAGCACAAGGCATCCGACCATTGATCGAACTTGGTGATGAAGGAAACTGCGTGCTGCCGTCTCGATCAATATGTGTTCGCCCTCGCGGCGGACCTCGAGGCGATCCAATGTCTTGACCGGACTTTGTGCTTGGCAATGCGCCGAGCGGAACGTGGTGAAATCGTTCAGCCCGACAAGCGCCTGGGCCGCACGGTGCATTGCCGGGGCATCCAGCGGCTGGCGCACTTCCCACGCTTTGCCGCGCTCCAGGGCGAGAGGCGCGCGTCGATTGACGATGCGATAGAGATAGGAGCGGCCGATGCAGGAAAAGCGCGCATGCCAGTCATCGGGCATGATGTCGCAGGCCAGGACGGCGATGGGAGCGGGACGCAGCCTGGCGTTCAGCGCCTCCATCAGGCGGAAAGAGGAGATGTCCTTTGCTATGTCGAGATGGACGCGCATCCCGAGGGCATGGACGCCGGCATCGGTGCGGCCCGCGGCGTGCATGGTAACGCTTTCGCCTGTGACGGCGTGGATGGCTTCCTCGACGGCTTGCTGTACCGATGGGCCATGCGCCTGGCGCTGCAGGCCCATGAACGGGCTGCCATCGAATTCGAGGGTGAGAGCGAAACGGGTCAAAGGAGCAGCGTGCCCGCCGGGATCGCGCGGCCGCGCAGCAGAGCTTCCGTTTGCATCACAGGTCTTCCGGCGCGCTGGATCAGCGTCGGTTGGATCGCGCCACGTCCGCAGCCGATGGTCAGCCTGTCGTCCAGCACCATGCCGGCCTCGTCTTTCATGTCGCCTATGACCTTGGCTTCCAGGACCCGATAACGTTCGCCATCCAGCTCGAAGAATGCGCCGGGCGATGGGGCGAAAGCGCGAATCTGGCGTTCGACTTCTTCGGCGGTGTGGCCGAAATCGATCCGTGATTCCGTCTTGTCGATCTTGCTTGCGTAGGTGACGCCTTCTTCGGGCTGAGGCGTCTCGCTGTGGGCAGGAAGGTCGACGAGCACGTCCACCATCAGCCTTCCTCCAATCCGTGCCAGTTCATCGGTCAGTTCGCCGGCTGTCTTGCCTTCGATCGATGTGCTGGCGACCTTGAGCATTGCTCCGGTGTCCAGTCCGCGCTCCATGCGCATGATCGTTACCCCGGTTTCGACGTCACCGGCCAGAATTGCCCGCTGGATCGGCGCCGCGCCGCGCCAGCGGGGCAGCAGTGAAGCGTGGATATTAAGGCAACCGTGGCGCGGTGCATCAAGGATCGGTTGCGGCAGGATCAGGCCATAGGCCGCGACCACGGCGATATCGGCATCAAGTTCGGCAAAGGCCTGCTGTTCTTCGGGGCCTTTCAAGGACAGCGGATGACGCGCCTCGATGCCGCGGTTTTCGGCTTCGCGCTGAACGGGTGAGGGCTGCATCCGTTTGCCGCGTCCGGCGGGCCGAGGCGGCTGGGTATAGGCGGCAACTACCTCGTGTCCGGCATCGATCAGCGCGACCAGTGCCGGCACTGCGAACTCGGGCGTTCCCATGAAGATGACGCGCATGGCCGAAATCCTTATCTTGGGTGTGGCCGTTTCCCTCGATGCGCCCTATCTGGACGATGATGGCATCGCAAGAGATCGAGACATTGACATCAGCCCTTTCGCGCCTGCCGGGGCTTGGCCCGCGTTCGGCCCGGCGAGCGGTGTTGTGGCTGATCAAGCGCCGTGAGACGTCGCTGGTGCAATTGTTGGAGGCCATGGTGGCGGTGCGCGAAACCCTGGTCGAGTGTCGGACCTGCGGCAATGTCGATACGATCGACCCTTGCGCGATCTGCGTCGATCCGCGCCGTGACGGCGTTTCGCTCTGCGTCGTCGAGGATGTCGCCGATCTCTGGGCACTGGACAGGGCGCGGTTGTTCACGGGCAAATACCATGTGCTCGGTGGACGGCTTTCGGCGCTGGATGGCGTGCGGCCCGAGGATCTGACCATCGGCAGCCTGATCGAACGCGTGGCGCAAGGCGGGATCGACGAGGTGGTTCTGGCGATGAACGCCACGCTGGAGGGCCAGACGACAGCGCACTATATTGCGGAACGATTGGAAGCTTATCCGGTGCGGATCACCCAACTGGCTCACGGATTGCCAGTTGGTGGCGAACTTGATTATCTCGACGAGGGGACGCTGGCTCAGGCGTTGCGGGCCAGGCGTCCGGTTGGATGACCTCCTTGCAGACCGGGCCTCTCGCGATTATCTGCCCTCCATGGCCATTCGCGAGATCATCGAGATTCCCGACCCGCTGTTGAAGCAGGTTTCCAAGCCCGTCGAGACATTTGACGATGAGTTGAGAACGCTCGTCGCCGACATGTTCGAGACGATGTACGATGCGCCCGGCATTGGGCTGGCCGCGATACAGGTGGGTGTGCCGCTACGCGTTCTGGTGATTGACCTGCAGCCGGATGACCCGGACGCCGAGCCGGAAGTCTGCACCGCGCATGGCGATCACCATCACACGCATCAGCCGACCAAGAAGGAACCGCGGGTTTTCATAAATCCCGAGATACTGGATCCGTCAGAGGAGCTTTCCGCATATACCGAAGGGTGCCTCTCGGTGCCTGAGATCTATGCCGAGGTCGAACGTCCGGCTACGATTCGCGCGCGCTGGCAGGATCTCGATGGAAACGTGCACGAAGAAGAGGTGGATGGTCTGCTGGCGACCTGTCTCCAGCACGAGATGGATCACCTTGAAGGTATCCTCTTCATCGATCATTTGTCCCGCCTGAAGCGGAATATGGCGATCAAGAAGCTGGAAAAATTGCGCAAAGCGGCCTGACGCGCTCTTCTTACAAATTTGGGATAATTCCCGGTCGGGTGCCTGCAGGCAACCGACGGTAGTTGTATTGTAGCGTTTCAAGCGGTAGGTTCCCATTTCGTTCCGATAGGATGGTGCCGTGGAATCTTCGCTGCTCGCTGTCGTCACCCTTATTGTGGGGCTTGCCCTGGGTTGGTTTCTGGGCGGTCGTCCGGTCGCCGCATGGCGTCAGCGCTTCCTGGATCGAGATGGTGACGTCCGGCAGGTCGAGGAGAAGTTCCAGCGCGCTATTGCGGAATTGGCCGGCGCCAGCGAACGCGCGAGCCGCGTTGATGCGCTCGCGGCGGCGTTGACAGAGACAAGCGCCCGGAATGCGGACTTGCAGGCGCAACTCGCTACCGCCTGCGCTCGGGCTGACAATGCGGAACGTTTGGCGGCGGAATTGCCGGAACTGCGCACGGCGCGGGAAAACCTCGGAGCCGAACTGGCGACGCTCAGGGCGAATGCGTCCAACTTCGATGAAAAGCAGCGGCTGCTGATGGAGGCGCAGGAAACGCTGAAAAAAGAGTTCGAGGCGGCAGGCGCGAAAGTGCTCGAAGGCGCGCAGGAAGCTTTCCTGAAACGGGCGCAGGAACGCTTGACCGTATCGGAACAGCGCAGCGAGGAGAAAATCAAGGCGCTGCTGGCTCCGGTGGGAGAGCGGCTCAAGAGCTATGAAGATCAAGTCGTCGGCCTCGAGAAGCAACGTGTGGACGCGTTCGGTCAGCTCACCGGTCAGATCGAGGCGCTGCGGGCAGGGCAGGAACAGGTAAGGGCCGAGGCGGCGCGTCTCGGCAACTCGCTGCGCAACGCGCCCAAGGCGCGGGGGCGCTGGGGTGAACAGCAGTTGAAGAATGTACTGGAGCAATGCGGCCTTGCCGAGCATACGGATTTCGTCACCGAGCATTCGATCGAGACTGAAGATGGCCGGCTGCGCCCCGATGCCATCGTACGCATACCGGGCAACAAGCAACTGGTGATCGATGCGAAGGTTTCGCTGAATGCCTATCAGGACGCCTTCGAGGCGGACGACGACCTGGCCCGCAAGACCTTTCTCGATCAGCATGCCGCGTCGATGCGCAATCATATTCAGACTCTTGGCGCCAAGAGCTACCAGAGCCAGTTCGACAACGCGCCTGATTACGTATTGATGTTCGTGCCAGGCGAGCATTTCATCGCTGCCGCGCTGGAGCATGATGCAAACCTTTGGGAATTCGCCTTTCAGCGACGCGTGCTGCTGGCAAGTCCAACGAACCTTGTCGCCATCGCGCGGACTATCGCGCAAGTCTGGCAACAGGAAGGCCTTGCCAAGGAGGCGCGCGAGATCGGCAAGCTGGCAAGTGACCTCTACGATAGTCTCGCCAAAACCCAGGACGACTTGCTCAAGACCGGCGTCCACCTTGGTCGCGCGGTCAATAGTTTCAACGATTTCGCCCGTACCTATGAAGGCAATGTGCTGAGCCGGGCCCGCCGTTTGACCGAGAAGCACATCAAGATCGGCAAGCGTGAGATCACCGAGGATGTGCCACTTGTCGAATCCGCACCGCGCCACGCCGACGCGCCTGACAATGTGGAACCGCTCGCTCCCCGACTGGTTGAGTCTGCCAACGAGTAAGAAAGGCGAGAGGGTTCATGCGATATCTATGCGGTTTGGCGGTGGCGGTCCTGCTCGCAGGTTGCGATTCTTCCTCGGATCAACCGGCCTCTCTTGCCACAGCCACCGCATCGGCGACAGTTCCGGCGACTGCGCGGACAGGCGATACAACGGCCGTATGGCTCGACATGCAGGTCGTACCAAGACAGCAGGGCCGCTATGCGCCGCGTGACGAATGCGGTAACCTTCCGGGCGCGCGCGAATTCAGGCTTCGTCTTGCCGAGGCGGTACGCAAGCGTGATGCCGATACGGTCGCGGCTATGGCGATCGAGGATATCCGGCTGGGCTTCGGCGGACAGGACGGCCGCCAGCGCTTCCTCCGGCAGCTCAAGGCGCCCGATGGTCAGACGATGGGCGAGCTTGAACAATTGTTGCAGCTTGGCTGCGCCGCGACCGATGGCGGGGGGCTGACGATCCCCTGGCATTTCGCCCAGGATTTCGGTGACACGGATAGTTATTCGGCGATGCTCGTAACCGGGGTCGACGTACCGCTTCGCATCAGGGCAGAAGTGGATGCGCCGGTGATCGAAGGATTGTCGTGGGATGTCGCCACTCTGGTGGGTGGATTGCAGCCTGACGCCCCATTCCAGCAGGTGAAAGCGGTCAGTGGCAAGACGGGCTATGTCGAGACCGGGAAGTTACGCAGCTTGCTCGATTATCGTCTGCTGGCCGTCAAGCAGGGCGATGACTGGAAGATTACCGCATTGCTCGCCGGTGATTGAGATTAGCCAGGGGCCCAACCCGGTGCGGCCAGAGTAAAGCCGGCAAAGTCGAAGCCGGGAACAACCATGCATGACACGAGCGTCCATCCGGCGTCGGCATGCGCGGCCTGCCAATGATGCGGTGCGATCACATACTGCGGCATCTGGTCTGCGAGCACGTCGGGGCCAAGTCGCGTTGTGGCCGCGAGGGTGCGATCGTTCGGTGCGGTGGACAGTGCGAGCGACGCACCCGCGTGCCATAGCCAGACCTCGGTTGCGTCCACTTTATGCCAATGCGAACGTTGTCCGCTTTCCAACAGGAACAGGATAGCGGTTCCGGACGAGCGACAGCCGTCCGCAGTATCCGCGCGCCAGGTCTCACGATACCAGCCACCTTCGGGATGTGGAGCGAGATTCAGGGTCTCGATGAGAGCCTGGGCCTCGGTCACAGAGGTCTTATTCGCCGTAGTTCGGCAGAATGCTGCGCTGATTTCAGTGCCATCGCGTCTTTTGTCACCGTCACGACGGGTTTGTCCGAAAGCAAGGCATCGATCGCGCGTTCCTGATCCATCAGACCATCACAGAACATCCGCGTCGCCATCATCGGGCCGGAGAGTACGATGCGCGCCCCTTCTGAATGCCAGCCGCTGTTCATACGATTGCAGCCGGCACTGGCGTAGAGACGGTCTGGCTGGAAAGAAAGCATCGCGTGCTCTCCGCCCATCGGTCCGGCTCCATCAATCGCAATGAAGCGCCATTCGGTACCACTTAACGAAGGCGTGCCTGAGCCAGTCGTCGTACAGGCGGCAAGCATGGAGAGAATCACGAGGGAAAACATGCTGCGCATCGGGAACCTCTCGTGCCGAGTGACATGGTCACTAGAATGCCTTGATCACTTCAGATGCGCCAGCGCTTCGTATCCCAGCACTGCGCCGGCCACCGCTGCGTTGAGGCTGTCGGCGCGCCCCAGCATCGGAATGGTCACGCGCAGATCGCAGGCCTGTTCGTATTCCGTGGGAAGCCCGCGCGATTCGTTGCCGACCATGAGAAAGCAGGGCGCCGTATAGGGTGCGTTGCGGTAATCATGCGGATCACGTAGCGAGGCCGCAACGAGTTGCCCGTTGTCGCCGCGCAGCCAGGCGATGAACTCGTCCCAACGAGCCTGCGCGAGACGCTGTGTGAAAATGGCGCCCATGCTGGCGCGAACCGCCTCGACCGAGAAGGGATCTGCGCAATCGTCGATCAGGATCAGGCCGCCAGCACCGATCGCGTCTCCAGTGCGCAGCATCGTGCCGAGATTGCCGGGATCGCGCATCGCCTGGGCAACCAGCCAGATCTTTGCCTTGTTGCGATCCAGCGCAGCGAGGCCGGTGTCGAACTCGGCGAAGACGCCGGCGACCGCCTGAGGATTGTCCTTGCCCGTGACTTTGGCGAGGATCGCCTCGTCCATTTCGATCACGTCTCCGCCACTCGCCGTCACTTCCGCCTCGAGCGTGTCGAGCAGTGGGTGCGCTTCGCGCCCCGCCGCCATGACCAGCATTTCGGGCAGGAGACCGTTCTCACGCGCATCGGTCAGTAGGCGGAGGCCTTCGGCGAGGAAGCGGCGCTCACGCTTGCGGTGCTTCTTTTCCCGCAGCGAGCGCAGAAACTTGACCGTAGGGTTGGAAAAGCCGGTGATCTTGTGGCGCATATGTCAGCCCTGTTGCCGGCGGAAGCAGGAAAGGATCAATCCTCGCCGAAGCCGTCCTTCACAAGGCCGGCGAGCTTGCATAGCGCGGTGTCGGCTTCAACGCCGACGACGCAGATCTCGATCTCGTCTCCCTTGGCGGCGCCCAGCATCATCAGGCCGAGGATCGAG
>DASWWL010000142.1:0-23619 GCA_036400975.1 Novosphingobium sp. | reverse complement strand
GATATTCGCCAGCCCCCGGACCATATCCTCGGCGCCGCCGATCACGGCCATCAGCAGCATCCCATAGGCTTCCCCCTGCGAGAAGGCATCATCGCCAACTTGCGCGTTCACCAGATCGTCCGCAAAGCCGCTCGCGCCTCGATCCCGGACATGCAGGAAATGCCGGGCTATCGCGGCATTGAAATCGGTGACTTGCCGCTGGATGAATTCCGCGTCCGCCCCCTCCTGCTGGATCAGGTGCCGCAACGGCCCCATGACTGCGGATCGCATCTCGTCCGGCAGATCTATCAGACGCGCGATAGCTTCGAGAGCAAGCGGTTCGGTGAACTGCGATATCAGGTCGAAACGTCCCCGCTTACCGCGCAACTCCGCTGCCAGGCGCGATGCGATTTCCCGCGCGCCTGCCGAAAACCGGCCTACCTGCCCCATCGAAAAGGCATTTGCAGCCAATCGTCGCATGCGCGTGTGTTCGGGCGGCGACTGAAGAACTATCGGATCGAAGTCGAACGGCCCATCAAGATCATGTCGCTGCAACGATCCCTGGCGCGGATCGTAGATCTCGTGATTACCGATCAATTCCTTCACATCCGCATGGCGCGTCATGAAGTAACAACCGTCAGCCTCGTTGAAGAAAACTGGCGGCAGTTCGAGCATCCGCTCGTAGAATCCGGCAGGGTCGGCGAGAAAAGCAGGATCCTGCATCAGTGAGCCTGGCATGGTCTTCTCCGAATGATGAAGGCGCAGCGGGGCAATGCCCCCACTCGGCAGAAAAATCGCGAGTCTGGACGGAAGCGGCCCACCTCCGCGGTGGCCGCCCTGCCTCTAGGCTGCGGCGGCGGAAAGAAGGGCGGTCTTGAAGCCCGCCTTCATGCCCAGGGCATTCAGCAACTCGTAGTCCTGGCACAGCATGTATGCGTAGACCGAAGCTGGCGTGATCCGGGCAAGACCGGACGAAAGCCGGGCGATCACTTCCTCGCGCTGCCGGGCATCGTGAATGCACGGCAGGAACATGCGCAGATTGGTCAACTGGACGCCCGTGGAGTGGATCAGGAGCTTCGAGATCGCACTTTCCACAAGCGTCCCTTCGATCGACCCTTCCTGATAGGGGAAGCTTTCCTTGTTCAGGTTCAGCCGCGCGAGGCTTCCTTCGGTGGTGACTCCTTCGAACAGATCAGAAGTCGCAACCACCCGCCGCAAGTCGGCATGGAAGGCCTTCAGGTCGCCGGTCAGGTCGTTCTCTTCAAAGAAACACCGCGCCGTCCGCAGCCCATTCAGTGCGATGGCAGCGCCCAGATTGTTCCGGTAGAAGTTCTGTATTGTGCGCAGGGTTTGGGAATTCTTAGCCTGCGCAGCGCGATAAACGGCATCGGTCACGAGCGCCCAGGAAATCGGAAAGACAAGATCGGATGTGGCTTTCGACATCGTCACCATATCCACCTTGCTCATCTCATTCTGGTGGAAGAGGATGCTCCGGCCGTTCTTCCACATGCCGGTCAGGACCTCATCCACTCCAATCAGGTAGCCGCAGACCTCCTTGTGTCGCTCGACAGCCGCGACGATCTCCGCCGGCAGGCGCCTGAACATGTACCCCTGAATAAACTCGAACCAGACAAGCGCGATATCGTCACCCGAAACCACCCGCTCGAATTCCTCCAACGCGCCCTCCGCGAACGGATCGATGTAGATGGCATCGTGATAATAGGGTTCGAAGGCAGACTGATCACGATCGGCCAGCAGCGGCGCCGTCTTGCTAAAGTTCACCGAAGCCAGCGTCTTGCCGGAATAATTTCCGCTCAGGCAGACGATCTTGCGCCGTGGCGCATTTGCCAGCAAGGCCGTGACGATAGCGGCATCGACCGCCCCCGCCCCGCTGACGGACGGCAACACATGGGCGAATGAAGTCAATTCGCGCAATTCCTGCGCAACCTCCGCAAGATAGTCATGACCCGGATCATAAGGCTCCAGAACATTATCTATGACGTCCTGCGGGTTGTGGCCGCGCAGGCTGCATCCCAGCCCGCTAAGATCCAGAATCTGCTTGCCGTTGGCCAGCCGCAAGTGGTCGTTCTCGGCCGCCAGGATATGAAGGTCGCCCTTTTCCGACCTGAAAAGATCGGCGTAGACCGGGTGAACGTACCGTTGGAAATAGTCGAGCCGCGTTTCGAAGTTCTCTTCGATCGACGCGAAGACATGCTCATCGACCTCAGAGACATGTTTCGTCAGGCTACGCAGCGCCTCCAGCGCGGTAGCCAGTGTAGTCGTATTGCCGAAGAAGGTGGAAGTATAGGTGGAAAGCGATTGGCGGGTATTCCATGCGGAATAGGCTGTTTCCGTCACCGAGAATGCGCCGAACGGCGTTTCGCAATCGGTGAGGTTTTCTCCGAAGATGACGACATCGGTGTTCTGGGGAATATAGAACAGCGAGGGATCGTAGATGGCGATTTCGGAATTCGCCACCACGCGCAAAGCGCCGGTTTCCTCGGACATCGCATCGATGGCATCCTGAACACGCCTATCGATCGCATGCCCTGGATATCGAATGACGATCGTGCAGGCCCAACCGGTGGGATCTCCTTCGATCTTTTCAAGAAAGACCTCCCGGGATGAGGCGAAATGGACTTGCGGACACAGCGCCTGATTGGCACCCACGCCAAGCGGATCGAAGAATGGCCGGTATTGCTCGTTAATATCGTAGATCAGCACTTTGTGCGCATTGGGCCCACGCGCATTGCGCGAGGTCTGTCGACACAGGCGAATAACGGCATACATGGCCTCCAGAGCGGAGTTGGCGAATAACGTGTAACGGTGTTGGGAAACATTGTTGGTGCCGAGTATCCTGCTGATCAGATAACCAAGCTGAGCGGCGACCGGACTGCTCAACCATCCGGCCATCGTGATATTCGGAACTTTGTCCCGAATGTTCCGCTCAAGGAGCGGTCGGGAGATGTTTGCGGATGGACCAAACCGGCTGATCGTGTTGACGCCAGTCACAATTTCATCGCGGCATTCAGCATGATTGGCGACAGACGAAGACATATCTTCCATTTCAGCCTCCTTATTTATTTGAATTCGAGTTTCGAAAACCAGCCGGCCGGTTCAGCCGAAGGACGGCGCCGGCACCTGGGTCTTGCGCAGCAATCTGATCAGCGGTCCCTTGTGGAGCGCAACAGGCGCACGCTGGCCTGCGACAACGACAGCCGCTTCGGCCCGCTCCGCATGCCGTACCGCGATGGACGCATGGCCGATCGTCGTGCAGAGCCCCCAGGACCAGCTTGAGCTTGTGACATGGCCGATCACCTCTTCATCGGCCAACAGTTCGGTTCCATGCGGCAAGCGATGGTCGCCGGCGATCGTCAGGCTGCGCAAGACGAAGCGCGGTCCCGCGATCACATGGGCGGCAAGCGCCTCACGCCCCAGAAACTCGCGGCCATCGAGCTTGACCAACCAGTCAAGTCCCAATTCGGCTGGAAATCTCTCGAAGCCCGGATTGGGCACGCGGTCGGTAGCCAAATCGCGACCCGGAACGATCAGTCCCGCCTCGATCCGGCAAGCCTCCGCCACCGCCAGGCCATAACCGGAAACACGCAAGCCCATGGTAGCGCCAGCGGTCGAAACAACCTCTCCCAAGGCGCCACAGCACGAACGGTCTACCCAGCATTCGTAACCGAGGTCGCCGGTAAAACCCATACGCGCAATCAGCATTCGAGAACCGGCCAAGCCATATTCACGGATGCTGAACGGCCGAAGATCGGCGATATCGTCAAAGCCGCAACGGCGCAGCACTTCCGCGGAAGCCGGCCCCTGCAGTGCGACTCCCGCCAGACCGCTTTCCTCCTCGATGGTTACGGCCAGATCATTGCAGATGCTGGCGCGCAGATAATCGAGATAAGCGCCATCCATGAGAGCAGGCATGACGATGTATTCTTCCGACGATAATTTATAGATTATAACATCATCGGCGACACACCCGGTTTCAGCGCATATCAACGCGTATACCACTCTCATCCCCGGCCCCGAATTCACGGTCCTGGACAATATACGGTCGAGGAAATTCCCCGCATCCCGCCCCTTTACCCGGATTTTCCGGGTAGCCGACATGTCGAAAAGGGCGAAATTATTCCTTACCTGCTCATATTCTTCCCGCAGTTCTCCGTAAGAAAAGGGAACCATGCTTCCATTGAACTCAATATAATTCTGTCCTTTCCCGGCCTCGGAAAACCTTTCCAGGTTCACCTCCTCACAATGCCTATTCAACAAATCGAAGAAATATCCTTTGGAAGACATGAACTCTCTCGCATCCCAGCGACCAATCGCCGATCATCGATGCCAAGTGATATGTATTTTGACTGGAGATCAATGAGAAATCATTGAAATTAATAGATTATAAAATCCGAAACAGATCTGATTATATTCTTTCATCCCTGAATTAGACGGACCCGACTCCAACAACAGAATGCAATCCACGGCCAGGAATCCACAAAATCCCTTCAGCCCCCACCTTTCTGACGAAACCTCCAAGCACGCCCTCCAGCAGGCGGAAGTCCATCCATTTTCGATGAATAAGAAATGCCACCAAGAAGGGATCGCGCTCAGGAATCAGACCGGATGACGCGATCCGCCACGCCGGCCACCTCGATGCGAAACCTGAGTGCTGGAATTAGGAGTAGCCGCCGCCCAACGCGACATAGAGCGCAGCGCCATTTTGCAACTCGGCACTTCGCAGGCCTATCAGCTTCTGCTCGGCCTCGAACAAGTCGCGCTCCGCATTCAGGACCTGCAAACGTGTGCCCACGCCGTTGTCCATGCGTTTGCGAGCGACCTGCAACAAGCGTCGCATCGCCGCCACCGTATCGGCTTGCGCCGCAATCTGCTCGATATAGCGTCGCCGTCCAACGAGTGCGTCGGCGACTTCGCGAAAGGCCTGCTGCGTGGCGAATTGATACGCCGCGACCCGCTCCGATGCCTCTGCCTGGGTGAGCCGAAGCTGGGCCCGCCGACGCCCCCCATCGAAGATCGGCAGAAGCGAGCTTCCCGAAATCTGATAACCTGCGGCTTCGCCGCTCACCAGATCCCGCAGCGTCATCGACAGGAAGCCGCCGGCAGCGGACAAGGATATGCTGGGAAAAAAGGCCGCCCGCGCCGCTCCGATATCGGCATTGGCGGCCCGCAGCCTTTCTTCGGCTCGACGAATATCGGGCCGGCGAGCAAGCACCTCCGAAGGCAGGCCAGGTTCGACCGGAGCCAGCTGTGCGATATCATGCAACGGCAAACCATTGGGCAAAGCGCTTGCCGATGGCCCGCCGACCAGCACCATCAATAGGTTCCTGGCCTGAGCGGTTGCATGTTTCAGTTCCGCCAGTTCCACCTGCGCCTGCGCGACCAGAATAACGGCTCGGTCATATTCCGCCGCAGCATCGACCCCGACGTCCAGCCGCCGGCGGGCAAGGCGCAAAGCCTCCCGCCGAAGTCCAAGAGCACGCTCGGCCGTCGCAATCCGCTCTTCTCCTTCGAGAATCCGGAAATAGCACCCGGCTACTTGCCCGATCAGCGACAGACGGAAGGCATGCATCGCTTCGACTTCGGCAAGATAGTTACGCCGCTGTGCTTCGGACACGTTGCGCGCACGTCCCCACAGGTCGAGCTCGAAGTTCGTGATGCGCACACCGAGCAAAGCCGGCGCCATGATCGATACCGTGTCCTGCTCAGCCACGCTTACCTCGGCCACGATCTGCGGAGCGCGCTGCGATTCCTCTATGCCGAAACGCGCCCGCGCCTGAGCTACCCGGGCGATCGATTGCGCGAGATCCCGGTTATGGGCCAGCGCCGCCGCGATATAGGCGCGCAAGCGCGGATCGCCGAAATAGCTCTGCCAGGCAGAAGGAGCATCCGTCGGTTCCGACGAAGGCCGATGATCGAAACCCTGCGGGATCGGAGCGACAGGCCGCACATGCGGCGGCGCGAAATTGCAAGCGGCCAGCGGAACCAGCCAGACAAGACAGGCAAGGCCGCGTTTCATTCGGCGTCTTCTCCCGAACCGGCAGACGGCTCGCCGCGCTTCCCGAACCAGCCGCTGACCACATGGTAGAACAGCGGCGTGAAGAAGATGCCGAAACCGGTTGCGGCGATCATGCCTCCCATCACGCCGGTGCCGACCGCATGGCGGCTGGCCGCACCTGCGCCTGCAGAGAAGACGAGCGGGGCCATGCCGAGGATGAAGGCCAGGCTGGTCATCAGGATCGGACGCAGACGCTGCTCGGCCGCCGCGAGAATGGACTGCAAACGCTCTCCTGCGCCACCCGTCTCCACTGCCGCGAACTCTACCACCAGAATGGCGTTCTTCGCCGCCAGACCAATGATCGTGACAAGCCCGACATTGAAATAGATATCCGCCGGCATTCCCCGCAACGTGGTGAAAAGCGCGGCCCCCAGGATGCCGAACGGCACGACCAGAAGCACTGAAAACGGAATAAGCCAGCTATTGTAGACGACCACCAGAACCAGGAAGACGATCACCACCGACAGCGCCAGAAGCAGCCCGATCTGCCCCCCCGCCTGCTTTTCTTCGAACGCGGTCCCCGTCCACTCGAAGGACTGACCCGGCTTGAGGATGCCTCCCGCGATAGCCTCCATCGCCTCGATGGCCTCGCCGGAAGAATGCCCGGGCGAAGCCTGCCCCGCCACCGTCAATGCCGGATAGCCGTTGTACCGTTCGAGCTGGGCCGGGCCGGCCGTCCATCGAACGGTAGTGAAGGCGGAAAACGGAATCATCCGGCCATGGCTTCCGCGCACGTTGATCGCCAGGATGTCATCGGAATTCATCCTCTGCGACGCCCTAGCCGCGAGATAGACGCGGCGGATATTGCCCTCGCTCATGAAATCGTTGGCATAGGCCGAACCGAAGGCGATCGACAGCGTCGCTTCCACGTCGGCCACCGACAACCCGAGGGCGCGCGCTTTTACGCGATCGATATCGAGCGCGAGTTCAGGAGAAGACATCTGCCCCTCCGGCCTCACGTAAGCGAGCCGAGGATCACGCGCCGCGGCAGCGAGAATGGCATTTACCGAAGCCTTGAGCCGGCCCCGGTCTGCCCCGCTACGGTCTTCCACTTTCATGGTGAAGCCGGTCGCATTCCCGAGAGTGTCGATCGCCGGCGGATTGACCGCGAATATCGAAGCGCCCGGTATTCCAGCGGCGGCGCCGAATACGGCCCCGATCGCGGAATCGATGCTATCCGTTTTTGCCGGGCGGTCCTCATATGGTTTCAGCATAGCCCATGAGATCGCCGCCGATTGCCCTTGACCAAAGAAGTTGAAACCGGCGACCGAAAAGATCGTATCCGCGTGCGGCAGGGCAAGGAAGGCCTTCTCGACCCCGGATACCGTGGCGATCGTGCGATCCATAGTAGTACCTGCCGGCGCATCGTAACTTACGACGAAATACCCCTGATCCTCGTCGGGCAGAAAGCCTCTCGGCAGGCGCAGGTAAAGCAGGGCGGCAATGGCGAAGAGCACGAGGGCGAACCCCATCCATCGCACCGGCCGCGACAGCATTCTCCCCAGACGATCGATATAGACGACGATTGCCCGCTCGAACCTGCGATCGAACCAGCCCAGGAAAGACGACAGCCAGCGCCTGGCGCCTTGCGCCGTGCCGCCCGATTTGCTGCGCACCGCCTCATGCGGCTTCAGCAATGTCGCGCAGAGCGCCGGAGTCAGGGTCAACGCCAGCAGCGCCGAGAAGAAGATCGAAACGACAAGGGTCAGCGAAAACTGACGATAGATGCCACCCGTCGAGCCAGGAAAGAAGGCCATGGGAATGAATACCGCGATCAGGACCAGCGTGATGCCTATCACCGCGCCGCGAATTCTGCCCAATGCCTGGATCGTGGCCTGCGCCGGCGTCAACCGCTCTTCCGCCATCAGGCGCTCGACGCATTCGACGACGACGATCGCATCGTCCACCAGGATGCCGATGGAGACGACCATGGCGAACAAGGAAAGCTGATTGAGGGATTCATCGAGAACCCACAGGCCGATGCAGCCGCCCAACAGCGCGATCGGCACCACGATCGCCGGGATAAGCGTCGCCCGCCAGCTTCGCAGGAAGAGGAACATCACCAGGAAGACCAGGAGCATGGCTTCCGCGATGGTTCGAGCCACATTGCTGATCGACGCCTCGATGAACGGCGTCGCATCGTAGGGAACCGACCAGGCTATATCCGGGGGAAAGGTCGATTCCAGTTCTTGCAGACGTTTGGTGACCGCGTTCTTGGTGGACAGCGCATTGGCGCCCGGCGCGAGTTGCACGGCCATGCCCGCCACTTCCCGGCCGTCGAGTATTGACCGGGTCGCATAACTTTCCAGCCCTACCTCGACAGTTGCGACATCACCGAGGCAGATCGTCGAACCATCGGGATTGGTGCGCAGGATGATCGAACGGAACTGCCGGGCATCGGTGAAACGGTTGGGCGCGACGATCCGGGCATTGAACGCACCGCCCGGAGCCAACGGCTGGTCGCCCAGACTGCCCGCAGCGGTCTGGCTGTTCTGTTCGCGCACGGCGGCAAGGACATCGCCGGGCGTCAGCGCGAAACCGGCCAGTTTCTCCAGATCGAGCCAAATCCGCATCGCCTTTTCGGACGAGAAGAGATTGACGTTGCCGACACCGGGAATCCGACTGAGTTCGTTGACGATCCGGGTCGCGGCGAAGTCGCCGAGTTGCTGCGGAGATGTCGCGCCCGTACGCGAACGGATCGCCACGACTTCCAGGAAGCTTGTCGAATTGTCCCTGATCCTGATGCCCAGTCGGCGCACTTCCTCGGGCAATCGGGGCTCGGCGCGATTGAGGCGATCCTGAACATCGGTACGCGCCGCATTCATGTCCGCCCCAGACACGAAAGTCAGAACGATTTCACCGGTGCCGTCGGCCCGGCTGACCGCCGATCTGTAAAGCAGGTCGCGAACGCCGTTCAATTCTCTGTCGATCGCGGCGGCGACGCTGCGGTCCATAGTTTCCGCATCCGCGCCGTTATAGACATAGCGCAGCGACAGCGTGGGCGGCGCGACCGGCGGGTACTGCTCGACCGGCAGCCGCAACAGCGCGATCGCGCCGAATATCGTGATGAAGGCCGCAATAACCCAGGCTATCGCCGGCTTCTCGACGAACAGGCGATCCATCGTTCAGCGCCCAGCCCTGGCCGTACCGGCCTCGCTCACCTTGTCACCTGCCACGCGCACCTTCTGGCCGGGCCGCACATTCTGCCAGCCTTCGATCACGATGCGTTCGCCTGGCCGCAGCCCGTTCAGGATAATCCAATCCTCACCCGATTGACGGCCGAGTTCCACCGGTCGCAGGGCCAGCGTGCCATCGCGCTGCAGTACCGACACGGTAGAGGCCTGCTCGCTCAGCTGAACGGCGCGGGCGGGCACGACAATGCCTGCAGCCGCCCCCATTTGCAGCCGGACCCGCACGAACTGGCCTGGCAACAGTTGACGGGCCGGGTTGGGAAACGCCGCGCGGAACACTTGCCCTCCGGTTTCGGCATCCACCGTGGGGCTGGTGAAATCCAGCCGTCCGGCGATCGCGACAGCGCGACCATCTTCGGGCAACAACGCGACCTCGACCGGCGGCGCATTGCCTGCCCGCTGCAACAGATCGAGCACGGCCGATCGCGAAGGAGAAACGAGGGCATAAACGGTCGATATGTCCTCGACCGTGGTCAACAACGAGTTCGGCGAGGCCGTCACGAACGCGCCTTCCGTCACCTGGGCTATCCCCGCACGACCGGCAATCGGCGACCTGACCGTGGCATATTCCAGCTGCAGGCGCGCGCGAGTGGCCGCGGCGCGCGCTTCCGCGACTTCGGCATCGGCCTGCCTCAGCACAGCTTGCGCCTGGTCGAAATCCTGCGCGCTTACGGAATTGTCCGAAACCAGCACGCCATAACGGCGCACCACCCGTTCCGCATTGATCCTGCGCGCCTCTGCGCGGCGCAATCCTGCCTGCGCTTGCACAAGCTGCGCCGTCGCGTCGCGGGGATCGATCCGGAACAAGGGCGCTCCAGCCGGCACATCCGCGCCTTCCCGATACAGACGCTGTTCCACGATGCCGTCGATCCGCGCCCGTATCTCGGCGGAGCGCACCGCCTGGATGCGTCCCGGCAAATCGATGACGTTCGACACAGGCTGCGCCTGCACGGTGACGACCCTTACCAGCGGCGGCGGAGCTTCCTGCCGCTGTCTCGCCATGTCACAAGCGGCCAATGCCAAAAGCGGGCCAATAAAAAGGAAACCCCGCATGGATATCCTGGTCCGGGCGCCCTGCATCAGGAAATGCGCCGGACTAGATTTGGGCGCATGTCGGACGGACCGCAAAACCGAGCGCACGGCGAACATCGGCCATTGCAGGCAGCCGCATCGACGGCTGTTCAGAGCGGAGAGCCGCCCGCCGGTCGGTAAAAAATATGAAAGCCAGCGCCCCCTCCCGAGAACAATGTTCTCCAGAAAAGCTGCCTCGCGAGTACTTCGAAAGATAGCTGCAATAAATTTATTGAAACAATAATTCGAATTTATCGAATTTAAGGCACCGCCTTCACCTTCGGCATTTAAGCGACATTATGGCGGTGCCAAGCTGACCTTAAAAGCCCTGACCAACGCCCGTCACAGGTAAACCGGAATAGTGCACATGGGCGATACGCCAGCCTTGCGCGGTTTTGATCCAGGTCTGGCTCTCGCGACCTTCCGTATGAAGCGGCTGTCCGTTGTCGCGCCGGACAGCATGGAAATCCCACTCGAACTCGACGACCGCCGCACGATCATAAAGATGGATGCGGGCAGGACTGACGAGCCGCAAGGAGCGCTTGGTAAAGCTCTCCCCCATCGTCTGACCATAGAAATCCTTTGCAATGTCGTCCCAGCCACGCTCGGTGCCGCGAGGATGAATGAAGAAGGTCTCGGGCGAGTTCAAAAAGATGGTCGCTCCTTGCGCGGTGTCTGCGGCGTCGATTGAGTGCAGGTATGTTTGCACCCCTTGTTCGATGGCCGCCTGATCGGCGGATGTCGTAGTCATATGTCGGGTTTGTTCTTTCGCTATTGCAGGCGTGCCAGCGACGGCCGCGAGCAGTATCAGGTGAGTGAAGCGCATTGTCATTCCTGTTTTCGGTTACCTGGATGATGGAGGCATGCTTGAAAAAGGCATGAATTGTCTTTCATCTGCCGCCGTAGCGGGTCATTTGCATCGAGCCTGGGACGATGAGCGACATGAAACGCGCTGCAGCGGGTGCTTTCTCGAAGCTGTCCATCGACGCTTGCGCATCGGCGGCGGAACGCCAGTGCACGATAACCAGCCAGCTTCCGTCCCGACCGGGCGCGGATTCGCGGGAAAGGAAGCCGGGTTGGCGCGCGACGTGCTGACGTTCGACATCGCGGTCGACGGCACGGAATGTCTCGACGGTGGTGCCGGGAACAATCTTGAGCGTGACCACCTCGATCACCGGCGGGGTCCTTGGCGCAGCGTAAGCGCTGGTGACAGCGACCATGGACCCGACCAACACAACCAGCAGCAAGCAATACGAACGCAATCTGGACATCGGCGATCTCCTGCCTGGCTACTTGGTAGCGTTGCGCAACGCGTCGATGCTCCATGCGCCCGCACCTGCGAAGACGAGGTACAGGAAGATGAAGCAATAGAGGATCGCCTCACTTCCGCCATTGACGCCGGGCCAGAAACCGGAAGGCAGATGCCCGATAAAATAGGCGGCCGCCATCTCGCCCGAAGCAAGGAAAGCCGCGGCGCGGGTGAACAGGCCAAGCGCCAGCAATAAGCCGAGAGCGATTTCCAGCCCCGCAGCGACGACCAGCATGGTCGGCAGTGGATCTGGAGCTCCAGACTGGGCGATAGGAAAATGGAACAGCTTCATCAGCCCATGCTCCATGAAGAGCAATGCCGAGACGATACGAAGCAGGCTGAGGATACGTGGAGACCAGGCGTTCATGGCAAAGCTCCTGAAATAGGGCTGCACTCATGGTATAGTACGGCCGGACGTGGGCATATCAGACGATTGCAGTCTTGACCAAGCCTGCAAGTCTAATCCTCATTTTCATTCCGGAATTGGCGCCAGAATGGCGAGTTTCGACGCATTAATGGAAATGGCGCGCCCGGCAGGGTTCGAACCTGCGACCCCAAGCTTAGAAGGCTCGTGCTCTATCCAGCTGAGCTACGGGCGCGCGCAGGCGGGTTCATAAGCGCGCTTTGCGGATCGAGCAAAGCAGTTTAGGCATGCGCGCCTATGGATCAGCCGCTTTCCCGCATCGAGGGGAGCGCCGGCGCGCGTCGGCACTTCCGCTATTTCGACTATGTGATGGCGGGTTTCGTCGCCATCCTGCTGCTGTCCAACCTGATCGGTGCAGCCAAGCTCGCCAGCGTGTGGGGTTTCACTTTCGGCGCAGGAATCCTGTTCTTTCCGGTGTCCTACGTGATCGGCGACGTCCTTACGGAAGTCTACGGCTATGCCAACGCCCGCCGATGCATATGGGCGGGCTTCGCGGCGCTGGTCTTCATGGCCTTCATGAGCTGGGTCGTGGTCAGCTTGCCCCCCGCCGCCGGATGGGACGGCCAATCCGCCTATGAAAGCGTGTTCGGACAAGTGCCGCGCATCGTCCTGGCCTCTATGGTGGCGTTCTGGGCGGGCGAGTTCGTCAACAGCTTCGTGCTGGCCAAGATGAAGATCCTCACGCAGGGTAGGCATTTGTGGACACGCACGATCGGATCCACGGTGTTCGGGCAAGCAGTGGATTCCGCTATTTTCTATCCCGTCGCCTTTCTCGGCGTGTGGGAAACGCACGCGGTGATTACCGTGATGATCACCAACTGGACGATGAAGGTCGCCTGGGAAGCCATCCTCACGCCCGTCACTTATGCAGTGGTCGGTTGGCTGAAGACGCGCGAAGGGGTGGACGTCTACGACACCGACACCGAATTCTCGCCCTTCGCCAAAGCGGATACGATCTGATCGCCGAAGGCTGACGCCGATGGCGCTGGATCGCATCCTCCTCTCCCGCTTCCGCAACCACGCCCAGACCGCGATCGAGGGCACGGCGCGGTTCAACCTGCTCGTCGGCGAGAACGGCGCGGGAAAGACCAACGTGCTGGAAGCATTGTCGCTTTTCGCACCGGGCCGAGGTCTGCGCCGTGCGGCGCTGTCGGACATGCCGCTGCAGGCGGGCGGAGGCGGTTTCGCCATCAGCGCCGAACTGACGACACCAGCCGGGCCGGTAAGGCTAGGCACCGGCGCCACTGCAGAACGGCCGGGCCGGCGCATCGTCCAGATCGAACGGGCAGACGCCCCTGCGACGCGACTTGGCGAATGGTTGAGCATCGGCTGGCTGACACCCGCAATGGACCGCCTCTTCGCCGAAAGCGCAGGAGGGCGCCGGCGCTTCCTCGACCGGTTGGTGCTGGCGACCGAGCCCGCGCACGCGCGCAACGCCACGCGACTGGAAGCGGCGCTGCGGGAACGCAATCGCCTGCTCGCCAATCCCGCCGAGCCCGACCCGCGCTGGCTGGATGCGATCGAGGCCCAGATCGCCGAAGCCGGCTCCATGGTGGCCGAAGCACGCAGCCGACTGACGCAACGCCTGGAAGCCGCGCTTGTCGCGCTGCCCGACGCGCCGTTCGCGCGGCCTTCGCTGGCATATCAGCAGGGCGGGCCGCTGGAAGCCGCCGCGCTTGCCGACGCACTGAACGAAGGCCGCCGCCGGGACCGCGCGGCGCAGCGTACGCTCACCGGCCCGCACCGCGACGAGCTGGCGGTAGTACTCGCCAGCAAGGGCCAGCCTGCAGGCGAATGCTCGACCGGCGAGCAGAAAGCCATGCTCATTGCCATCACCCTCGCCCACGCCGGGCTGTTGGGCGCGGAACGGCCGCGCCTTCTCCTGCTCGACGAAGTGGCCGCTCATCTCGATCCGGTACGCCGCGAAGCCTTGTTCGACCGGCTGCGCTCAAGCGGCGCGCAAGTCTGGCTGACCGGCACCGAGCTTGCCCCCTTCTCCGCCATTCAGGAGGAAGCGGCGATATGGCGGGTCAATGAAGGGACGGTGGAACGGCTGCGCTAGGCAAAGCTTTCGCCACGATATCGATCGTTGCCGCCACGATCGCCTCCACACCCTGACGATTGGGATGAAGCCTGTCCTCCTGCACGCGGTCGGGACGGCCAAGTACCGGCTGCAGGAAGAACGGCACCAGCACCGCGTCGTGCTTCTTCGCCAGCGCCGGATAGATCGTATCGAACGCGCGGCGATAATCAGCGCCGAGGTTAGGCGGCGCAAGCATGCCCATCAGAACGACCTTGATCCCACGGCGGCCGAATTCGGACAGGATCGCGTCAAGATTGGCGCGCGCCTGCTCGGGCGGCAGCGCCCTTAGCATGTCGTTCGCGCCCAGTTCGACCAGCGCGAGCTCGGGCGCCTGCGCCTGACTGTCGAGCGTGAACTTCAACCGCGCCAGCCCGTCCGCCGTGGTATTGCCCGAAACGCCAGCGTTGGCGATACGCGCATTGACGCCCCGCGCCCGCAGCGCCGCTTCGAGCCGGGCCGGATAGCTCTGGTCGGACGACAGGCCATAACCAGCAAACAGGCTGTCCCCGAAGGCGAGCACGCGCCGTTCCTGACCCATGACGGGAATATCGGGCGGCGCGGCTTTGCTATCGGCAGTCGCCAGGGCGGCGGGAGCCTTGTCTTCGCCGCCGCATCCGGCCAGCAGGGTCAGGACAACCAGCGCGCCTGCATACAATTTCATACATAGCTCTCCTTGCCGCGAGCAGGATAGCTATGCCATCCAGCAATCGTGACAAGCCCTTCCCCCGCCATAGCGGCGCAAAATCTGATGCTGACGCTTGGCGAGGGCGACAGCGCGGTCGCCATCCTCAAGGGCATCGACGTGACCGTCCCGCAAGGCCAGACGCTGGCGCTGCTCGGGCCTTCCGGTTCGGGCAAAAGCTCGCTGATGGCAGTTCTGTCCGGACTGGAACGCGCAAGCGCGGGCAGCCTAACCGTGGCTGGAGAGGATTTCGCACGGCTCGATGAGGACGGCCTCGCACACGCAAGGCGCGGACGCATCGGCATCATCCTGCAAGCGTTCCACTTGCTCCCGACGATGACCGCGCTGGAAAACGTGGCGACGCCGCTGGAACTCGCAGGCGTGGCCGACGCCGGCGAACGCGCGCGCGCCGAACTGGAAGCAGTCGGCCTCGGCCATCGTCTCTCGCATTATCCGGCACAGCTTTCCGGCGGCGAGCAGCAGCGCGTGGCCATCGCCCGCGCCATCGTTTCGCGCCCTACGCTGATCTTCGCTGACGAACCCACCGGCAATCTCGATGCCGGGACGGGCGCGGGGATCGTCGAGCTGCTTTTCGCGCGCCGCGCGGAAACCGGCGCGACGCTGGTGATCATAACCCACGACCCTACGCTCGCCGAACGCTGCGAACGCGTGGTGACATTGGCCGACGGACGCATCGCAAGCGACCGCGCAGCGTGAACGACACTCTGCCATGGTCCTTCGCCTGGCGTATCGCGAAACGCGATCTTTCAGCGCGCTTCCGGGGCCTGAGACTACTGCTCGCCTGCCTGTTCCTGGGCGTCGGCGCGATCGCTGCGATCGGGACGCTGACCGGTTCGATAGAACGCGAGCTGGGGACACGCGGGCGGGAAATACTCGGCGGCGATATCGAGGCCGAAGTCTGGCAACGCCCGTTCACGCGTGAAGAGATCAAGGCCTTCGCGGCGCTCGGTCGCCTGTCGTTCGGCATGCGCATGCAGGCAATGGCAAGCGCCGGCGCGAACTCGGCCCCGGTCGAGCTAAAGGCCGTGGATGCCGCCTGGCCCATGGTCGGTGCACTGATACTGGCCGACGGCAGAATCGCCCGTGCACCGCCGCAGGGCAGCACGTTCCTTGCCCCCGGAGCCGCTGAAAGGCTCGGCGTCAGAACCGGCGACAGCATCCTGATCGGCGGGCAGAAGCTGGTCGTCGCGGGGATCATCGGCGAGGAGCCGGATCGCCTGGCCGAAGGGTTTTCCTTTGGCGCCGCCGCCATCGTGCCGGCCGACCTCCCGGCGCGGGCCGGACTGACCGCGCCCGGCGCGATGTATCGCAGCAAGCTGCGCGTCGCCATGCCGAATATCCGCGATCCCGAAGCCGTGGTCGAAACGCTCAACCAGCGTTTTCCCGACGCCGGCTTCCGCCTGCGCACCCGCGATCGCGCCGCGCCAGGCGCGGAACGCTTCGTTTCGCGCATGGGCGAATTCCTCGTGCTCGTCGGACTGGCCGCGCTGGTAATCGCCGGCATCGGCATCGGCGGCGGCGTGGCGTCATACCTCGAAGCGCGACGGACGAGCATCGCGACGTTGAAAGTGCTGGGAGCATCCAGCGGCGACATTGCGCGTATCTACTTTCTCCAGATCGGCATGGCGGCACTGGCGGGGAGCATGGCCGGCCTGATCGCGGGCGTACTGGTGACGCCGCTGCTCGGGCAGGCGCTGGGCAGCCTGCTGCCGGTGACGCCGGGCTTCGTGTTCGATCCCGGCGCACTGCTACGGGCTATGGCTTATGGCCTGCTCGTAGCGCTGGTTTTCGCCACGCCGCCGCTGGCCCGTGCGCGCGACTTCCCGGCGATGGCATTGATGCGCGCCCGCGTCGCTCCGCTCGCCGCCAATGTTCGCGCCGTGCTGCTGCCCGTAGGCCTGGGCCTGACCGCTATCGTCACTCTGGCCCTGGCGAGCGCGGCGCAACTGCCGGTGACGGCATTGTTCCTGGCCGGCGCGGCGGCGATGCTCGCCTTTCTTGCCGGGCTAGGCAAGCTGATCCGCAGCCTTGCCGCAAAGGCGCCGCGCCCACGCCGTCCTTTGCTACGCGCCGCGCTCGCGAACCTCCACCGGCCGGGCGCGCAGACCGGCGCGCTCGTCACCGCGCTGGGCTTCGGCCTTTCGGCATTCGTGCTGCTGGCGGTCGTGCAGACCAGCCTGGAAGCCAATATCGCCCGTCGCGTGCCGGCGCGGGCGCCCGACTATTTCGTGCTCGACGTCCCGCGCGACCGGCTTGAAGACTTTCGCGCCGTCGTGCAACGCGCCGCTCCGGGTGCAGAAATCCGAGCAGTGCCCGCCTTGCGTGGCATGATCCTCGCTTATGGCCCGGCGACCGGCATGACCCGCGTCGCCGATCTCAAGGACGTTCCCGAAGGCGCCTGGGCGCTGCGTGGAGAACGGGGCCTCACTTATTCCGACGAAGTGCCCGAAGGCAATTCGCTGACCGAGGGCAAGTGGTGGCCGCGCGGCTACTCCGGACCACCGCTGGTTTCGATCGAAGACGGGCTCGCCAAGGCGCTGGATCTCCACATCGGGGACCGCCTGACCATCAGCCTGCTCGGCGTCGAACGCACGGTGACGATAGCCTCGTTCCGCCGGATCGACTGGGAGAGCATGGGCTTCAACTATGCGCTGGTGTTCTCGCCGAACGCCATCGCCGATGCGCCGCACAACCTGGCCGTCACCATCGACCTGCCGTCGGGCCGAAAGGCTTCGGCATTGCTCCCGAGCCTCGTCAGGGCCTTGCCGTCGAGTTCGGTGATCGAAACCGGCACCCTGCTGCGGGAAGCGCGGGCGCTATTGTCGCAGATGAGCATCGCGATCCTTTCCGCCGCGTCGGTAGCGGTTTTGGCCGGCCTGGCAGTGCTGTTCGGGGCGATAGCGGCGGCGCGCGCCAGCCGCACTTACGACAACGTCATCCTGCGCGTGCTCGGGGCGAGCCGCCGCCAACTCCTGCTGCTCCAGCTCGGCGAATATGGATTGTTGTCGCTGGTCTTGGCGCTGGTGGCGCTGGCCCTGGGGGGCGCCATGGGCTGGGCGGTGATCGTCCAGCTCTTCGAATTCGACTGGCTGCCGGACTGGCCGCGCGTGTTGGCCGTACTTGCCACCGGCGTCGCGCTGGTTCTGGGCTTCGCGCTGGCCGGTTCGCTACCGCTGCTGCGGGCTAAACCGGCGCAGGCGCTACGCGAGCTTTAGGAGAAGACCTCCACACCCGCGGGATCCTTAGGATCGGGACCGAAGCGGTTCGGTCCGCGCGTCCCTTCGAGGCACATGAAGACAAGCACGATAAGCCCGCCGACGTAGGGAATGAAATTCAACAACACGAACCAGCCCGACTTGTCCTGATCGTGGAAGCGACGCACCTGCACTGCAATCGCGGGAATGATCGTGGCAAGGCCGTAGATGCCCAGCAAGCCGGCGCCGAGATAGAAGGTGGTACCCATCGCCGGCGCGCCGGTCGCGGGATCCATCGCCATACCGCCTGCCAGCATCAGCAACGTCAGAGCAATGGCGATAATCACGTACAACAGAATGAACATCCAGTATTCCTTGCGCCGCGAGCGCCCGGAAAAATCGAAGTACCGCCTGTAGGGCATCAACATCCATTCAAGCATTGTATCCCCCTTCTCCTGCGTACCAGACGTCAGGTACAAGGAGGGCATCACAAAACGGCTTGGCAGGCAAATAAAAAAGGGGAGCGCGAAGGCTCCCCTTTCGTACATCTCTTTGTAATTCGCCTTACCAGCGGAACCTCGCGGCCACGCCATATGTGCGCGGTCCATTCGGATAAGCCGAAACCGAGCCGTTCTGCGCGGGTGAATCGAAGATCGTGCTGATGTAGCGGTCATCCAGCAGGTTGCGGCCCCAGACCGACAGTTCGAGGCCGTTCGACAGGGCATAAGTCAGCGAGGCGTCGAGTTCGTCCACTTCGCGAGTGAAGGGCCGCGCCGCGTCAAGACCCGGCTGGTATCCACCGGGCAGGACCGCGCCGGTGACGGGATTGCGCTGGATGAAGCCGGGCAACCCTTCGACCACCTGCGTTTCGGACTCATAATGGTACGATCCGCGCAGGATCACCCGGTCGCCGTTGCCGAGTTCCTTGTTGATCTCGCCCCAGAAAGTAGCCGAGATCGGCGGGATGTCGGCGGGCGTGATGCCGGTGGCATCGCCGAAGGCGGAATTCTTGAAGTCGTCGTACTTGGGATCGAGGTATGTCATCGACAGGCCCAGCGTCAGCCACTTGGTCGGGCGGACGTTGCCTTCGAACTCGATCCCGAAGACCGACTGCTTGCCAGCGTTGGCAAGGACGAAACCTGTTCCGGTGAAGATGTTCGACTGGAAGCCCTTGATCGCCTGGTGGAACACCGCAAGATTGGCCGAAGCTACGCTCCAGTTGCCCTTCAGGCCGAATTCGAACACTTCCGAGTTTTCCGGCGCCGCCGAACGCTGGCCCGGACGGCTATCGCGCGAGAGGTTGATCGAGCTCGCCTTGTAGCCGGTAGCATAGCTAGCATAGACGTTGATGGTATTGGTCGCGTCGTAAGCGACGCGGGCCGTGTAGGTGAACTTGTCATCCGAAGTACGGCCGTTCTCGGTCGCGTTCGGCACGTTCACGAAAGGCGGGAAGAACTGGAAGGGGCGCAGCGCCAGCAGCCTCTGCCCGGACGCCACCTGGCCGGCCCCGATCAACGCGTTGCCCAGCGCCGTGAGGTTGATGTTCGCGAAGGTGTCGCTCGAGAATACATTGGTCGTATAGCGCTTCTTGTCGTTCGTATAGCTGATGCCGCCCGTCAGCGTCAGGCGGTCGGTGACTTCGAAATCCACCTGACTGAAGATCGAGAAGTTCTCGTTCTTCATGTGGTAGAGTTCGTCGAGTCCTTGCCCCTGCGCGAAGAAGAGACCGGTGTAATTGTTGCTGGTCAGCGCGCCAAGCTGCGCCTCCAGGGTCGTGATCGGCACACCGGCCTGAGCAAGCAGCAACTGGTTGGCATAAGCCCGCGCATCGCGGCCCCAGCGAAGCTGCGTGGCCTGTTCGACTTTCTCGTTGAAGTAGAAACCGCCGACCAGGACGTTCAGCTTATCGAGGAAATTGGCCGAAAGCCGCAGTTCCTGCGTGAAGGTCTTGAGATCGATGAAACCGAGGTTCGATCCGCGCAGAAGATCGGCGCTGGTGAAATCGGAATCGAAGTTCGCATTCGTCGTGCTGCGACGATAGGCCGTGATCGAGGTCAGCGTCATCGGGCCGATGCGATAATCGATCTGCCCCGAAACGCCGTAGCTCTCGATCTTGTTGGTCGAATCGAAGTTATTGTAGACGATGTTGTCGAAGGCATCCTGCGGCAGGTTGACCCGACCGCCGATGATGTTGGTGAGAATGAACGTCGGCGCCGCCGCGCGGACATTGACGACGGCGCAGCAGATCTCGTTGATCTTGCCGTAGTCGCCGATGATGCGGACCGAAAGATCACTGTTCGGCTCGAACAGCGCCTGTCCGCGGACGAACCAGCGGTCGCGGTCGTTGGTGCGGCCGCCCGTTCCGAGATCGCGGAAGAAGCCGTCGCGCTTGTTGACGCTGCCGGACAGGCTCAAGGCGAGGGTATCAGTGACCGGGCCCGTGACCACGCCCTTCACCACCCAGGCGTCGTAGTTGCCGTAGGACGCCTCGACATTGCCACCGAAGGTGAATTTCGGTTTCTGCGTGATGACCGAAATGACGCCGGCCGAAGCGTTCTTGCCGAACAGCGTCGATTGCGGACCGCGCAGCACCTCGATGCGCTCGACATCGGGAAGGTCGGCGATCTGCGCAGCCGAGCGCGAACGGTACACGTTGTCTATGAAGACGCCCACCGAAGGCTCGATGCCGGCATTGTTGGCGCCGTTGCCGAACCCGCGAATGAAGAAGTTGGTATTGGAAGAGTTCTGGCGCTCGCCGACGCGCAGCGACGGGACCACCGTCGCCAGATCCTTGATATCGCGGATGAAGGCGCGCTCGATCGTTTCGGACGTCGTTACCGAGACGGCGACCGGCACATCCTGCAGCGTCTGCTCGCGCTTCGTCGCCGTGACGACGATCTCGTTTCCGTCGTAGTTTTCCGAAGGCATATCGCCCGCGGGCTGCGCCTCCTCGGTCTCCTGCGCCATCGCCGGCATCGCCGCCAGCCCCAAGGCAGCAGCGCTACAGGAAAGAATTACGCGCGCGGACACAGCCATGCGTGAGACAGGCATTCTCATGAGCGGTACCTTTCAGCCCCCGGCTTACCGCCCAGGTATCTACCCAGATGCGGAAAAAGCCTCTGTTGTTACCTGGGCTAAACCATAGGAATCCTAATATTTTGATACAATCGTTAAGTGTCCCGCCAAAATGGTGGCTTGCTGAAGGTGACTTTTTTGCCACGCCGGAAGAGCCGCCTTGCCCCTAGAGACGGTTTCGGCTAGGGGCCGCGCCGTGTTGCGGCGCAGCAAGCACCGCCCTTACCCCTCATATCCGGAACCGATTCATGTCCGCCCCGCTTCCCCTGCGCAATATCGCGATCATTGCGCACGTCGACCATGGCAAGACCACGCTCGTCGATCAGCTCTTCCGCCAGTCCGGCACCTTCCGCGACAACCAGCGGGTGGAAGAACGCGCCATGGATTCCAACGATCTGGAAAAGGAACGCGGGATCACCATCCTGGCGAAACCGACCTCCATCGAATGGAACGGCACGCGCATCAACATCGTCGATACGCCGGGCCACGCCGACTTCGGCGGCGAGGTAGAACGCATCCTCTCGATGGTGGACGGCGTCATCCTGCTGGTCGACAGTTCCGAAGGCGCGATGCCGCAGACCAAGTTCGTCACCGGCAAGGCGCTGGCGCTGGGGCTCAAGCCGATCGTCGTGGTCAACAAGATCGACCGCCCGGACGAGCGTATCCAGGAAGTGCTCGACGAGGTCTTCGACCTGTTCGTTACGCTTGAAGCAAACGATGAGCAGCTCGACTTCCCCGTGCTCTACGCCTCGGGCCGCAACGGTTACGCCAACGAAGATCCCAGCCTGCGCTCCGGCACGCTGGAGCCGATGTTCCAGAAGATCGTCGATCACGTCCCGCCGCCGGCGCTCGACGCCGATGCGCCGTTCAGCTTCCTCGTCACCCTGCTCGACCGCGACAACTTCCTCGGCCGCGTGCTGACGGGCCGCGTCCAGTCGGGCACGGTCAAGGCCAACCAGCCGATCCATGCGCTCGACGCCGACGGCAAGGTGATCGAAACCGGCCGCGCCTCGAAGATCATGGCGTTTCGCGGGCTCGACCGCGTGCCGGTGGACGAAGCCAAGGCAGGCGACATCATTTCGCTGGCGGGCCTCACTGTCGCCACCGTGTCGAACACCATCGCCGACACTACGGTCTCGACCCCGATCAAGGCTCAACCGATCGATCCGCCCACGCTGTCGATGCGCTTTGCCGTGAACGACAGCCCCATGGCCGGGCGCGAAGGCGATAAGGTGACCAGCCGCATGATCCGCGATCGCCTGATGCGCGAAGCGGAATCGAACGTGGCGATCAAGGTGACCGAAAGCGCCGACAAGGACAGCTTCGAGGTGGCGGGGCGCGGCGAACTCCAGCTCGGCGTGCTGATCGAGACGATGCGCCGCGAAGGCTTCGAACTTGGCATCAGCCGCCCGCGCGTGCTGTTCGGCGAGGACGAAAACGGGGGCCGCACCGAACCTTACGAAACCGTCGTCATTGACGTCGATGACGAGCACTCGGGTACGGTCGTCGACAAGATGAACCAGCGCAAGGCCGAGATGACCGACATGCGTCCTTCCGGCGGCGGCAAGACCCGCATCACCTTCTCGGCCCCCTCGCGCGGCCTGATCGGCTACCACGGCGAGTTCCTTTCGGACACGCGCGGTACTGGCATCATGAACCGGCTGTTCGAAAAGTACGGCCCGCACAAGGGCAAGATCGAAGGCCGCAAGAACGGCGTGCTGATCTCCAACGGCGCAGGCGAGGCGGTAGCCTATGCGCTCGGCCCGCTCGAAGAGCGCGGCATCCTGTTCGTCGGCGTGGGCGAGGCGCTCTACGAAGGCATGATCATCGGCGAAAACGCCAAGGTCGAAGACCTTGAGGTCAACCCGATGAAGTCCAAGCAGCTCACGAACTTCCGTTCGAGCGGCAAGGACGATGCGATCCGCCTGACTCCGCCGAAGATCATGACACTCGAACAGGCGATCGCCTATATCGACGATGACGAAATGGTCGAAGTGACGCCCAAGTCGATCCGTCTGCGCAAGGCGATTCTCGATCCGCACGAACGCAAGAAGGCTGGCCGCAAGAAGGAAGCCGCTTAAAATTCACGGGCATGGCGTCCTGTACGCATGTTACAGGCCATGCCCGCTTGCTTGATGCGCAGCTTCTTGAAAGCTTGAGCTGCGTTTTGTGAAGTGTAGGCTTGAGGCCGGCCGGGCCAGGCTTGACGCGTGGTCCCTGCGGCGAAGCTCACTACTTCTATTTCAAATACCCTTGTATCCATACAAAATCCGCTGAACCCGAGCCTGTCGAACGCAACGCGCGGAAGCCTGACTCAAAAAAGCACGTTCCATGTGCTTGACATGTAGGAATGTTCTTCATACGTTCCGTTCCGTCAGTTACCAGACTGGCACTGTGACGGGTGCGGGGGCGCAAGCGCTTCGGCTCTGCTCCTTCGCAGTGCGGTCGGCGCCCGCGCGGTCCGGAAAGGCCGCCACGGGATGCGGCGGATGGACAGGCCGGTGAATGCCACAC